>DASRJH010000001.1:0-15656 GCA_035649575.1 Planctomycetota bacterium
AGGCCCGTGCGCGTGCAGTAGGATGGCGGCTGGAGGTCGCCACGATGTCTGCCTGCCACGCCGCCGCCCTCGCCGCCATCCTGCTCCCGGTCGCCGCGGCGCAGTCGCCGGTTCCAGCGCGCCCCGCCGCTGCGCCCGCCCCGGTGCCCAATGCGCGCACCGCGATGGACGCCGCTCTCGCGTGGCTCGTCGCGCACCAGGACGAGGACGGCGGTTGGAGCGCGTCGCAGTTCATGCGCCACGATTCCAAGCACGACCTGTGCACAGGCGTCGGCAAGCCGGACCAGGACCTCCACGTCACCGCCTGGGCGACGATGGCGCTGCTGGCTTCGGGCAACACCGCGCAGCAGGGCCCGCACCGCGAATGCGTCGCCAAGGCCGTGGACTGGTTGGAAGCGCGCATCGGCAAGGACGGCTTCATCGGCGAGCCGTCGGCGGCCAACGCCACGGCCGCGCACGCGATCGCGACGTTCTCGTTGAGCGAAGGCCGCGCGCTCAGCGAATCGAGGGCTCCGGCAGCGCCGTTGCGCCGGCTCACCGAGTTGCGCCTCGCCAACGGCACGTGGCCGGCGCGCCCGGGCGAGACGGCCGGCGACGCTGCGACGACCTGGTGGGCGTGCTGGGCCTTGCTCAGCGGCAGTGAGTTCGGCGTCCAGCCTTTCGACCTCGCGCCGACGATCGCGTTCGCCGACCGGCACGCGGGGTTCCTCGACCCGGCGGCCGAGGCGCTGCTGCGCATCTTCGCCCACCGTGACCGCGAGCACGACGCGGTGCTCGATCGGCTGTGCACCGGCCTCGGCGCGCGGCTGCCGAGCTGGCCGGGCGCGAAGGGCGCGCCCGCCGCGGACTTCCTGACCTGGCAGCTCGCGACCTGCGTGATGATGCAGCAGGGCGGCGACGAGTCGCTGGACTGGGAGCAGGCGCTCGAGGCGGCGCTGCTGCCGCACCAGCGCACCGACGGTGCGCACGCCGGCTCGTGGGACCCGATCGATCGGCGCGGCCGCGAATGCGGCCGCGTCTACGCGACTGCGGTGAATGCGCTGGCTTTGTCGTACCGCCAGCGCCTTCTCCGCGTCGTGCAGCCGGCAGCACCCGGCGCGCCGAAGTGATCGCCGGCGTGCTGCGCGGCGCGATCGCGGACGTGCAGCGCGCTTTCACCTGCGACGCTTTCCCGCAGGCTTCGACGGGCGCGCTTGCTTGCCGCCGCCGATCGCCGCGTGGCTCTCGGCGATCCATCGCTTCACCGTGGCGGCCGGCGGCAGTTCGCCGAGCGGCAGCTTGACCCAGCCGTTCGCGCCGACGGCGAAGCCGCCCGTGCGTGCGTCCGCGGCCGACGTGGTGAGCTTCAGACGCGCGTCCTTCGTCGCGACGAACAGGAACGCCTTGCCGTTCACGGTGTAGGTGCGGCTCTCGAGCGACGTGCCGGCACACGCGACGCCTTCCCCGACGCCGGGCAGGGCGCGGGCAATGGCACCGAGGTCTACCATCGCCGTAGCTTATCGCGCCCGGAACGCGGATGCCGGCGCGACGAGCCGATCAGCGCGGCAACCGGAACGTCACCGCAGTCGCGTCTGCCGCGACTTCGCCGAGCAGCAGCGCGGGCTCGGCGTTGCTGTCGCGCAGGTCCTGGTCGCGCGCGAACGCGCGCAGCCGCAGCCGGCCCGGCGGTGCCGCAGCGAACACGAGGCGGCCGTCGGCGTCGGTCCGCCGCGGCAGCCAGGGGCAGCGGCCGAGCCCGGGCGCGTCGACCGCTTCGGTCCAGACGAACAGGTCGCGTGCCGGCTCGCCGTCCGGATCGACGACGCGGACTGCGACCGGACGTCGCTGCAACGCGAACGTCGCGTCGATGCTGCCGCCGGCCGACACGAGCAGGCGCCCCGTGCCGAAGACGTGTTCGTTGCCGGCGCCGACGGCGAACGGCACGTACGTGCCCGGCACGAGCCACGGCGTCGTCGCGACGCCTTCGCCGTCGAGCGGGAACGTCAGCCATTGCACGCCGCCGTCGACGATGCGAGCGAGACCGCCCTCGCCCTTCGCGGGCGCGCCATCGACGAAGTAACGCACCGTGCCGCGCGCGGGCACCAGCGCTGACACGTCGATCGTCAGCGGCTCACCGGGGCGCGCGGGGTCCACGTCGACCGTCGCCAGCGCTCCGATGTCGGCCTGCGAGTTTCCGATCGTGTCCTCGACGTGCACCGCGTACCGGCCCGCGGGCACGCCGCCGATCCTGAACGTGCCATCGGCGGCGACGTGCGCCGCAAGACGGTTCGCCGGCGAGGTGCCGAGCGGCCGCAACACCACGCTCGGGTAGTGGCTCGCGAACTGGCCGGGATCGGTCCATTGGACCCGCGCGTCCGCAGCCGCCTCGGCGAGTCGTTCGGGATCGGGCCCCAAGCGCTCGACGAACGCACGCGGTGTCACGGTGCCGCGCACGACCGTGGCTGCAGTCACGCGGATCGTGGTTGTCGTTCCCTCGGGCGGCAGCGAGACGCCGGGATGGATGCTCGCGACGCAGCGCGGGCCACCTGCGTAGAGCACGAGTCCGGGCGTGTCCGCCGCGGCACGCAGCGACACGCGGCCGCGCTCGTCGCTCGAGCCGCGCGCGACCTGGAGCAGGTCGCCCGTCGAGGTGTAGCGCGGGCCATCCGGATCCGCGAACACGACCCCGAACCAGCTCATGCCGAACTCGCGAACACGATCGGCGGGGAGGGCGCGCGCGAGCATCACCTCCACTCCGGACAGCGGCATTCCCGTGATCGCGTCGGCGACTTCGATGACGAGCTCCGCGGGCGGATGCAATGCGACCCGCAGCGTCGTCGGCGGTGCTTGGGCGACCTGCACCTCGACGTCCGTGCAGTCGGCGAGCACGCCGTCGCAGAATACGGACACGAGGTACGGGCCCGGGACCAGGGCAGCGAACGTCACGACGCCGCCCTCGTGATGCTCGCTCGCGACGGGCGTCCGCTTCGATGGGGGGCAGCGCATGCCGCGCCAGCGATCGGGATCGCACCTCGCCCCGAACGACTCTACCGGCAGGCCGGTGGTTGCGTCGACAACCTCGAGCTGCAGCGTCGCCGGCGCGCGCCGCCGCACGACGAGCCGGAGCTCGTGCGCACCCCATGCGACCTCGCCGCCATCGTCGACCCATTCGAGCTCGGGATGCTCGCCACGCAGTTCGATGTGCTCGCGAACGCTCGCGAGCGGCGTCACCTTCTGGCCCCACAAGAAGCGGCCGTCGCTGCGCGTCGTGGCCGTGAGGTAGCCACCGCCCGGCATGCGCATGCCGAGCTCGATGCCGGGGAGCGGTGCGCCGCTCGTGTCGACGAGCAGGCCGGAGATCGAACGATCGCGCGGCGGCTCGCGCAGATCGACAGTGACGACCAACGGCGCGCGCTGCAGCGGCACGTCGAACTTCGCCTCGCTGCCGAGATGCGCCGTTCGCACGTCGTGCCACCAGGGCCCCGGCTCGCACGTGCCGAGATCGACGAAGCCGTCGGCATCGCTGAGGCCGTGGCCGTTCATGCCGGCGGGCTGCGCGCCGCCCGGCGCGGGGCTCGCGTACGTCTCGACGCCGCCCAGAGGCTTGCCGTCGCAGAGCAGGCGCAGCCGGACCGGCGTGCCGGGCTGCAGCTTCACGTCGCCCGCGTCGACGTCGACACCTTCGCGCATCGGCTCCCACGACAGGAACTCCTCGACGTAGCCCGCGGTGGCGAGGCCGAGCTCGACGCCGCGCTGCCGCGACGGGACGAACTGCACGGAGAACGAGCCGTCGGCGGCGGTCGCGACGGGTTCCGGATCGCGCCACTCAGGGTCCTCGACGCCGTTCCAGGGCATCGACCGCAGCTTCGCGGCAACGCCACCGATCGGCAGGCCGGTGGCGGCATCGACGACGCGGCCGCGCACTGTCGTGGTGCGCGGGTCTGCGACCGCGGTGCGCTGCGCCGCGGAACGTGTCGCGTCACGGGTGGGAGCGTCATCGCGCGGCTGTTCGCCGTCGTTCGCCGTGTGCGCCGTGACCGTCTGCGTCGCGTTCGCGTCGAGGCGCTTGGCGCCCGAGGCGACTGGCGCGAACCACCACCAACCGCCGGCTGCGAGCACGAGCGTCGCGGCGGCCGCAAGCCACCAGCCGAACGCGACCGTGACCCCGGTTCCTGCGCCAGCGGCGAGCACCTTCGTGCGCACGGCGGCCATCCCGTCGCGCGCGAACGCGAGCTCGGCAGCGAGCAGCGCGAGCAGTCCGTGCGTCGCGAGGCTGCGCGGCAAGGCGCCGCGCAGGAGCTCGAGGCCGCGGCGCAGCCGCGTGCGCACCGTCGCCGGCGGCAGACCGTTGGCGTGCGCGATCTCGACCGACGAGAGCCCGTGCACGAGCCGCAGCGCGAGCACGTCGCGGTAATCGCGCGGCATGCCGGCCAGCGCCTCGGCGACGCGCTCGCGCACCTCGTTCGCAGCCGCCGCGCGCTCGGGGGAAGGTCCACCCGCGGCCGCCGCCGCGTCGCCGGACTGCTCGCGGCGCACGTGCGCGCGTTGCCGCAGATCGCTCGCGCGGTGCTCGAGCATGCGGAGCAGCCACGGCAGCACGGGCCGCCGCGCGTCGAAGCGATCGACGTCGCGGAGCACCTGCAGGAACACGGTCTGCACGAGGTCCTCGGCGGTCGCCGCATCTCGGCACAGGTGCATCGCTACGAGCAAGAGGCGCGGTGCCGCGGCGTCGAACACCGCCGCCAGCGCCGCCGGATCGCGGCTCTGCCGGAACGTCTGGAAGTCGCGATCGAGGGTGTCGGGTTGCACGAGGACCGATGCGGCGAAGGGCTGCACAGTGTTTCACAATATCGCTGTCAGGTGGAGTTCCCCCGCGACCCGAGGGCGCCGATGTCCGGACCGGGCGGGGTACGATCCCGGAGTGCCTGGATTCGATGCAGCACGCGATGCGCCCGGCTGCTGCTTGCGCACGACGCTCGACCTGTTGAACGCGTGGCTCGTCGCGGGTGCTCTGCACTCCTACACGTTCGCGGTGCCGACCACGCCGTCGCTGGTCAACGTGCACTTGTACAAGCAGGCGGCTGTGCTCCAGCCCGGCGTCAACCAGCTGCTCGGCGGCACGATCACGTCGAACGGAATCGACGGCAAGCTCGGCAGCCTGTGAGGCTGGCGGGCGCTCAGTGCGTGCCGAGCACCTGATAGAGCCGCGTGCCGGCCGGCGGCGCGCTGATCGTGATCGGCGAGTTGCTGCCGAGCGCCGCGAACTGCACGACCGCGTTGGCCGTCGGCACGCTCGGCGAGTTGGTGCCGAGCGACCAGACCAGCCCGGACGGGTTCGCGCCGCCGCAGAAGCGCACCGAGCCGTCGGTGATCGACTGCGACGCCTGGCTCACCGAGCACTGCGTGATCGTGCTCGTGCCGAGGTTCAGGTGGAACACGTTCTCCGGTGTGCTGGCCGTCGCGGTGTTGCCGAGACGCTGCGAGTAGGCGAGGTGGTTGCCGTCGTCGGAGATGCACAGGTTCTCGATGCAGATCACGTTGCCGACCGCGGCGCCGGTGCCCGTGTTGTTGGTCAGCATCACGGCCTGGCCGCCGTTCTCGATGTCGAACCGGAACACGTTCGCGTCCTCGAACAGACCCGGGACCTCACGGCGCGCCGTGAAGTAGGCCTGGCTGCCGACCGGGGCGCGGCGGACCTGCATCTCGAGCGCGAACCACGGGTCGGCGGTCACGTTGAACGAGCCGGTGCGCAGCGTGGCGACGGGGCCCGGCGTGCCGAACTCGGTGCCGGTCACGCTCCGCACGGCGCCGGTCGCGCAGTCGACCGAGACGATGTCGTTGATGGTGCTCGCGTTGTTCGAGCGCACGAAATACCACCAGTTCTTGTTCAGCGACCAGAACTGGCCGCGCGTGCGGATGTCGGTCAACGCGCCGACCTGGCTGATCACGCCGAGCTGCGCGCCGGCGGTCAGGTCGAGCTTGTAGAGGCTCTGCAGCACGTTCGACGCGCCGGCGAAGAACATCACCGTGTCGTTGTTGATGAACGCGACCTCGCTGTAGAACAGCGCGCCGGGCACCGTGTAGAGCACCGGGTTCGGCGTGCCGTCGGCGACGTAGAGGCCGGGAAACACCGTCGTCACGGTCGTGGCGGCGAGGAATGCCAGGCGGTCGCCGTTCGGCGACACCGACGCCTTGATGCCGTTGCTGCTGTTGTTCGCGGTCGACGGCGTGATCGCGCTGTAGCCGAACTCGGTGGTGCCGGTCGGCAGCAGGAACTGCGAGTAGTTGACGACCTGCGGCGTGCCGGCGTTGTTGGTCATCTTGACGATGTCCATCTCTCCGCGCGACAGGGCGGGATTGCTGCTGATCTGCATGTAGCCCTTGCTGCCGTCGCGCGAGACGCGCCAGCTCAGCGGGAAGGCCCACACGTTCGGCATGTTCGTCGCCGTCGTGTTCGGCAGCACCAGCGGCTGCAGGGTCGCCGGCGCCGTCGCCGAGGTCCAGAAGAAGCCGTTGCTGCTGGCGGCCAGCAGGAAGTCGTTCGTGAACCCGAGCGAACCGTCGAAGAACGCAGTCGTCGCGATCGTGCCGGGTGGCGTGATGTCGATCACGGGCTGGCTCGCGTCGTTCCGGAACGCCCACACCTTCGGCACGAACGGCGTCGTCGTGTTGCTGTCCTTGACGTAGATCGCGCCCCACACGCCGTCGCGCGAGAAGCCGAAGTAGAACATCTGCTGGACCGGCGTCGCGCTCGTGCCGGTGTCGAGCCACGTCGAGCCCGGGATGATCGTGGTCGCGCCGGTCGCGCGGTTGTAGCTCGCGAGGCTGAATTGACGGCCGTTCACGCGGTCGCGCTGGATCGAGATCTCGTAGCCGTTCGGCAGGCCGATCGTCTGGTAGGACGGGCTGCACGAGCGGCGGCCGACTCGCAGGTAGCTGACCGAGTCGATGTCGCTGTTGAACGACGTGCCGCTGAACGTGCCGGCGTAGCCCTCGACGAAGCCCTCGTCGCCGCGGTGGCGCGTGGCGAGGAAGCTGAAGGTCGGCTGGACGTAGCTGACCGGCGCGCCGATCGTCGCGTTGCTGATCTGGTGCGTGTCGTTGTCGCCGAGCGTCGTCGACGTGGATGTCGCGATGGCGATCTCGACGTTGCCGGGGCCGCCGGAGACGACGACCGCGATGTCGTTGTCGGCGAAGTAGAACGTCTGCGTGATGTCGATGTCGACCGACTGGCAGTCGAGCTGCGCGCCGAGCACGGCCGGCGTGTTCGGCACCGCCACGGGCATCGACACGGGAGGACCGGTGTAGATGCCGAGATTGTGCAGCACCATGGTCGCGAGATCGACGCGGACGTCGCCGACGAACGTGAAGCCAGGCACGACCAGCGGGAACGAGCCGGGGAACGGGCCCGACCACATGAAGGCGTAGATGTTGCCGACGGCGGCCGGCGGGTAGGTGATCACGGCGTTGAAGGTCGCTCCGGGGAACGCGAACCCCGTTTGCGACATGGTGCGGCCGGTCTGGGCGGCCGCGGTCGCAGCGAGCGAGACGATGGCAGTGGCGACGAGAAGGCGAGACTTCATGGTGGTCGGGAGCTGGAGTGAGCGGAGCCGGGAGCCCGCGGGGGGATGGCAAGAACCAAGCGGATCGACGCGGCCATGGTGCCGGGCCCCGCAGCGGAGTCAACCCGCGCGGGGCGGCGCCGACACGGCGCCCCGCAAAGCACGGGGACTGATGGTTTGCGTGGGCACGCCACCGGGACGCACAATCCGTTGGGGACTCACGGGTGTGAACATGCACCGGGCAGTGGCAGGTCCACTCAAACCATCAGTTCCCAAAGCACGCGCGCCGGTGTCCCGCTCAGTTCACGTCGAGCGTGAGCCGCACGCCGTTGCTGGCGACAGACCCTCGAACCCATGAGCGCCGGGTTGATCGAAAACGGCAACGTCGCCGTGCCGCCGACCATGCCGACCGTGAGGAGCACGTCGGTCGAGGTGTAGACCTGGCACCCGGGCGAGGCCGCCGATCAGCCCGAGGTCGAACGGCAGTGGCACCGGGCCCACCGCGGTGTCCGACACGCCGCCCGCGAACAGCATCGGCAGGATGCTCGGCGACGCGAGCGCCTGCATAGTCAGCGTGCTGCCGATGTTCGCGCAGCCGGTGGCTCCGATCACCATGTTCTGGCCGGAACCGTCGGCACACCCGAGCCCGCGGTGCACGACGGAGCCGGCGCAGAACGCGAGGCTGAACACGAACGTCGTGGACAGCGAGTTGTCGACGACCGCGAGCTGCTGAAGCACCGGGCTGTAGTGCAGTCCCTGCGTGTTGACGACGCCGAACGCCGCCAGCGACGTCGTCGACAACAGGGCGCCCGTCCGGTCGACTTCGAACACGCGGTTGCCGCTGCTCTGCGTGATCAGGAAGTGGTCGGTCGCCGGCACGTACGTGATGCCGCTGAGGATGACCGAGCCGGGCGTGGGCGCGAAAGAGAAGCCGCCGCCGAGCAGCGTGCCGGTCAGGCTGAGGTGCATGACCGCGCCGTCGTAGCTGACGAACAGCGTGTCGGAGTTGCGGTCGAAGGCGATGCCGACCGGATTCAGCACCGACATGGGAATCGTGAACCCGCCCTGGCACGCACCCTGGCGGCTCATCTTGAGCACGCGGCCGCCCGTTGTTGTCGACGAGCCAGACGCAGTCGCGGAACGGGTCGTAGGTGATGTCGTTCGGCGACGGCAGCGACGGCGTGCAGGGCGTCGACGAGAACGTCGTCGTCGGTGCGCCCAGCAGGTCGAACTTGTGCACGTTCTGCGGGTTGTTGAACGCAAGTACGTAGTACTCGAGAGCGCTCTCGTCTTGCGTTACGCCGATGTTGCGTAGGGCCCGGGTGTGCCGCGCGAAGTGCAGAACCCCCGCGGTCCCGGACAGTTCGACGTCCGCTCCGGTGAGGGCCACCGGCTGCAGCGCGATCGAGCAGCGCGCGCGCAACACGAGCAGGCCCTCGTCGCCGGTGACGGCGCGCTTCTGCCGCACTATCGCACGCGAGACGCCGTCCGAGTAGAAGACCGGAGCCGCGACTGCAGGCTCTGACGGATGGCCTGGCGTCGCGATGGCTCGGACAGTTGCAGGCCCCACCTTGACCAGCACACCTCATGATCGGCTCTCGCATCGTCGCGCTGCTGCTTGCGGCATCCCTACCCTCCCAGATCGTCCACTTCGTGAACCTCAGCCCCGTGGTCTACGAGGGCTGGACACGTTGCACGGTCGATGTGATGCCACCACACCCCACCGGCGTCGTCTCGACGCTCGGCGGTAGCACATACCCTTACCAACTCGGGCGCCTGACGGGTCTCGACACGCGCGCGCTCGACGTGCGCGTGCGCCTGGATCCCGGCCAGCGGCTGACCCTCGATCTCTCGACGAGCCAGCCATGCGAGATGCCGAATGTCGTTCTGCCTCCGATCGAGTGGTTCGGTGGCTTGGCCACGGTCAACGACGACATGTTCGGGCTCGTCTCGCTGGATCGCGACGGCGCCGGTTACCTCTTGCACCTGCGCTGCCGCACCGGCCGGATGTGGTGCGTCGACCTGTGGCTGCACCTGTGCCCGGACGAGCCGTGGGCGCGCGGCGAGGTGATGGTGACGTGCTCGAACCCCAGGGTCCCGCAAGTGGTCGACCTGATGTCGCCGAACTTCACGCTGCGCGTTGGCAACGCCGTGGTGCTCGTGCCCGGCCGCCAACCCAACGAGCCGCTCATCGACGCAGGGACGCAGTTCGGCGACGGGCAGGCCCGGACGCTGCCGGTGACGCTGCTCTGGCCGAATCACTTCGAGCATCTGACCCACTGGTGCTCGGCGGTGGCAATCCAGTCGATCGGCGCTGTCGGGATCTCGCGGCTGCTGCCGCAGGGCAACCCGCGTCTGCCGCCCGGACTCGATCCCGTTGCCTGGGCGAGCGTGCGACGCGACGAGTCGATCCGCAGGCTGCACACGTGGGAGGCTCCGCTGCTTGGCCCGAACCGACGGTCTGGCGACACCGGTCAGCAGGCAGACCAGACGTTCGTTGCCGGCGAGCCGTTCCTGCCGAACGGAGCGGGCGCGGAGCAAGTGATCTACTTCGCGGCGCTGAAGGCCTCGGCAAGGCCGTGCCATCACCTCGAATCCGACGGCTCGCCGCTCAGCGCTGCACATCCCAACCTCGTCATGTGGGACAGCAGGCCGCACCTCATCAGCGTGAGCCCCGACCAGCTCGGCAAGGCGCGCTACCTGGGGACGGGAATCGAGACTGCTGGCTGGTCCGGCAGCGACGTCGAGCACTGGTTCCACAACAACACCGTGGCTGCCGCGAGGCTTACCGGCTCGCCGGCGATCCAGCAGATACTCAGCATCCAGGCCCGGATCTATCCCTACCAGTGGACCACGCGACCAGAACTGATGTACCAGAGCATCCCGTTCGCGGCGCGAGCGGTTGGCTGGGAGGGGATGATGGCGGTGCAGCTGTGGATGAACCTGGAGGACCGCGACCTCGCCGCCGCGACGAAGGCGCACTGGCTCAACCGCGCCACCCAGGTCCTCGTGCCTCAGCTCGGCCAGCTGCCGGGTGACGTCTGGGACTGGAGGAGAGACGATCGGATCGGGCCCGGCTGGCGCTGGATGCCCTGGCAGCAGGCCGTCGGTGCCTACGGGCTCGACCTCGCCGGCGAGATTCTCGGGCATGCGGGTGCACGCGACGTCGCGTTCCGCGCCGCCAAAGCCGTGCTTCACGATGCCTACTGGCTTGCCGGCGATCGCTGGACCGCGCGCGACGTGGTCGCGCGCGACGACGCCAACGTGCCGAGCGGAGGCTACGATTTCTTCGGCACGCCGCTGGCGATCGCGACCGTGCTGCGTCACGAACCGACGAACGAGCGTGCGCGGGCGATCTGGAACCAGCTGCTGCTCGAGGCAACGCTGCCCGTGCACTTCGCCTGGCTCGCACCCGGCGTGGGACAGTGAGACGCAACGCTACGGGACGTCGAGGTCGCGTCGCGTAGCTGCTGCGCCATCGTCTCCAGCCTCCGCGAGGCGAGCCAGGTCTTCGTCGTCTCCATCGCGATTCTCGTTCAGCCGCCCCACGTTCGGGCCGAAGTGCCGAACTACGGCGCTTGCCGTCGCCGGCAGCCTGACCACGGCATTCGCACTCGCCTACCCCTGCAGGGGCTGGCGGGGCTGGCTCCTTGCCGGCAGAAAGCGCACTCTGTTCTGCGCACGCCCTCGACCGACTGTCCGACACCGTCATGAGCAACCACGAACACATCGAAACCGGCCGCGCGCCGATCAAGGCGTGGATCCGCGGCGTCGTCACCGACGACAAGGCGATCCAGCAGCTGCGCAACGTCGCGTTGTTGCCGATCGTGCACGGCCACGTCGCCGCGATGCCCGACGTGCACTGGGGCATCGGCGCGACCGTCGGCTCCGTGATCCCGACCAAGGGCGCGATCATCCCGGCCGCCGTCGGCGTCGACATCGGCTGCGGCATGATGGCGGTGCGCACGTCGCTCTGCGCGAACGACCTGCCCGACGACCTGAAGCACCTGCGTTCGACGATCGAACGCGTGGTCCCGCACGGCCGCACGAACCACGGCGGCAAGGGCGACCGCGGCGCGTGGCACGCCCTGCCCGCGTTCGCCGAGAACGCGTGGAAGAGGCTGCGCGCCGACTACCAAGCACTCGTCGCCAAGCATCCGAAGATCGACCGCGGCGCGACCGCCGAGCACCTCGGCACGCTCGGCACGGGCAACCACTTCATCGAGCTCTGTCTCGACGAGGCGCAGCGTGTGTGGGTCATGCTGCACTCGGGTTCGCGCGGCGCCGGCAACCGCATCGGCACGCACTTCATCGAGCTTGCGAAGAAGGACATGCGGCAGCACCTGCACAACCTGCCCGACCAGGACCTCGCCTACTTCACCGAAGGGGCCGAGCACTTCGACGACTACGTGTTCGCGGTCGGGTGGGCGCAGCGCTTCGCGCGCACGAACCGCGACCTCATGATGCAGTCGATCCTCGACGCGCTCTCGTGGACGGACGACCTGCCGGGGTTCACGCACGGCGAGGTCGCCGTGAACTGCCACCACAACTACGTGCAGCAGGAGGAGCACTTCGGGGCCACGGTCTTCGTGACGCGCAAGGGCGCCGTGCGCGCCGGCCTCGGCGAGCTGGGCATCATTCCGGGCTCGATGGGCGCCAGGTCGTACATCGTGCGCGGCAAGGGCAACCCGCAGAGCTTCCACTCGTGCAGCCACGGCGCGGGCCGCGCGCTCTCGCGCGGCGAAGCGAGGCGGCGGTTCACGGTCGACGACCACGTGAAAGCAACCGAAGGTGTCGAGTGCCGCAAGGACGCGGACGTCATCGACGAGACGCCGATGGCCTACAAGGACATCGACACGGTGATGGCGGCGCAGCAGGATCTCGTCGAGGTCGTGCACACGCTGAAGCAGGTCGTCTGCGTGAAGGGCTGAACATGATCACGATCGACGGCTCCATGGGGGAGGGCGGCGGCCAGGTGCTGCGCACGGCGCTGGCGTTGTCGCTCGTGACCGCGCAGCCGTTCCTGATCGAGCGCATCCGCGCGGGGCGGTCGAAGCCCGGCCTCGCGCGCCAGCACCTGACCTGCGTCGAGGCCGCCGCGGCCGTCGGCAAAGCACGCGTCGAGGGTGCCGGGCTCGGCTCGCAGCGGCTCGTGTTCAAACCGGTCTCGGTGCACGCGGGCGACTTCCGGTTCGCGACGGGCACCGCGGGCAGCACGACGCTCGTGCTGCAGACCGTGCTGCCGGCTTTGCTGCGCGGTCTCGCACCGTCGCAGGTCGTGCTCGGCGGCGGCACGCACAACCCGCTGGCGCCTCCGTTCGAGTTCCTGCAACTCGCGTTCGCGCCGGCGCTGCGCGCGATGGGCGCGTCGCTCGCCCTCGAGCTCGTGCGCTACGGTTTCGCGCCGGCCGGCGGCGGTGTGATCGTCGCAACGATCGGTCCGTCGCGGCTGCAGCCCGTGAAACTGCTCGAGCGCAAGGCGACCGGCCTGCCGCGCGCCCGTGCGCTGCTCGCGCAGCTGTCGCCACACATCGGCGAACGCGAGCTCGCGATCGTGCGCCGGCGGCTCGATCTGCATCCGGAGCAGATGCGCGTCGAGACGGTCGCGTCGCACGGCCCCGGCAACATGCTGCTGCTCGAGTTCCCGGGTCAACCCTGCAGCGAAGTGATCGGCGTGCCCGGCGAACGCGGCATCAGCGCCGAACAGGTCGCAGAGACCGCGTGTGCGCAGGCCCTGGCGTTCCTGGCCGCAAACGTGCCGGTCGGCGAGCACCTCGCGGATCAGCTGCTGCCGCTCATGGCGGTCGCCGGTGGCGGCGCCTTCCGCACGCTCGAACCGTCGCTGCACGCGCGCACGAACGCGCAGGTGATCGAGCGCTTCCTGCCGGTCCGGATCACGTTCACCGCCGACGCGCCGGGCACCTGGCTGGTGGCCGTCGAACGGACCTGAACGGGCGGCGTGATGCCGTCTACTTCGGGGGTTCGACCTTGGGCTTCGCGCGCTCGGCGGCGACGGCCTGGAAGCGCGTGAGCCGACCGACATACTCGGGGTCGCGGTTGCTCGCGCGCGTCGCTTCCGTCTGCAGCGTCACGGCTTCGTCGACCTTGCCGTTCACGAACAGCGCGAGCGCGACCGTGTCCTTGCTGCCGTAGTCCAGGGCCTGGCCTTCGCGGCGCTGCATCTCCTCGCACTGCGCGAGCGCGAACGGGTCGAAGCGCCCGACCGTGTCCGGCCGCGTGATCGTGTACCACGCGTCGTTGTTGAGGCTGTCGTTCTGGAAGTCGCTCGCGCGATACTCGGTCATCAGCTTCTCGGCGGCTTCGACGTCGCCGCATCGGTGCAGCACCTTGTGCCGCGCCGCGAAGACGAACCGCTCGAGACCCTGTGTGTCCTTCGCCGCTTCGATTGCCTTCAGCGCCATGTCGCGGAACGCGCCGGGGGTGCCGGCTTCCATCAGCGTCTCGGCGAACACGATCTGGTCCCACGGCCTCGCGAGGCGCTTCTGCATCGTCGCGACGAGCCGCCCGGCGGGCCGGTCCTGGCCCGCGCGCAGCAGCGCGCGCAGGTATACGAGCTGGGTCTGCGGGCCTTCGGGTGCGGATACCGCGGCGGGCGCGAGCAGGACTGCGAGCTTCTTCGCGATGCCCGCATCGGTGCGGTCGCCGCGCAGCACGAGATCGGCAAAGACGGTCATCGGAACGGCCTCGCTGCCGAGCGCCTTGATGCCTTCGTCGATCGCTTCGCGCGCCTTCACGAGGTCGCCTTTGCACCACCAGTGGAAGAGCACGGCGAGCGCGCGGGCGCGGCCCGAGCGCGGACACGCGTGCGTGCACGCCTCGACCTGCGCGGCGATGTCGCCGCCGTCGCAGACGTTCTGCAGCAGCCCCTGCATCATGTCCTCGGATGTGATCGCCGCTGCCTGATCGAACGAGCCACCGGCGCATTGCTCGAGCAGGTCGACAGCGCCGTCGAGCGCGGGCCACGTGACGAGGGATTCTCCGGCCTCGCCCTTGCAGAGCATCGACTGCATGCGGAGCCCGGCGTCCTTCGTGGGATCGGCGTGCTCTTCCGCAGCCTGCATTGCTCCGACGCCGAACCGCGGCTTCTGCGCGGCGAGCGTCTTTGCCGCATCGCGCGGCAGGGCGACCACGATCGCGATGCCCTTGTCCGCGTAGCGCTGCTGCAGGTCGGTCAGATACTGCGAGTGGTCGAGCAGTTCGCCGCGCGCGTGCGGATAGCTGACCCACAGCGTGTAGCGCAGCTCGGCGGTGGTGCCAGCACCGTGCAGCATCTGCACTGACCCCGCCGGCGTATTCAGCTCGCGCGGGGCGGCCTCCTGTGCACCCCCGTAGAGTGCAAGCGAAAGAGTGGCGGCGGCGATCCTGTGACTCTGACTCATTGTGTTCCGGAGAAGGACCCTGCGACGGGCGGGGACGTCAGGGCATTTCTCGGAACGGTACCTGGCGCGCCCTCTCGCAGCGAGCCCGGTGTGGCGGGGGAGGGCACGGTGCCCGAGGCCGCATGACAATCAGTGCTGAAGCAGGCCGATGGCGAACCCGATCGGTCAGCGCGGCTCGCCGTAGCGGGCTCGCCACTCGTTCAGCACGTCGAGGATCTCGTCGAGCGGCGCGTTGTACATGTTCGCGATGGCCCCCTCCATCCCCGAGAGAGTGGAAGCGACTGCGCGGCCGATCCTCTGCGCGCTGTAGTGCGGCGCGTAGACGATCGCGATCATCTTGTTTTGATGCATGCTCCGCATCTCGAAGCCCTGCACGTCCGACCATCTGACGCGGAACTTCTTGGCGAAAGAACCGATCTCGAAGCCCTCCGCGTCGAGACGCAGATGCATCGAGTTCGGCCAGAGAATCATCAGCAGGCCAATCGCGGTGCCGAGTGCGAAGAAGCCGGCGGCGAGCCAGTCGACGAGGTCCAGGCCTCTTGTGGCGAGCCAGAACCCGAGCGCGACGAAGCCGCCGCTGAGAACGACCAGCTGCAGGCCCTTCGAGGGGCTGGAACGATAGGTGAGTTCGTCGGGCATGAAGTCCTCTCCCGAGGCGGACGTCATCGACATCGACGTGCTTCCTGCCCGAGCCGAACTGTGAGCCGCAGTCAGG
>DASRJH010000002.1:0-5679 GCA_035649575.1 Planctomycetota bacterium
CGATGCCCAACGTGTTCGTCAGCTTGATCGAGCCCGGGCAGAAGCGGCGGCAGTCCGTGGTCAACGGCAAGGACGGGCGCTTCCGTTTCGTGCGGCTGCAGAAGAAGGCCTACGACGTGTCGGTGCAGCTGTGGTCGCCGCCGAAGGGCGCAGCACCCGTAGAGGCGCGCGAGGTGTGGCCCGACACGGGCGAGCTCGAGCTCACAGCCGCGTTCGATTCCCCGAAGAAGCAGGCGAAGGGATCGGTGCGAGGCACCGTGTCGGACGCAGCGGGTCGGCTCGATAGCCCCGGGGCGCTGGCCGTGATCCTCGCGATGAACCACCGCTCGTGGACGACGGATGCGAACCTCGAGGGCGCGCAGTTCCACTTCGAGGACATCGAGCCCGGCAGCGTGCAGGTCGTCGTGATGAACGGCGACGACCCGATCCTGGTCGGGCCGTGGTTCGAACTGCAGCCGGCGGAGCACAAGGACGTCGGCACGCTCGTCACGGAGCCGGGTGGCAAGCTGCTGCTGAATCTCGTGCGTCAACCGGGCACCGAAGCGCTCGAGCCGGGGTTCTCCTTCTTGCTTGCAGGCGCGATGCACCCCCGCAGGGTGACGGCCGGAAAGGGCGTGACGGAACTCGCGATCGACAACCTCTGCGTGGGTGAGCATCGCATCACCGCCTACAGCAAGGGCATGGCCTCGATCCGCAGCAAGTGCACGATCGTCGCGGGCGGCGAAGCGCGTGCTTCGATCGAACTGCGGGCGGCGGCATCGCGCGAGATCGTCGTCGAGTACGCCCCGGACCAGCGCGTGACGCACATCCGCGTACAGGTGGCAAACGGCGCCGAAGTCTACGACTTCGCCCAGGCGGGCATGCTCGATCGGCCCTACCGCCAGAAGCTGCAACTGCCGCTCGGTCGCTTCACTTTCCTCGTCGAGACCGAGGGTGGCGGCGTGGCGCAGCGCGAATTCGAGATGACCTCGCTGGCCGAGGACCAGCCGCCGGTCGTGCTGCAGGCGAAGTGAGCGCTACCTGGTGCAGAGCCAGACGCGGAACGCTTCTTCGATTCGCCTCGTGCGACCGGCGTCAGTAGCCGCCGAGCGTCAGCTGCAGACCGTTGCCGCCGGTCACCGCGAGCAAGCCGCCTGCCGGCGAGAACTCGAGCGGCAGCACCTGGTGGTAGATCAGCATGCCCGCCAGCCCGGGCGTGTTCGGAATGCGGCCCTGCTGCTTCTGTTCGGAGTCCGAGATCGAAGTGCGCAGCACCAGACGACCCTGGAACTCCGACTGCGGTGAGGGTGCTGCGTCCGGCCGCCGCGCGCCTACTTGCTCTTCGCGGTCGCGGTCCGCTTCGCCGAACGCCGCGCGCGCTTCTTGGCCGGCCCCTTCGCTTCGCGCGCCTTCAGCAGATCGATCGCGCGCGCGAGCGTGAGCTCGTCGGGATTCTCGTCGCGGTTCAGCGACGCGTTCGTCGTGCCGTCCGTCACGTACGGACCATACCGCCCGTCGAGCAGCCGGATCGCGGCCTTGGTCTCGGGGTGCTCGCCCATCTCGCGGCGCGCCTTCTGCGGCGCCGCACTCCGCATGCCGCGACGCGTCTTCGGCTGCGCGAACAGCGCGAGCGCTTGCGCCATGTCGATCGTGAGCGGCGTCACGCCGGCCGGAATGCTGCGCGTGTCCTTGCCCCACTTCAGATACGGACCGTAGCGGCCGTTCGCGGCGAGGATCGGTTCTTCCTGGTCGCTGTCGGGCGGCTTCTGCGTGCCGACCGTCCTCGGCAGCGCGAGCGTCGCCAACGCATCCTGCAGCGTCACGGTCTCGAGCTCCATGCCCGCGAGCAGCGATGCCATCTTCGGCTTGTCCCCCTTCTTGCCGCCGACCGCCTCGCCGAGCTGGAAGTAGGGACCGAAGCGCCCGACCTTCACGAACACCGGCATGCCCGTCGCCTCGTCGGTGCCCAGCACCTTCGGCCCGTCGCCGCCCTTCTGCAGCAGCTCGATCGCCTTGCCCAACGTCATCTCGTCGGGCGGCATCTCGTCGGGCACGCTCGTCCTCTTGTCGCCGCACGACAGGAACGGGCCGTAGCGGCCGACGCGGACCTCGACGAGCTCGCCGTTCTCGTTCGTGCCGAGCGGGATCGAGCAGACCTTGCGCGGGTCGATGTCGCCCTCGACGTTCTCGACGCGCGCGCGAAGCCCCGGATTGCCGCCCTTCTTGCGGTCGCCGAGGAAGAAGGCCTTCAGGTAGTCGAGCCGCCGCGCGCGGCCGTTGCTGATCTCGTCGAGGTCGTCCTCCATCTTGGCCGTGAACTGATAGTCGACGAGATACGCGAGGTGCGATGCGAGCAGGTCGACGACCGCGAACGCCGTGAAAGTCGGCACGAGCGCCGAAGCGCGTTTCCACACGTATTCGCGCCGCACGATCGTCTCGATGATCGCCGCGTAGGTCGATGGGCGGCCGATGCCGCGCGCCTCGAGCTCCTTGATGAGGCTCGCCTCGGTGATGCGCGGCGGCGGCTGCGTCGTATGGCCCGCGGGCTTCATCTCGCGCGGGCTCGCCTGCTGGCCAACCGCGAGGTTCGGCAACACGCGTTCGGCGTCGGCGAGCTCGGTCTCGGCCTCTTCGAGGTCCTCGACGTAGGCGAGTCGGTAGCCCGGGAAGTCGATCGTCTTGCCCGTGGCCGTGAACTTCGCGTCGCCGTGCCGCTGCGTCGGCATCGTGAGCGTCATCGTCGTGCGCTGGCCCCTCGCGTCCTTCATCTGGCACGCGACCGTGCGGCGCCAGATCAGCTCGTAGACGCGACGCTCGTCCTCGCCGACGTCGCCCGAGATCGCCTGCGGGTTCGCGAACTCGCTGCCCGCGGGGCGGATCGCTTCGTGCGCTTCCTGCGCGTTCTTGACCTTGGTCTGATACTGGCGCGGCGCGTCGGGCAGGTATTGCGCGCCGAACTCGCGCGCGATCAGCGACCGCGCGGCTTCGATCGCCTGGGAGCTGAGCACGGTCGAGTCCGTGCGCATGTAGGTGATCAGGCCGTTCTCGTAGAGGCGCTGCGCGGCGCGCATCGTGCGCTGGGCCGCGAACCGCAGCTTGCGCGCGGCTTCCTGTTGCAGCGTCGACGTCGTGAACGGCGCATACGGCCTTTCGGTGTAGGGCTTCTGCTCGACGTCGGTGACGGTCGCCTTCTCCGTGGCGAGCTCGGTTGCGAGTTCGAGTGCCTGCTGCTGGCCCAGCACGAAGAAGCCGCGGGCGGTGGACTCGGTGCTCTGCTTCAGCTTGCCCGTGTCGGGGTCGAAGTCGCGGCCCGTCGCGACGCGCTGGTCGCCGAGCGCCTGCAGGCTCGCCGTGAACGGCGTTGTTTCGTCGCCCGTGCCCGCGAGCACGGCCTCGAGACTCCAATACTCGGCCGGCACGAACCGCATGCGTTCGCGTTCGCGTTCGACGATGAGCCGCACGGCCACGCTCTGCACGCGGCCGGCCGACAGGCGCGGGCGCACCTTCTTCCACAACAGCGGCGACACCGTGTAGCCGTAGAGGCGGTCGACGATGCGCCGCGTCTCCTGCGCCTCGACGAGGTCCATGTCGATCTTGCGCGGCGTCTGCAGCGCTTCGAGGATCGCGGCCTTCGTGATCTCGTGGAACACGAGCCGCTTCGTCTCGCACTTCGGTTGCAGCTCCTGCACGAGGTGCCAGGAGATCGACTCGCCTTCGCGGTCTTCATCGGTCGCGAGGAAGAGCACGGGCGCGTCCTTCAACATGCCCTTGAGCTTCTTCAGGTGGTCGCGCTTGTCGGAGGGCACCACGTAGAGCGCCTTGAAGTCGTGCTCGACGTCGATGCCGAGCTTGGCCCACTTCTCCTTCTTGAGTTGTGGGGGCACCTCGCTCGCGTCGCTCGGCAGATCGCGGATGTGGCCGATGCTGGCCTCGATCCGGTAGCCCGAGCCGAGGAACTTGCCGATCGTGCGCGCCTTGGCGGGCGACTCGACGATGACGAGCGGGGTGCCTTTCTGCTTCTGGGCCATGCGGTGCGTGGACGCCCTTTAGGGGTGATGGGAACGGGCTGTCAAGCATCTCGGCTGGCGGAACCTCCGGTCTGAAGGAAAGTTCCCCGCCGGAAGAGGCCTGAGCGGAGTTGCAAGTCGCGACGATCGAGGCGGGCGGTCCTGCGCGAAAAAGAGCGATCGGATGCAACCGCGAGCGGTCTTCCGGCACAGCTGCGCGTGGGCAACCTCCCGAGCTGCTTCACGTCGTTCGCCGGACCCGGCGCATCCTGCTCTGCAGCCGAAGGACCGAACCACTCTCTGTCGGGTGGCTCGTGCGCTTCGTCACTGCCGCCTCGCCGGTGGCAGGCGCGGTTGCCCGAAGGGGTCACGCCCGCACCATGCGAGGCCTGCCCTCACTGCGAACCCAGAGCCTACAAGAGTGCGAATGGAAGCCTGCGGAGTCTGCGGTGTTCGGCGGCGCTGGCGCCAAGGCGCCTGGCCCTCGGAGGAGTTCAGCGAACAGCAACTGGCAACTTGACGGGCTTGGCCCTCTCATGGAAGCGTCAAAGTCGTTAGCCGGACCGGACCAGGGTGAAGGAACTTGCTCCTACGTGAGTGCGCATGGCTGCTGCTCGGCGGCTTCTGCTGGTGGCGCCTGTGCCCTGCTGCGCTCGGTCGCATTCGTCGATGGATCGGATTCGCGATCTGTGCTGTTGTCTTCTTGCTGCCAGTCGCGTGGATGGAAGGCCGATGGCTCCACTGGTGGTGGCTGCAGCCATGCATCGGGGAGCCTCTCGACGCTGTCGTGAGCAGGTTGGGTGCCGCGAGGCGAGCCGAGAATGGTCAGTGGGTGATTGCCTACGCGGCTCCGTACTACTGGATCATTCCGCAGTTCGGGATGATCAGGATCTCAATCGATTCCGCCAGGCGGGTTGAGTCCTGGGACGTCACTTGGAGGTAGTATGGCCGGCTAACAAGCCGCAGCAGGCGGCGAGCCGCGACCAACGCAACCGCGAGATCAAGACCACTCGCACGCGGCTCGCGCCTGTGATGTTGCCCCAAGACGCAGCTTGAAAGACCTACCTGAGCGAGTTTCATGAAGCGTGCGACCGGCTGTGTTTGTTGTCATTGGTGCGTCCGCGAGACTAGATTGTGCCGCTGAATGAAAGGCAATCGCGCCCCCAACTACGGCATCGACGCGCCGCTGGCGGTGCGCAATCTGCTCATCATAGCGGCGCTGGGAGTGATCTCGCTGATCACGCTGCTGCTCGGCACGTGGTCAAGGCAAAACCTCATCGCGGTGATCGCGTGGCCATTGATCTGGGCCGGCCTGAGCGGCGGCGCGATGGGCTTGTGGATGATTTACGACAGCAAGATCGGCAAGGTGCGCGAGCGCGAACAGTATCTCGACAAGATTGCCTGGCGGGGTGATGAGCGCGTGCTGGATGTGGGGTGCGGACTCGGATTGTTTCTGATCGGCGCCGCCAAGCGGCTCTCAACCGGCCGCGCGGTCGGGATCGACAAATGGCAGCAAGAAGATCTCAGCGGCAACAACGCAGCGGGGACACTCAACAACGCGATGATCGAAGGCGTGGCCGACAAGGTCGAGGTGCACAGCGGTGATGCTCGCAAGCTGCCTTTCGCCGACGCGAGCTTCAACGTCGTCCTCTCGAGCATGGCGTTGCACAACATCTACAACGCCGGCGAGCGG
>DASRJH010000003.1:0-20849 GCA_035649575.1 Planctomycetota bacterium
GCTCGGGCTCGAGCCGGTCTGGCCCCGCGATGCGTACTTGCGACCTGCGCGCGTGCAGGCCGCCGACGGACCCGTGTGGCTCGCGCCGGGCAGCGGCAGCCCTGGCAAATGCTGGCCGCGCGCGCGGTGGCTCGAGCTGGCCCGACGGCTCGCGTCAGCGGGCGTTCGCGTAGATGTCGTGGTCGGACCCGTCGAGCAGGAGCGCGACGATCCGCGGCAGTGGCCGTGGGAGGCGGAGGTCGCGTTCGTCGTGGAACGAGAGCCCGCGGCGTTCGCGCGGCGGCTCGCAGAGGCCTCGGCGTTCGTCGGCAACGACAGCGGGCCTTCGCACCTCGCGGCCATGCTCGCGGTGCCGACCGTCGCGATCTTCGGTCCGACGGTGGCGAGCATCTGGGCACCGGTCGGACCGCACGTGACCGTGTCGAGCAGCGGTTGCGATCTCGCCGGCATCGGGTGCGCCGAGATCTTCGACGCGCTGCGAGCTCACGGCAGCCGCGCGCGCACCTTCTGCCAGTAGCCGGACGTCGCACGGTTCCCGGCTCCAGTCGGACCGCCGTTGTGCACGCGCGCGATGACTTCGGCCTCTCCGGCCGCCCACTCTCCCGGGATCCAACGCCGCATGTAGGCGGCGACCACGCGTTCGGCGTAGTCGCGGCGGCGGCAGTCCGCGTAGACGCCGCCGAGCTCGGGTTCCGCGGCCACCGCGTCCTGCCAGAACACGAAGTGGATCTGATACGGGCCGATCGCCTTGCCACCGTCGCCGTCGGGCACGTCGTCGCGATCGCTGCTCTCGACGAAGCGGATCGCGTCGAGCACTTCGCGCTGCGACCAGTAGCGCCGTTCGCCTTCGCGGCAGAACCACCACAGCAACGCGAGCATCAGCAGGAGCAGGACCTTGGCCGAACGGCGCGTGCGCAGCGTGGCGAGCAGCGCTCGCCACTCCGGTCGGCGGCGCGGGAAAGAGAAGCGCACCTTCACGGTTTCGCCCTCGCGACGACGAGCGCCACGCCGGTCACGACGAGTCCGGTCCCGAGCCACAAGCCGGCGTTCGTCTCACCGTCGCCGACCGCGGCCGCGATCAGCATCGCGAGCACGGGTGTCACGTAGGAGATCAGGGACAGCATCGACGCGGGCGCTCTGCGCAGCAGCCAGAAGTAGATGCCGAAGGTCAGCGCCGTTCCGAACAACGCGAGATAGAGCGTCGCGACCGTCGCCTGCCAGGTCCAGGCCATGGCGAGCGGATCCTCGCGCCGGAACGCGGCAGCACCCAGCAGCACGGCGCCGAACACCATGCCGTTCCGGTTCAGCAGCACCGAGCTCGTGCCGCTGCCGTACTTCTTGACGAGCGTCGTGCCGGTGGCCGACACGACGGGGCTCGCGAGCACGAGCAGCAGCCAGCCGAGGCTCTGCTGGCCGATGCTCTCGAGCGCGCCCGAGAACACCGTGAGGATGCCGAGGAACGACACGACGAAGCCCGCGAGCTGCCGCGCGCGCAGGCGTTCGCCGAGGAACAGCACGGCGCTGCAGGCCATCAGCAGCGGGAAGATCGACCACAACACCGCGGCGATGCCCGAGGGCACGACCGTCTCGGCTGCGTACAACACGCCATAGGAGCCCGCGAAGTTCAAGAGGCCGCTGGTGATCCACAACCATCGCGGTGGCGGTGGCGCGGCTTCCAGGCGCGCCAGGCGCGGCGCGAGCGCGGTCATGACCAGACCCGCGATGCAAAACCGCAGAGCGGCCGATGACAGGGGGGGGTGGTCTTGCAGGCAGAGGCGGATCGCCCACCACGTGCTGCCCCAGACGAGACACAAGAGAGCCACGAGCAGCGGGACCGTGAAGCGGTGCAGCTCGCGTTCGCGCAGATCAGGGGCAACAGATGCCATGGAGGAGTGGCAGCAGAGCGAGGTTCGTGGTCCAAGGCAACACGACGGGCTGGACGCTGCGTGACGAGCCGGCGACCATGCCGTCATGCGCTTGCATTCGTGGTTCCTGCTCTGCACGTGCGCGGTCGCTCTCGCTGCTCAAGAGGCCGTCGCCGCGCAAGACCCCTCGCGGGAGAGCCGAACGACGCCGGTGGCGCCAGGCGCGGTCGTCGACGCGAGCTTCACGGACGTGCGCTGGCAGGTGCGGCGCTTGCCCGAGCTCGGCGCCACCGCGGCAACGGTGCTGTTCTTCGCCACGAACGAGTGCCCGATCGTGAAGCGCTACCTGCCGAGAGTCGGCAAACTCGCGCGCGACTACCTGGACCGCGGCGTCGTCGTGCTCGTCGTGAGCGTGGGTGCTGGCGACCAACTCGTCGATGCCGCTGGCGCCGTGACCGAAGCGGCGCCCGCGGCGATTGCCGTGAAGGACTTCGATCTCGGCCTGTGTGCTGCGTGTGGTGTCGACCGCACCGCGACCGCGGTCGTGCTCGACCGCGACCACCGCATCGTCTACCGCGGCCGCGTCGACGACCAGCACGGCTACACGGGATCGAGGCAGGCTCCGACGCGCGACGATCTGCGACTCGCGGTCGAGGACGTGCTCGCGGCGCGGCCCGTGGCCGTGGCCGGGACGGAAGTGAGCGGATGCCTCGTCTCGAAGCCCGCACCAGTGTTGCCGGCAACAGCGCCGACCTGGGCGCGCGACGTGGCGCCGATCGTGCAGCGCCACTGCCAGGAGTGTCATCGCGAGCACGGCGAGGCGCCGTTCGCGCTGCTCGACGAAGTGCAGGTCAGGAAACACGCGGGCATGCTCGGCGAAGTCGTGGCCCAGGGCCGCATGCCGCCGTGGTATGGCAGCTCGGCCCACGGCTCGTTCGTGAACCATCGCGGCCTGTCGCCGGCGGAGCGCGCGGTGATCGCGGCCTGGCTCGCCGCGAACATGCCGAGCGGCGACGCGAGCGCAGCGCCACCGCCGCCCGCGCCGCGGGCCAGCGAGTGGCGCATCGGCGAGCCCGACGTCACGATCACGGTCAAGGCGCCGATCCGGCTGCCCGCGGAAGGGCCGATTCCCTACAAGTACTTCGTGATGCCGTATCGCTTCGCGCACGACACCTGGGTCGAGGCGATCGAGATCAGCCCCACGAACGAACGCGCGTTGCACCACTGCAACCTCGCGCGCGTGAAGTGGGGCGAGCAGTTCTCGCAGGACGGCTTCGTGACGGGCTACGTGCCGGGTGGCGATCCCCTCGTGATGGACCCGGGCACCGCCGTGCGCATTCCCGCGGGTTCCGCGCTGGCGCTGCAGGCGCATTACGTCGCGACCGGCGAGCCCGAGACCGATCGGCTGCGCGTCGGGCTGCGTTTTCCGCGCGTCGTCGTGCAGAAGGAGATGCAGGTCTTGATCGCGGCGGACTTCCGCTTCGCGATCCCGCCCGGCGCCAGGGCGCATCCCGTGACTGCTGTCCGCACGCTGCGCGAGGATGCGACCGGCATCGGCATGTTCGTGCACATGCATCTGCGCGGGCGCGACATGAAGGTCGTGGCCGAAGCTCCCGGCGGCGACGCCGAGACGCTCGTCGTCGTGCCGAACTACAACTTCGACTGGCAGCAGTCCTACCGCTGGGCGCCGGCCGCCAAGACGTTCGCGCGCGGCACGAAGATCACGGCAATCGCGCACTACGACAACTCGGCGTGGAACCCCTTCAACCCCGACCCGACCCAGACCGTCAAGTTCGGCCTCGAGACGACGGACGAGATGATGTACCTGTTCTTGTTCTGGGTGCGGCGCGAGGAGGCGCTCGGCCTGCGCATCGACGCGGCCTCGGGCTACGTGCTCGCGCAGGACGGCGGGCGCTGAAGCGGCCCGCCTGTTTCGGCTACTTCGGCTTCTCGAGACCGAGCTTCTTGAGCTTCGGCGGGATCACGGCGCGGCAGTAACTGTTGTTCGGGTTCTTGCGGAAGTAGTCCTGGTGGTAGTCCTCGGCGGGCCAGAAGCGGCCGGCCTTGGTCACTTCCGTCACGATCGGGTCTGCGTGCTTCTGTTGCGCGGCCTTGATCGCCGCGAGCGCAGCGGCGTGCTGCTCTTTCGAATGGAAGAAGATGACCGAACGGTATTGCGTGCCCACGTCGTTGCCCTGTTGGTTCAGCGTGGTCGGGTCGTGCGACTTGAAGAACCACTCGAGCAGTTTGCTGAAGCTGATGCGCGACGGATCGAACGTCACCTGCACGACCTCGGCGTGGCCCGTGTTGCCGCTGCACACGTCGCCGTAGGTCGGCGCTTCGGTCGTCCCGCCCGAGTAGCCAGAGACCACGTCGATCACGCCCTCCAGCTTTTCGAGCACGGCTTCGCTGCACCAGAAGCAGCCGTTGCCGAGGGTTGCAACTTCTCGAGCAGGCACAGCTGACGGGGAGGGGGGTGGGGTGGTCATGGGGGTGGTTTCCGGAGGCGGAGGGCTCTTCGTGGCTGCAGGCGGATCCGGTTTTCGCAGTGGCTCGGGCCCGGAACAGGCGCAACCGGCCACGGCCGCGACGAACCATGCAACGGCGGTGAAGAATCCTCGCATGGGCGGCAGACTAGATCCCCGGCGGCGCCTCGCCCAGGTGGAAAGTCTGGTGGGTCCTTCCGGAGAACGGAGGCGCAAGTATCATTCCGGCCACAACCGCTGGGGCAACCCCACGCGTTGCCATGAGCCCGCTCGGTACACACACCTCGATGAGGTCGGCTTCCTCGACGCCCGGGCGCATGAAACCCCTACGCGTTTCGCCGAGGAAGCTACATCGAAATGGGCAAGAGACTCTACGTCGGGAACCTCCCCTACGACGCCGACGAGGCTGCACTGCGAGCCGCCTTTGCACAGGATGGACGCGCGGTCGAACGCGTCCACATCGTGATCGACCGTGAGACGCAGCGGCCCCGCGGCTTTGCCTTCATCGAGATGGCATCCGAGGAGCAGGCACGCCAGGCGATTGCGACTTTGGACGGGACGGTCCTCGGCACGCGCCAGCTGCGCGTGACGGAAGCGGAAGACCGCCGTCCCTCGGGTCCCGGCGGTCCACCGGGTCCGCGCGGCGCGGGCCCGCGGCAGGATCGCGCAGAAGCCGGAGCGCCGCGTTCCTCCGACAACGGCGCGCCGCGTCACGCGGGCGAGGATCGCGCGAACCGCTTCGGCCCCGACTCACGGCCCAAGCGCGAACGCGAGCAGGAGCTGAAGCGCTCGCACACGCGGCGTCGCACCGAGGACGACGACGAGGCCCGCGGCGGCCGGCGCGGCAGCAACCGCTACGACGACGACGAGGAATAGGGCCGCTCCCCGTGGGTGCCGCGCAGGCGTTGCCTCGGCTTGATGTTCGTTTTTTGTTAGGTATACCACGCGAGTGGTTCTCCTACTCGCGCGCACGCACTTCTCCCTGCTGACGGCCCCGGCCAGCCCGCGGGCGCTGTGCGAGGAGGCGGTCCGGCGCGGTTGCAGCCACCTCGTGCTCACCGACACGAACGGCCTCTACGGGCTCCATGCGTTTGCGAGCGAAGCGGCGCGGGTCGGACTGCAGGCGGTGTTCGGCTGCGAGCTCGTGCACGGCGCCCACCGGCTCGTCGTGATCGCGCGCGATCGCGCCGGCTACGCGTCGTTGTGTGCGCTGGTCAGCGAGCGGCACGGCATCGGCGTCGATGCCCCGTTCGATCTGCCGCGCGCGTGCGAACGCCACGCCGCGGGGCTCTGGTTCCTCTGCGCCGACCCGAGCCTGCTGCCGTTGCTCGTCGCCAGGGTGCCGGCGGGGCAGTTGCTCGTGCCGTTGCCCATGCGCCTGTTGTCGGCCTCGGCCTCGGGAGCCGAAGCGGCGCCGGCGACGGTGGTGTACTCGACCACTGGGTCTTCGCGTCCCGGTTCTTCGAGCCAGACCGTCTCTTCGGGCAACAAAGGGCGCCACGAGCGCAAGACGCCCGATCCGGGGCCGCGATGGCCGCGTTCGCTGCTGGTCGGCCTCGCGCGCGACTTCGAGCTGCCGCTCGTGGCCGTGCACGACGTGTGGTTTCCGACCGAGGCCGACCACGCGCTGCACGAGTTGTTCCTGGCCGTGAAGTGGAACCGTGGACTGCGCGGCGGCGAAGCCGCGATCGACCTGCACGGTGTCTCGATCGCGCCGCCGCACGCGCACCTGCCGCCGCGCGGTGCTCTGTTCGCCGATCACGGCGTGCCCGAAGCACTCGCGATGGCCGCAACCTTGCTCGCGAGTTGCACGCTGGCGTTTCCGGAACGCGCGCCGCCGATCTTTCCGCCCGTGGCCCTGCCGCCGGGCACGTCCGCCGCATCACACCTGCGCGGGCTCGCACGGGCCGGGTTGCAGCGGCGCTACGGCGGCGACGCGGTGGCGCGCGCGCGCTGCGAACACGAGCTCGAGGTCATCGAGCACATGGGGTTCCCGCCCTACTTCCTGGCAGTCGCTGCGATCGCCGACCTCGCTCGCGAGCGCGACATCCCGTTCGTCGGACGTGGTTCGGCGGCGGACAGCCTGGTCGCCTACTGCCTCGGTCTCACGGACGCGGACCCGCTGCGTTACGGCCTCTTGTTCGAGCGCTTCCTGAATCCGGGGCGCAGCGATCTGCCCGACATCGACCTCGACTTCTGCTGGCGGCGCCGCGACGAGCTGATCGCGTCGGTCTACGCGCACTTCGGCCAGGACCACGTCGCGATGATCGCGACCTACAACACCTGCGGGCCGCGCGCGTCCTACCAGGAGGCCGCCAAGGTCATGGGCCTGCCGCCGAGCGAGGCGGCGCGGCGCAGCAAGCTGCTGCCGTGGCACGTGCATGCGGGCATCGACCTCGCGGCCGTCGTCGCCGAGACGCCGGGCTTCTGGCGGCACGGCCAACGCGCGACCGCGATGACCGACAGCGAGGTGCTGCCGCCCGAGCGCGAACAGCTGCTGCTGGCCGCGGCGCAGCACCTGCTGCAGGCGCCGCGTCACCTCGGCGTGCATCCGGGTGGGATCGTCATCACGCCGGGGCCGATCGCGACGTTCGCCCCGCTCGAACGCGCGAGCAAGGGCGTCGTCGTGACGCAATACGACATGCACTTCGTCGAGGGCCTCGGCCTCGTCAAGATCGACCTGCTCGGCAACCGCGCGCTGACGATCGTGCACGACTGCGTGCGCATGTTGCAGTGCCACGACGTCGCCGTGCCCGACCTGCAGCAGATTCCCGAGGACGACGCGCGCACGGGCGCCCTGCTCGAGAGCGGCAGGACGCTCGGTTGCTTCCAGGTCGAGTCGCCCGCGATGCGCTCGCTGTTGCAGCAGATGGGCGCGCGCACGATGGACCGCGTGATCCAGGCGATCGCGCTGGTGCGGCCGGGGCCCGCCGCCTCGGGCATGAAGGACGCATTCGTGGCCCGCGCGCGCGGCCTCGAGCCCGTCGTCGCGGCGCACCCGCTGCTCGCCGAAGTGTTCGCCGACACGTTCGGCATCATGCTCTACCAGGAGGACGTGATCCGGGCCGCGATGGCAGTCGCCGGTCTCGACGCGACGGCCGGCGACGGGCTGCGGCGGCAGCTCGGCAAGCGGGACCGGGGTTCTCGCGACGCGAGGAACGACTTCGATGCGTTCCTCGTCGCGGGCCTCAAGCGCGGTCTGCCGCGTGCTTCGATCGAGCAGGTGTGGGCCGAGATGGCGCGCTTCGCGGCCTACTCGTTCTGCAAGGCGCACGCGGTGACCTATGGCCGGCTCGCGTTCCGCTGCGTCGCGTTGAAGGCGCGCTGGCCCGCGGCCTTCCTCGCCGCACTGCTGCGCAACGACGCGGGCTACTTCGCGCCGGGCGTCTATGCCGAGGATGCCAAACGCCTCGGTGCGACGCTGCTGCCGCCGTGCATCCAGACCGGCGGCGCCGAGTTCGAGCTCGCGGGCCTCACCGTGATCCGCACGGGGCTCTCGTGCGTGCGCGGACTGTCCGAACGCACGGTGCAGGCGATCCTCACGGCGCGCGCTGCGGGCGGGCCGTTCCGATCGCTCCAGGACTTCCTCGCGCGCGTGCGGCCGGCGCGCGACGAAGCCGAGCACCTGATCCTCGTCGGCGCCTGCGATGCGCTCGGCACGACGCGGCCCGAGCTGCTGTGGCGCCTGCAGGTCGCGATGACACCGCACGGGCAGCAAGTTGCGCAGCGCCAAGCGCTCGCGGCACGCGGTGCCTTGTTTGCCGATGCGCTCGTGCCGCCCGAGGTCTCGTATCCGCCGTTGTCCGAGTTCGACGAGGCGCGCCGCTGCGAGGCGGAGCTGCGCCTGCTCGGCTTCACGCTCGGCAGCCATCCCGTCGACGTGATGTGGCGCCGCGGCGAACTGCCGGGCCGGCGCGGCTGCGTGCCGTGTGGCAAGGTCGAGCAGCACGTCGGCGAGACGATTTCGGTGTGTGGGTTCGCGGTCGCGTACCGGCCGCACCACAGCGCGCAGGGGGCCATGTGCTTTTTGACGATCGAAGACGGCACCGGCATCGTCGAGGCCACGCTGTTCCACCGCGTGTTCATGCAGTGTGGGGGGATCGTGCAGGGCCGCGGTCCGTTCGTCGTGAAGGGCGCCGTCGAAGAGCGGCTCGGCGGCGTCGGCCTGCGCGTGCTCGACATCGTGCTGGCGCAAGATCCACTGTGATCGGGGCCGTGGATCGACTTCATGGCCGTGAACTGCGGAAACTCGAGCGGCTGGAAGGCCCATGGTACCGCCTTCCAGGTCCTCACCTCGCGCCACAAACCAACATTCTGCAATCATCTATGGCTGATGGACCATTTTGCTGACGTCAGCAAAATGGTCCCCTTTTCCGAGCCCGTCTGCTGCGATCCTGCCCCCTCGACAGCACCTGATGGAACAGGAGCCCGCACATGAAACCCGACAAGATCGCGACTCCTTTTCGCCAAGTTCGAATCCATCGTCCGCCAGGAGCGAGGCAAGTGGCGCAACTTCGTGCTCGCGATGGCGAAGGCCAAGGAGGCCTGCCAGAAGGCTGGCCAGAAGGTCGCCGACCATTTTGCTGACGTCAGCAAGGTGGTGCGTCTGGGATCTGGCGCCGAACGCGTTCTCGAAGATGTCGCCCTGAGCCGCTACGCCTGCTACCTGCTCGCGCAGAATGGCGACCCGCGCAAGGAAGCGATCGCATTCGCACAGACCTACTTCGCGGTCCAGACTCGACGCCAGGAGATCCTCGAGGCACGTCTCATCGAGCAGGAGCGCGTGCACGCCAGGCATCGCCTCGTCGAGAGTGAGAAGGAGCTATCCGCGGTGATCTTCGAGCGCCTCGGTGATGACCAGAGCTTCGCGCGTATTCGCAGCAAGGGCGATCATGCCCTGTTCGGCGGCCTCACTACTCAGCAGATGAAGGACCGCCTGAAGGTATCAGACAAACGAGCGTTGGCGGACTTCCTGCCCACCGTGACCATCAAGGCGAAGGACTTCGCCAACGAACTCACGGTCCACAACACGAAAGAGCACGACCTGCGTACCGAGGGGGCGATCACCAAGGAGCACGTCGACAACAACACCGAGGTTCGCAAGGTCATGGGCGTGCGCGGCATCAAGCCCGAAGAGTTGCCTGCTGCCGAGGACGTCAAGAAGATCGAACGGCGCTTCGCCGCCGACGCCAAGAAGCTGCCGAAGCTGTTGCCCGAGATCGAGCAGCGTGATGGGCAGGAGGAGACGTTGTGAGTCGCCGCTCGAACGCGACGACGCGATGCACGGCCTGCAGCTCGACGAGCGCTGCGGCGACCGTTGCCACGGCCTCGGGCGCCGGCGGCAGGGGCAACGGCCAGGCGACGTGCAGGCCGTCGGCGTCGGCGAAGCCGAGGTGTTCGCTGATCCAATCGAACCCGAACACCTGCTGGTCGCGTTGCAGCGCCTGCCGCCACGCCGCGCGGCGCGCGGGGGGCGTCGCGGCGCCGATCGAGGCGAGCACACCGTGTCCCACCACGGGTCGCCCGCAGCGCTTCACGAACGCCGCGAGCTCGGCGTAGCCCGTGCCCTCGTCACAGCCGGCACGCCACAGCGTCTCGGGCGTGACCTCGAAAGATCTCGGCGTGCTTTTCGGCGAGGCGGCGGTTGTGTTGCCAGAACGGCTCATCGGGCGGCAGGTTGATGCCGACGTGAGGCCGCGACTGCGTCATGGGCCCAGCAGCTTGAGCACGGTCGACAGGTGCGGCGGCACGACGGCCATGCCGCACGGCGGGCACGGATCGCCGGGCAGTGGTGCCGCGGTGCTGCCGAGCGGCGCGTTCGGCAGCGCGAGCTGGACGAGATCCGGGTCGAGCATGAGCTTGCTTTCCTCGCGGCGCACGAGTGCTGGAGCGATGGCCGGCAGCGCCCTCGCGAGGCGCGCGAACACCTGCTGCTGCCGGGCCTGGGCCGTTTCGTCGCCGGGCGCCTTCTGCAGCTCGCGCCGCTCGGCGAGCAGGTCGAGCAGCTCGCGCGGCACGTTCGCATTGCGCGCGAGCAGCGCTTCCGGCGCCAGCACGTCGGCGCCGACCTCGCGCACGAACGCCTCGGCATCGAGCAGATCGACGTCGAACCCCTTGCGGTGCTTGCCGTCGGACCCGAGCAACACGACGGACTGCCCGGGCCTGGCACCGCAATCTGCCGCACTCGCGAACACGGGCACCGTCAGCGCGAGGATTGCCTGCGCCTGTGTCGGGGGCGGCAACTCGCGCCGATCGGGCGGTCCGCCGACGCGCAGCAGCTGGACCTGCCGCAGCAGCAGGTCGCGCGACGTCACGATGGGGGGCACGTCGTCGGCCTCTCGGTTCAGCAACCCGGCCTGCATCTCGCGCGAGCGCGTCGCCTTGCTGCGCGACTGGTCCGCGGCTTCGCCCGCGGGCGGCAGCACGAACGCGAGCACCGGTGCCTTGTGCGTTCGCGCGAGCGTCAGCGCGTCCTGCCATGCCTCTTGCAGCGTCTGCGGCAATACGGGGCTCGTCGGCAGCGTGACGCCCTCTTGAGCGACAGCGATGGCAGCGAACAGGACCGTGAGCGACGCGGCGGTGGAGCGATTCATGGGCGGGGCGGCGGTTACGGCACCGAAGACGTGCGGTTCCCACTTTCGTCGATCGGCTCTCGCGCCGCGAGCGCGCGACCATGGAAGCTCAGGTGTCTCGAACTGAGCCACGTCGCGGAGTCGCGCTAGGATCATTGCACGTACGGTTCGTCCCAACGGCGCAGCCAGCAGCCCGAGGAAAGCACTGAAACCTGGCGGGGCAGCGCGAGTACGACCTTCGAGGTCACCTCGGCACCGCTGCGAGTCGATCTGCAGTTGGCGAAGTAGCTGCGCCCGCTGCATGCTGCGGGCATGGCGATCGTTCGTCAGCGATTCGTGCGCCTCTGGCCCGCCGTGGCGTTGCTCGCGGCGTGCGCCGTGCCGCCACACACGGCTCCGGCGCCGAGTCCGGCAGCCGACGCGCTTGCGACCACCGAGTCCACGGGCCCGCGACAGCGCGCACGCGACCTTGGCATCCACATCGGGGCTCTGTCGAGCGGCCCGCACGACGCGATCACCGACGTGGCCGGCGTTGCGGTCGGTCACGCGACGGTGCGCCGCGGCGGCGACCAGCCGCTCAACACGGGCGTCACCGTGATCCTGCCGCACGGCGGCAACCCGTTCGCCGAGAAGGTCCCGGCCGCGCTGCACGTGATGAACGGCTTCGGCAAGCTCATGGGCGGAACGCAGGTCCAGGAGCTCGGCGAACTGGAAACCCCGATCGCGCTCTGCGCGACGCTGAACGTTGCGCGCGTCGCCGACGGCGTGCTCGACTGGCTGCTCGCGCTGCCGGGCAACGAGTCGGTGCGCTCGGCGAACGTCGTCGTCGGCGAGACGAACGACGGCCGGCTGTCCGACATCCGGGCGCGCGCGGTGACCGCGCAGCACGTTACGCAGGCGATCGCGAGTGCTGGCACGGGCGCGGTCGCGGTCGGTTCCGTCGGCGCAGGGGCCGGCACGGTGTGCTTCGGCTGGAAGGGCGGCATCGGCACGAGCTCGCGCCGCGTGGGGGACTTCACGGTCGGCGTGCTCGTGCAGACGAACTTCGGCGGTTCGCTCGTCGTCGATGGTGTGCCGGCCGACGCGTTCCTGCGCGCTGGCGGCGCGCAGCAAGGAGACGACGAAGGCTCGTGCATGATCGTGATCGCCACCGACGCGCCGCTCGATGCTGCGGCGCTGCGCCGGCTCGCGGCGCGTTCGTTCGCCGGCATGGCGCGCACGGGAGCATCGTTCTCGCACGGCAGCGGCGACTACGCGATTGCGTTCTCGACAGCGAGGGAACTGCGGATCCGGCATGGCAGCGATCGGGCGGGCGGCACGACGCTGCGCGGCGACGAACTGTCGAAGCTGTTCACTGCCGTGGCCGATGCGACGGAGCAGGCGATCCTCGATTCGCTGTGCGCCGCGGAGACGACGGCGGGCGTGCCGCCGCATGTAGTGCACGCGGTGCCGCTCGACCGGCTGCAGCAGTTGCTGCGCGAACGCAAGCAGCGGCAGCCGTGAGCCCCGCCGGTGTCTCACGGTGCCGAGACGCGCGGCGTCACTTGCCTGCGTTCTTCGCGCTCGCGGGCACCTCGCCGATCAGCTCCTCGAGTGCCGCGTCGATCGCCGCTGCGCCAGGGTTGCCGACCCACTTGCGCCGGATCACTCCGTTGTGATCGATCACGTAGTAGGAGGGCGTGCCGGGGTTGTTCCACTGCGCGTTGATCGCATCCTGTCGCGCGACCGACCGCCAAGGCAGGTTCTCCTTCAGCACGACCTCCTTGAGCTTCTTCGGATCGGGCGTGATCGTGTTGGCTCCGATCAGCGCGAAGGGCTTGTCCTTCAGTCTCTCGACGAGCGACCGCTCGTGAGGCCACGTGGCCCTTCAAGCGAGTCAGTACTCCGACCAGAAGTAGAGCAACACGACCTTGCCGCGGTAGTCGCTGAGCTTGATCGCTTCGCCGTCCTGGTCCTGCCCTTGCAGTTCGAGAGCCTGCTTGCCGATCGACAGATGTCGGATCTCGTGCAACTCCGAGTCGGCCGTCTCGCCGACGTTCTGGTCGTAGGGGAGCTTCGTGTCGCGGAACTCGCGCGCGGCCCGCTCGAAGATGGCCTCGATCTGCTTCATCGCCGGGGCGCGGTCCTGCCGCCGCAGTTCCTCGAGGTAGTCCTTGCCGAACAGGTGCTCGTAGCGCGCGGCCATTTCGGGCCGCAGGGCGAGCAGGTCGAGCCGCCGCAGGCGGCCGTTCAGGAACTGCGCCAGGCGCAGGCATGCGAGCCCCTGCACGTCCCGGTGCGGACTGCGCTCGAGCACTGTGCGCAGGAACCCCTCGCACTGCCTGCCGAAGCCGTAGCACATCCGCGTGCAGCCCTCGGCGAGCCGATCGCTGCCGATGTGGTGCTGCAGCAGGATCGCGATGGCCCGGTCCTCGAGATTGCGTTGCGGGCCCGGGTACGCGGTGTTGTTCTCGAGCCAGATCTCCTGCACCACCACCTGCACGAGGCCGTCGAGAGCCAGCGGATCGCCCGCGTTGCTCTCGGCCCACGCGAGGACGCGGGGCGAGAGCTCGGCCATGCGTATGGTCACCGCGCTGCGCTGCTCGTCGGTCGTGGCTTCGTAGAGGCCGCGGGCCGTCTTCTGGAACTCTTGCAGCAGCGCGCGGTACTGCGTGTGCTCGGGGCTGTCCTGGGCTCGCGCGCGAGCTGTGGCGATGAGTCCGGCGATCGCGAGCACGGGGACCACGAGCACGCTGCCGATGCGGTTCATGCAACGGTCCATACCCCGAGAGTCGCCAGGCCGCCACTCCCTGTGCCGCCCGCGCGCACGTTCTGCTTTGCGCAGGGACTCGCCCGTTGCATGCTGCGCGCATGGACTGTTGCGGCGGTGCCTGCCCGCACTACTTCGCATGACGAGACACAAGCGCCGCGGTCCGCTGCCCGTGCCACCGCCTCTCGGCGGCATCGTGATCGACGGCAGCAACGTGATCGCAAGCGGCAGTGGCCGTGCTTTGATGCGGCTCGACCTCGCCGAACAGTGGTTCCATGCGTGGCGTCCCGATCTGCCGATCCAGGTGTTCGTCGACTCGACGACGGCGCGGCGTTGCCGCCCCGAGATCCAGGACGAACTGCGCGCACGCTGCGCCGACGTGACCGAGGGCCGCGCGCGATACGCCGTGTGCCCGCGCGGCGAGCCCGCGGATCCCTATGTGCTGCAGCACGCACGCGAGCACCAGGCGCTCGTCGTTTCGAACGACCGCTACTTCGACTACGAGGACCTGCGCGCCAACGTGATCACGGTGCAGTTCACGCTCGAAGGCCCCGTGTTCCAGGTGTTCGAGGAGGCGACGTGGTTTCGCAAGCCCGGCAGCGCGCTGCGCGTGTCGATGGCCGATCTGCAGCGGCTCGGCGCGCCGTCAGAGCCAGCGCCGTGAACACGTCACCCCACGCGCGCGCGCGCCTGCACGATGCTGTCCCAGAACACGGCGTCCGGATCGCGCGCGACACGCTGCAACTCCTGCTGCATGCCGACGACGACTTCGTGCGGGACCTTGCCTGCCTTGGCCAGAGCCGGCGCGCCGCTCAGCAACAGGTCGGTCCAGTAGGTGAGGAACTCGGCGCGATCGCCGGGCTGCCGGTTGTCCAGGTGGAACGTCTTGACCTCGGTGTGGATGTCGACGAAGCCGTTCTTCTGCAGCAGGTTGCCGAGCTTCGCGCCGACGAACGGGTCGCCGCCCATCTCCATATGCGCGTCGTTGAACGCGCGCCAATACCGCAGCGTGTTCGGGCTGTACGGATCGAGGAAGAAGGTCGCGTTCATGACCTCGGTGACGACGACCGGCGAGCCCGAGCGCAGCACGCGCCGCACCTCGGCGAGCGTGCGCGCGGGATCGGCGACGTGCTCGAGGATCCAGCACAGGAACGCGCCGTCGAACGTGTCGACCGCGAACGGCAGTGTCTCGGCGTTCGCTTCGTGCGCCGTGAACCTGCCCTTGGCCAGCGCACAGTGCTCGAGGTGGGCCCGCGCGCGCACGAGGTTGTCGGCGCTGCGATCGACGCCGGTCACGTGCAACGACGGGAAGCGCCGCAGCAGGATCTCGGTCTGCGCGCCGACGCCGCAGCCGACTTCGAGCACGTTCCTGCAGCGGCGGAACGGCAGGCGGTCGTGCACGGCATCGGCGAGGAACTCGGCCTGGTGGTAGAGCCGATCGCGCTCCTGGGCCGTGTAGCCGTGCAGGTAGCCACCACGCGTGTTGGCACGCCGCCTCTTGGTCTTCGGCGATGCACGCATGGGCCTCGTCCTCTCTTTGGACCTCCGCATGGGCGCGATCGTGGAGCCGGTGTCGCGTGAACGCAAGGCACAGCCGAAGTCACAGTCGGCCGCGCGCGCAGCGCGAGTGCTCGCCGCGATGGAGGAGCGCGAAGCCGATGCAGGCAGCGAGGCCAAAGGCGCCACAAGACCACCACAGCGCCTCGGGTCCTGCCGCGTCGTAGAGCGCGCCGCCGAGCAGCGGCGCGAGCACGAGACCGGCACAGAAGGTCATGCCGTAGGCGCCGTTGTAGGCGCCGCGCGCGTGTGGCGGCGCGCGGTCGTTGACGTAGGCACCGAGCATCGGCATCTGCAACAGCTCGCCCGCGGCGACGACGACCATCGCGATCACGACGGCGAAGGCACCGATCGGCAGCAACAGGCACAGGTAGCCGAGACCGACGATTGCGGCGCCGCGCGCGACGAGCGGCAAGGCGGCGCGGTAACGCAGCAGGTGCACGGTCGGCATCTCGAACAGCATGATCATCACGGGGTTGATCGCGAGGAACCATCCGATCTCCGACTTCGAGTAGCCGCCGTGCTCTTCGAGGAAGCGCGTGCCCGTCGTGAAGTACTGCATGAATGCGATCAGCACGGCGAGGTTGGCCGCCATGAGGCACAGGAAGTGGCGGTCGAGCAACGGCTGGCCGTGGCGCGCGTCGTCGGCCTCGCGCGGCGGTGGCGCCGGATTCCAGTGCCGCAGGCAAACGAGCAGCCACAGCGCGGCGAGCGCACAGGTCCCGCCGTCCGCGACGAACATGAGCCGGAAGTCGACCATCGTCAGGTAGCCGCCGATCGTCGGGCCGAACGCCCAGCCCGCGTTCATCGCGAGGCGGTTCAGCGACAGCGCCTTGCGCCGCAGGGCCGGCTCGCAGCTGATCGCGACGGCCGTGAGGCTGCCGGGGCGGAACGCGTCGTTGAGCACGCCGAGCACGAACACCGAGACGGCGAGCAGCCAGGGATCGCGGATCTGGGTCATCCCGAGCATCCAGACGCCTGTCGCGGCGAGTGTGCAGATCTGCGTGCGCACGGGCCCGTACCGATCCGTGAGCCAGCCGCCGAGCCAGCTGCCCGCGAACGCGCCGGCGCCGTAGGCGCTCAAGAAGCCGCCGGCCTGGGCGGCCGAGTAGTCGAACTCCTTCTTGAGGTAGAGGCTCAGGAACGGCACGACCATCGAGCCGCAGCGGTTGATGAAGCCAGCGGCGCAGAGCACCCAGGTCAGTGCGGGCAGACCGCCGAACGCGTCGCGGTAGAGGACCGCGATGGGGCGCAGCGGGTTCGCGGCCATCAGCCGCGCCGCAGCGCCTGGGTCGGCGTCAACCGCGCCGCGCGCCACGCGGGGATCAGGCCGCCGACGAGGCCGAGCAACGCGGCGAACACGATCGACTCGAGCATCACCGCAGGCGTCGTGCGGAACCCGAACACGACTTCCGAGAACGTCTGGTTCATCGTGCCGAACTGCAGCCCTTGGAACGGCAGCACGAGCGCACAGCCGACGACGCCGCCGAGCACGCCGATCACCAGCGCCTCGAACAGGAACGCGATCAGGATCGCGTACGGCCGGTAACCGAGCGCCTTCAGGATGCCGATCTCGTGGATGCGCGCGCCGATCGTGCTCAGCATCGAGTTGATGCCGGTGAACAGCGCGCCGACCCCCATGATCACCGCGAGGAAGATGCCGCAGACCACGAAGGTGAACGACAGGTCCGACGTCTGGCTCGCGAGGTAGTCGCGCTCCGTCTGCACCTTCGGCTGTACTCGCAGGTCGCTCTCGTAGCGCTGCTGCAACGCGGCGAGGTCCGCGTTCGGCGCGACCTTCGCGATCAGGCGGCTGTGCACCGGCCGCTGCAGCGCCTCGGACAGGCGATCGAGATCGCCCCAGATCTCGCTGACGTACCCGCCCTTGCCCGTGAACGAGCCGACGATGCGGAACGGCACCGTGTTGATTCGAAGCACGTCGCCGACCTTGCAGTCGGCGACGCGGTCGACGAGGGCGCTGCCGACGATCAGCTCGTCGCTGCCCGGCGTGAAGCGCCGCCCACCGGGCTGGATCTGCAGGTCGTCGCCGTGGATCGCGAACGTCATCGGCTCGACGCCGCGCATCGCGACGTTGGTCTGGCCGCCGTCGTATCGCGTCAGCAGAATCGCGAGGAAGAGCTCGGCGCTCGCGAGCGGCTGGCCCTTGTCGTCGCGGACGACCTCGGGAACCTCCTTCGCGAGTACCTCGCACTGCTCGCGCGTGAGGCCCGACTCGCCCTCGGACGTCGCGCCCTTGCGCAGGAACACGGCCACGTCGGTTCTGCCTCTCTCCTGGAACATCGTACCGAAGCCTTCACCGAGGGAGAGCATGCCCGCGAGCACGGCGATCGTCGCGCCGACCGCGCAGATCGTCAGCACGGTCGACGAGCGCCGGCCGATCAGGCTGCGCACGCTGTAGGCGATCGGGACGAGGGCCATCACGCCACCTCCCGGATCGCGCCGACGGCGGTGAGCCGCGCGGCGTGCAGCCCTGGCACGAGGCCGGACAACAGCCCCGTGCCGAGCGCGACCGCGCCGCCGAGCAGGAACGTGTAGCCGTCGAGGCCGAAGCCCGGCATGCGGTTGGCCAGCATCGACTGCAGCGTGCCCTCGATCAGCAGCGCGAGTGTGATGCCGGCGGAGGCACCGATGCAGCAGACGAGCACGGCTTCGACGATCAGCAGCTGTGCCGCCGTGCGGTCCGTGAAGCCGAGCGCCTTCATGATGCCGATGTCGCGTGTGCGTTCGCGCCCGGCGAGCAGCATCGTGTTGAGCACCGCGAAGAAGATCGCGAACACGACTGCGCCGCCGATCAGCGGCAGCAGGTTGACGAGATCGCCGAGCATGCTGATGAACTGCCGGTTGAACTCGGCCTCGGTCATCGTGCGCACGCGCTGCGGCCCGTTCTCGAACATCGAGTCGACCGCCTGCTGTACGGTGACGGGCGCCGTCCCCTTCGCGAGGCGCAGCATGTAGACGCCGACGCCTTGGGGACCGTGCGCGCCTCCCTGCTCGAGCGACTCGCGCAGGTAGTCGTAGTGGAAGTACATCGTCTGCTCGTCGATCGCGAGCGACTTGCTCGCGTAGAGTCCGGCGATCGTGAACAGCCACGGCTGCCCGTCCGTGCGCGTGAAGATCGTGCCCGCGATCGGCACCGTCTGGCCGACGCGCCAGCCGTACTTCGCGGCGGTGGCGCGGCCGACGATGCACGCGGTGCGCGTCTTCGCGAACTCGTCGTAGCTGCCCTCGACGAGATACATCTCGGGGTAGCTGACGAAGAACGTCTCGGGATCGATGCCGAACTGCGCGAAGAACCCGCCCTTGTCCTGCTCGTAGCGACCGCCGAACCACTGCCACTTGCAGATCGCCTCGATGCCGGGCACGGTGGCCAGCTTCTGCTGGTACGAGAGCGGCAGATCGACGAACAGGCTCACCGCGGACTGGATGAGCAGGCGGTTCGCGGCCGCCGCATCGAGCGTGCGGCTCAGGCCCGCGGACACCGCGTGCAGCATGCTGACGAGGAACACCGCGACCGCGACCGAGCCGAAGGTCAGCAGGGACCGCACCGGGTGGCCGAGCAGGTTGCGCCACAAGAGTCGCCAGGGCATGGCTCAGTTCCTCGAGGCGTGCCCTGCGGCCGCCTTGCGGTTGTCGTCGATGCGGCCGAGCTTGCCCTTGTCGAGGTGGATCACCTGATCGGCGAAGGCAGCGGCTTCGGGATCGTGCGTCACCATGAGGATCGTCTTGTGCAATTCGCGGTTGAGCCTCTGCAGCAGCTCGAGCACCTGGTCCGCCGTCGAGCGGTCGAGGTCGCCCGTCGGCTCGTCGGCGAGGATCACCTGCGGGTCGGTCGCGAACGCGCGCGCGATCGCGACACGCTGCTCCTGGCCGCCCGACAGCTCGCGCGGCTTGTGGTCCATGCGGTCCTTGAGCCCGACGAGCTCTAGGGCCCGTTCGGCCTGGGCGCGCCGCTTCTGCCTCGACAGCGGGGCCAGCAACAGCGGCAGCTCGACGTTCTCGCGCGCGGTGAGCACGGGCAGCAGGTTGAAGCCCTGGAAGACGAAGCCGATGTTCGCGGCGCGCCAATGCGCGAGCTCGCTGCCGCCGAGTGCATTGAGATCGGTGCCGCCGACCACCACGCGGCCGCTGTCGGCGTGGTCGAGGCCGCCGATCAGGTTGAGCAGCGTCGTCTTGCCCGAGCCCGACGGACCCATGAGCGCGCAGAACGCGCCGCCGTCCATGCTGAGGTCCAGTGCGTCGAGCACGACGAGCGTTTCGCCGCCGCGGCGGTAGGTCTTGGTGGCATGACGGATTTCGATGGCTGTGGCCATGGCCAATGCGAGTGGTGGAGACGTGGTGGGGTGGGGAGATTATTTCGCGATGGGTCGGACGCGGCTGCCGTCCTGCAGCGTCGACGGTGGATCGAGCACGATGCACTGCCCGGGCAAGAGACCGGCGGCGATCGCGACGCGGCCTGCTTTGCGTTCGCCGGCCGTCACGGGCTGGAAGCGCACGGTGTCGCGTTCGAGCACGAACGCACCCGTCAGGCCTTTGACCTGGACGATGGCCTGTTCGGGCACGACGACCACGCGCGCATCGCGCGGCGCGGTCTCGGGTGCTTGTGCGCCGGCCGCGCGAAACACGACGCGAACGCCCATTTCGGGGCGCAGCCGCTCGTTGCGCTGCAGCAGGCGCACGCGTACTTCGACGGTCGCCTTCTGGCGGTCGGCGGTCGGCCAGATGCGGTCGACGACGCCTTCGAGGCGGTCGTCGGGGAACGCATCGAGGAACACGTCGGCCGGCGCGCCGAGGCTCACCGAGCCGAGCGCCGTCTCGGTGACGTTGGCCTGGACCTCGAGCGAATCGAAGTCGACCATCGTGCAGACCGCGCCGCGCGCATTGCTGCCGCCCTGAACGTTCGGCGAGACGACCTCGCCGACCTCGGCGTCCTTGAGCACGACGACGCCGTCGAACGGCGCGCGCAGGTCGGTCTTGTCGAGCCGCGCCTTGGCCTCGAGCATTGCTGCTGCCGCGACGTCCTGCTGGGCCTTCGCCACCGAGAGGTCGGCGGTGGCCACGAGAATGCGCTGCCGCGCGGTCGCCGCGGCCGTCGTGCTTGCCGCGATGCCTGCTTCGAGTGCGGCGAGCCGCGCCGTGGCGGCGTCGAGGTCGGTGCGCGCCCGCTCGACGTCGCGCAAGGACCCGATGCCGGACCGCAGCATCTCCTCGGCGCGCAGATGCTCGTTCTTGGCCCATCCGAGCTGCGCCTTCGCTTCGTCGCGTTGGGCCGATGCCGTCACGGTCGCGGCTTCGGCTTCGGCGAGAACGGCCCGGCTCGCGGCCTCGGAGAGCTCGCTGCGCTGCACGGCGGCCGCCGCGGCGGCGAGGTCGGCCTCCGCGCGCTGCAGCGCGGCCCGGAACTCGTCGGCAAACAGCCTCGCGACGATGTCGCCCTTCTTCACGACCGACCCCTCGCGCACCGTGAGGTCGACGATGCGGCCCGGGACGTCCGACGACAGCGCGGCGCGTCGGCCCGCGACGATGTAGCCGTTCGCCGCGGTGCCGCGCACGGCCGCCGCGGCGGCAGCTCCGGTCTCGCTGACGACGATCGTGCTCACCT
>DASRJH010000004.1:0-13681 GCA_035649575.1 Planctomycetota bacterium
CGCGGGCGTGCTGACCGCGCGCATCGGCGACAAGGTCTTCGGACTCGACCTCGCGCTGGTCGGCGACGGGGCGACGTTCTCGCTGCTCGTCGATGGCCGCAGCTACGACGTCGTCGCCGACGTGCAGCGCGAGCAGGTGACCGTGCAGATGCTGGGTGAGCAGTTCGTCGTGCACGTCGAGGACGAACGCGAGCGCGCGGCCCATGCGGTGGCTGGCCACAAGAAGGGCGGCAAGCGCGAGCTTCGCGCCGCGATGCCCGGCATCGTCGTCGACGTGAGGGTCGCCGTCGGCGATGGCGCCGAGGAAGGGCAGACTCTCGTCGTGCTCGAAGCGATGAAGATGCAGAACCCGCTCACGGCCGAGGCGCCCGGCAAGGTGACGCGCATCCTCTGCAAGAAGGGCGAAGCCGTGGCCGCGGGGGCCCTATTGCTCGAGCTCGAGTGATGCGCACCGCCCGGGCCGCCGTGTTTCCCGCACCCGACCGACCGGTCGAGCTGCGCGAGTTCCCGTTGCCCGAACTGGCCGTCGGCGAAGCGCTGCTCCGGGTCGAATGCAGCGAAGTGTGTGGCACCGACGTGCACCTCCATCGCGGCAAGCTGGCCGGCGTGCCATACCCGCTGATCCCGGGTCATGTGAGCGCCGGTACGCTCGCGGCCGTGCGCGGCGACGTGCGCGACGTCGACGGCGTTCTGCTGCAGGAGGGCGACGTCGTCACGTTCCTCGACGTGCACCGCACCTGCCACCGCTGCTGGTACTGCCTCGTCGCGAAGGCGAGCACGCGCTGTCCGGAGCGCAAGGTCTACGGCATCACCTACGGCGCGGCCGATGGCCTCTGCGGCGGTTGGGCCGACCACGTGCACCTGTTCGCTGGCACCCGGATCATCCGGCTCGAACGCACGACCCCGCGCGAGTTCCTGCGCGGTGGCTGTTCGCTGCCGACGGCGCTGCATGGTCTGCAACGCGCCGAGGTGCAGCTCGGCGACGCCGTGCTCGTGCTCGGCATCGGCCCGGTCGGGCTGTCGTGCATCGCGTTGGCTCGCGCTGCCGGGGCCGGCAGCGTGCTCGCGATCGGTGGTCCGGCTGGCCGTCTGCCGGCCGCGTCGGCGATGGGGGCCGATGCCGTGCTCGACTTCACGACGTTGTCACCGCCGGAGCGAGCAGCGTGGGTGCGCGAGCGAACGCACGGCCGCGGTGCCGATGTCGTGCTCGAGGCGACCGGTGCACCCGAGGCCGTCGTGCAGGCCATGCGGTGTGCGCGCGATGCGGGCCGGGTCGTCGTGCTGGGGCAGTACACGGACCACGGCGACGTGGAGTGGAATCCGCACGCGGACCTCAACAAGAAGCATCTCGACGTGCGCGGCTGTTGGGGCAGCGACTACTCGCACTTCCATCGCGCAGTGCAGGTGGCCGGGCACGCGCGGCTCGGACAGCCCTGGCGTTCGCTGCCCGTGCGCGAGTACGCGCTGCACGAGGCAGCCCTGGCCTTGGCTGCCGTGGAGAAGGGCGAAGTCGTGAAGGCGCTCGTGACTCCGTAGGCGGTCACTGGCCCACGACGTAGAGCCTCGCGTCGTTGATCGCGAAGCAGAGGCCGTCCATGCCGATGATCGTCGGCGTGTAGGCCTCGCCGATGCCCGTCGTCAGCGTCAACCCTTGCGACAGCGTGTTGGTCGGCAGGTGCCAGCGATAGGCGCGGCCGTCCTCGCAGTTCACGATCGCCGACTGGCCGCGCACGTCGATGGCGGCGGTGTTGATGCACCACTCGCGCACGCCGCCGGGAAACGCCGGGTCGGGGGTCGGCGCCAGTACGTCGATCACCTTGTTCATCACCGTTGCCCCGGTGATCGGATCGACCATCGACGCGTGCGGGTCGAAGACACCGAGCCGGTTGAGGCCGTCGCCGCCGCCCTGCCAGTAGTTGTTGTACTTCGTGAGCACGAGGTAGCTCGACGTTCCCGTGTACTGCGGCACCATCGAGCGCGGCACGATCGCGGCGGTGTCGTCCCAGCCGAACGGGCCCGACAGCAGCGACGTGGTGAGGTTCGCGTCGAAGTGGCGCAGCCAGCCGCGCAGGTGGTTGGCGCCGAACGGATTCTCGAGCACGCCGATGTAGACCTCGCCGTCCGGGCCGATCGTCGGCGACGCCGTGCCGTCGTCGTGGAGGAACGCATCGTTGCTCGGCACGGCGACGTCCTTGAGCCGCACGCGTGCCTGCATCGCCAGCGTCGTGGCGTCGAGCTTCAGCAGGTAGCCGCCGCTTGCGCCCGAGGTGTTGCTGCTGTTGACGGTGACGTAGAGCGACGCGCCGTTCGCGGTGATCGCCGGGGCGCAGTTGTAGACGACCTTCTGGATGCTCGGGTCGGCGGCCGCGGTGCTTGCGCCGACCCACGACCCGACGCCGTTTCGGTCGATGCGCGCGATGCCGCTCTGCAGCGCGATCGGCAGCGTGCCGGAGGCCCTGAAGCCGAAGAGCAGGTTGCCGTTGGCGTCCGCCGTGATCGGCGTGGTGATCTGCACGCCAGCGTCGAACGCCGCCTGGTTGGCCTGGTAGGTGGCGAGCCCGTAGAACACGAGCCGCGCGACGGGACTCGTCGGCGAGTCGGCGTTGGCGCGCAGCAGGATCGTGCCGCCAGCCGCGGGGATCGCCAGCTGGTTGAGCGGCGTCAGCGCCGAGCCACAGCTCGGCACCCAGTTGTGCGGCGGCAGCAGGTAGTCGGTCGTCTGCGTCCACTGCAGGGCGCCGTTTGCCGGCGCGCGGCACTCGACCTGGAAACCGCCGGAGGCACCGGTCTTCACCGTCACGAGCACGAAGCCCCCGGCGGTGAACAGCGGCGTGCCGTAGTGGATCAGCAGGTAGGTGCCGGTGTACTGCGGCTGCAGGTCGACCGGTGTCGACCAGCGGATCTGGTTCAGGGGCTGGGACCCGGTCGTCACCTGCGCCGTGTGCGCGGGATCGCGACCGTAGCCGGCCCAGAACGGCGGTGCGGGCGAGAACTGGTACTTCTGGGCGGTGAGCGTCGCGGCGGCAGCGGCGGCAACCAGGGTGCAGCGAACCAGAGTGTGGTGCATTGGGAGCTCGATGAGGCGGGGAATCAGTAGACGATGAATCGCAGTGCGTTCGACGTGACGAGGCTCTGCGGGCCGGCGGGGTCGTACGCGACCCATTGCAGCCAGTAGGTGCCGGCGACCGTGGCGCTGGCCGGAACGTGGAACACGGCGGTCGCGTAGCCGCTGGCTCCGGCCGGCTGCGACAGACCGGTCGGCAGGATCTGCAGCGCGGGCGTCAAAGCGAGGTGCACGTTCTGGCCGAGCACGGGCTGGGACACCGGCGATCCCGCGACGTCGAGTGCGAGGAACGTGAACAGATTGGCGGCCAGGGAGTCGACGCCGACCCCGAACGCGGCGTTGCCGCGGAACGCGGGGCCGAGCCCTTCCGCGCGCAGGGCCAGGCCGCTGGTGCCGGCGGTGCCAGTCCCGAACTCAGCGAGTGCGAGCGGGCCTTCGCTCCAGAGGAGCGGGCGGTCGAACGGCGGCAGGCCGTTCACGAGGCGCGGGTCGGTGAGCGCGTTCATGAGCGCCTGCAGCTGCAGGCTGTCGGAGACGAAGATGTGGCCGTTGATCGCGTCGACGAGCGGATCGCGGTTGTCGGCGAAGTCGCCGCCGCGGGCGTAGAAGTCGACGACCTGGCCGAGGGTCTGTTGGCTGCCGTTGTGGAACCAGCTGCCGCGCAGCGCGACGTTGCGCAGGCCGGGCACGCGGAAGCGGCCGCGGTCGGCGGGGGCCCCCGTGATCGCGACGCGCCCCGGGTCCTCGGCCACGGGCCGCACGCCGATGTTGCGGAAGTCGTCGAGAACCGGCCCGGTCGCGAGCACCGCGGGATCGAGGTCGGTGTGACAGGGAGCACAGAGCGTCTGGAAGCGCAGTAGTCCGAGCGACTGCATCGCCGTCAGCGTGCCCAGACCTCCGAGGTAGAGATCGAACGGCGACTGGTCGCTGATCAGTGAGCGTTCGTACGCCGCGATCGCGAAGATGATGCGCACCGGCGTCACCCCGGGCGAGCCGAACACGCGCGCGAACAAAGCATCGTAGGTGTCGTTGGCGAGGAACTGCTGCAGCGCTGCCGGCACCTGCGTCGCGAGCTGCAGCGGCACCATCGCCGGCAGCTCGTTGGCGATGTCGATCCAGGTGCGGCCGAGATGCGCCATCTCGGTCGTGCTGACCGGCGGTCCCGCGATCTGGCTCTCGAGCGCACCGCCCGAGGGCAACACGATGGCGGCACTCACCGGGTCGCGGAACACGCCGTCGGCGCGGCCGTCGACGAACAGCTTCGTCGCGTAGGCAGCGTTGACGACCGAGGGGGCGCGGCGGTTCGTCACCTGCACCTGCACGCCGAACAGCGGGCTCGCGGCCAGCTCCCCGGTCGCGAGGTGCCGCGCGACTCCGGGCGAGCCGTGCACGTCGTCGTCGGTGCCGAAGAGCCCGTCCGCTCCGGGATGCAGCGACGTCGGACTGCGTGGGTCGGCGCCGCCGGACTCAGGCACGTGGCAGGTGCCGCACGCGACCGAACGCGACGACGACAGTTGTTCGTCCCAGAACAGCGCCTTGCCGAGCAGGACCTTGTCGGCCGTCGTCGGATTGCCCGGCGGCACCGGCGGCGGCGGCAGGATCGACTGCGCGAAGAGCGTGCTCGGCAGCAGGACGGCAAGGCAGGGACGGAACATCGGGACGGCTCAGGAAGAGGACCCGGGCCAGCATACCAGCCGGAGCCATCGGCGCGGCCGCTGCTGCCGGCCACCGTCAAGCGCGGGCGCGAGCATCCTGAGCCTGCGCGCATTCTGCGCACAGGCACGCGCGGCCCACTGCGTGCGGGGGCACTCGCGAGAGGACCTCGGGGGCGATCTTCACGTTGCTGCACCAGCAGGTTGCGCACGCACTGGCACAACCCTCCTGGGCCATGGCGCAGCCGTTCTTGCGCCCGCAGAGCGGGCACACGGAAGGATCGTGAGCGCGAGTCATCGCGACAAGACTACTGGCGGAGCGCCGCCGCGTCTCAGCTTCGTCTGCCCGAGCCTGGCGATGGCGCCGCGGCACCTACAGCATGCCGATCGTCAGCACCAACGAGTTCGTCGCGGTGACCGCGAGGATGTTGCCGAACGCATCGAGCTGCAGCGGCACGAGCTGCTGGTGGAACACCTGGCCGGCGAGGCCGGGTTGAGCCGGGATCGCGATCTGCGTCTGCACGGCGCCGGCGATCGGCACGTGCAGGTAGAGCACGTCGGGGGTCACGAGCAACGAGCAGCCCGCCACGCCTTGCGGCAGGATCGACGGCAAGGCGATCGCCGTCTGGCCGAAGCCGAGCACCCCGACCGCGAGAGCATTCGGCAGGAAGCCCATCGCCGAAGAACGGAAGGTCGAGCCGATCCACGGTCGGTTCGTGGGGGTGAGCAACATACCGCTGCCGGTTCCCGTGCAGCCAGCGCCAGCGGACACGGCGGTCGCGGGGCAAGTCGTTGCGCGCCAGGCCAGGTGGGAGGCGACGGCGCCGTCGACGATGGTGAACTCGCCGCCTGCCACGACCGTGCCGTCGGGCTGCACGGCCAGCGCGAACACCGGGCGGTTCATTCCCGAACCCAGCGGCGACCAGGCCGTGCCGTTCCAGCGGGCGATGCAATTCGCGCCGAGCCCGCCCGCGGTGCTGAACCAACCGCCAGCCACGAGGTCGCCGTTCGGCAGCGCAGCCATGGCGACGACGTCGCTGTTGACTCCTGCACCGAGAGCCGACCACGTCGTGCCGTCCCAACGCGCGATGTTGGCGACCGGCGTGCTGCCCGCGACGGTGAACCTGCCACCAGCGACGAGATCGCCGTTGGGCAGCGTCGCCAACTCGATGACGCTGCCGTTCATGCCGGTGCCGATCGGATACCAGTTCGTGCCGTCCCAGCGCGCGATGAAGGCGGCGATGACGCCGCCCGCGGTGGTGAAGTTGCCGCCGGCCACGACGTCACCATTGGGCAGCGTCGTCAACGCCAGGATGTCCACGTTCATCCCCGATCCGAGCGGCGACCAGCTCGTGCCGTTCCAGCGGGCGACGCGGTTCACCACGATGCCGCCCGCGGTGGTGAAGACGCCACCGGCCACCACATCGCCATTGGCCAGTGTCGTCAGTGCCTCCACTGCTCCGTTGGTGCCCGAGCCAAGCGAGCTCCACGTGCTGCCGTCCCAGCGCGCGATGTAGGATGCGCTCGAGCCGCCCGCGGTGGCGAACACCCCACCGGCCACGAGACCGCCGCCCGGCAGCGGCGTCACCGCCAGCACAGCGTCGTTCACGCCGGTGCCCAGTGCCGACCAGGTCGTGCCGTCCCAGCGGGCGAGGCGGTTGGCAGCGACGCCACCGGCGTTCGTGAAGACGCCGGCGATCACGAGTGCGCCGTCGGGCAGCGAGGCCAGGGCCCGCACGTCGCCTCCTGTCCCCGCGCCGAGCGCCGACCAGTTGGCGCCGTTCCACGAAGCGAGAAAGGCGGCGTAGCTGCCTCCCGCCTGCGTGAAGTTGCCCCCGGCGACGAGTCCTCCGTTCGCCAGCGACGTGAGCGCGTACACGTCCCCGGCCAAGCCCGCGCCGAATGGCGACCAGGTGGAACCGTTCCAGCGCGCGATGCCCGCCGCTGGGAAAGTGCCAGCCACTTGGAAACGACCTGCGGCGACGAGGTCGCCATTGGCCAGGGTCGCGAAGGCGAAGACGTCGCCGTTCGTGCCCGCGCCCAACGCGGACCACGATGAGCCATTCCAGCGCGCGATGTTGTTGGCACTCACACCACCAGCGGCGCTGAACCAACCACCCGCAACGACATCACCGTTCGGCAGCGTCGCCAGGGCGCCCACGGAGGGGCCGGAGGAGATCGACATCCCCGAACCGAGCGCCGACCAGCTGGTGCCGTCCCAGCTCGCGATGCGATTGGCAGCGCCACCGCCCGCCGTCGTGAAATAGCCGCCGGCGACGAGATCCCCGTTGGGTCGCACGGTCAGCGCCTCGACGATGTCGTTCACGCCGGCGCCGAGTGGCGACCACGCCGTGCCGTCCCACCGAGCGATGCGACTCGTGCTCGCGCCGCCCGCCGAGGTGCCGCCCGCGGCGACCAGGTCGCCGTTCGGCAGCACGGCCAGCGCATGGACCGCCGCCAGCGGCGCCGCGCCGAGTGCAGACCACGCCGTGCCATCCCAGCGTGCGACCTTGTTGGCGCTGACGCCGCCGGCCGTGGAGAAGACACCACCGGCAACGAGGTCGCCGTTGGCCAACACGGCCACGTCCCACACTTCACCGTTCATCCCCAAACCGAGCGGGTACCAGGCGCCCGTCACCGGTTCGTAGGCCGCGATACGGCTTGCGAGCACGCTGCCGGCGATCGTGAACTCGCCGGCGACGACGAGCATGGTCGGGGTGGGGCCAGGGCCGTCCGGGTCCCACGTGCACGTCGCGCGCACCCAACCGTTGGTGCCGGGCAACCCTTGTCCCGGCAGCCACAGCGTCGTGCACTGTGCCGCGGCATCGATCGACAGGGCCGCGGTCACGAACAGGCCGAACATGAGGCGGTGCGGCCGCCGGTGGTTTGCATGAGTCATGGTCGTCACGTGTTGCTGCGCCCGCAGGAGCGGGCGTTTCTCGGGGTCGTGAGCACGAGTCACGGCGACAAGACTACTGCCAGCCCCGCCGCGTCTCAGCCCTTCATCTGCTTGAGCTTGGCGATGGCGCCGAGCACGTTCTTGCTGCTCGTGGCGCGCTTGCCGGTCTGGTACTCGCCCGTTGCGGTCGGCGTCACGCCAGCGGCACCGGCAGCGGGAGCGGCCGGTGGCGGAGAGCTCGGCGTGGGTGCGGTCGGCTGAGGCGCCGCCGACGCGGGTCCCAACCAGGTGGGTGCAGGCGCCTCGGCGCGCACGGCCCCGTTCCTGACCGCAGCCTGGACCTGCGCCACGGACTTCGCGAGGCCCGTGATCTCGCGCTGGACCTCGCGGATCTGGGACGCGAGCTCGGCGATGCTGTCCTCGCGCATCTTCTGGATGCCGTCCGCGAGACGCGCGGTCGCTTTGTCGAGGCGGTCCTGCAGCTGGGCCACGACCTTCTCGACGTCGGGGCCGCGCAGCAGCTCCTGCACGTCTTCGCGCGCCTTCTTGGTGGCCTCCTCGATGCGCTGCAGTCTCTTGTTGGAGTCGTTGTTCTCGATCTTCTCCATCGCCGCGCCGACGCTGGACTCGATGCGCTGCAGTCGCTTGCTGGAATCGTTGTTCTCGATCTTCTCCAACGCGGCGCCGAAGGTGGACTCGAGGCGCCCGATCTGCTTCTGCAGGGGCTCGAGCGCGCGATCCGACTTCTCTTCGAGGCTCGCGATCTTCGCGGTGGCCTTGGTCAACGAGGCCAGCAGCTCGGGCGAGATCGCGGGCTTCTGCGTGTCGTGGGCTCGCAGCTGCTGCTCGATGCGCGCGAGCGCCTTGTTCGCCGCTTCTCCGCCCGCCTCGACCGCAGTCTTCACCACGGCGAGACTGCTGTACAGCTCGGCACCCTGCCCAGTGATCTCCATCAGGGGCTTGCCATACATCTTCATGGCCTTCGTCAGGTTGTTGATCTTCTCGTCCTGACGTTGCAGCGCGCGGTTGACCTGCTGCAGGTCGTCTGCGGCGAGCGGCAGACCGCCCTGGCGGTGTGCGTCGGCGAGGCTTTGCAGGCTCAGCGTGATCTGCAGCAGTGCTTCGTTGTCGATGCTGCTCAGCACCTCCGTGGCCTCGCGTCGACTGTGCTGGGCCACGACGCGGCGATGCGTGACGCTCGCTGCGAACAGGACCGCGCCCAACAACATGAGGCTCTGCGGCGAAAAGCCTTTGACGTCCTGTTGGGTGGCGATCAGGACGGAGGATCCCACGACGAGCACGACACCGAGCAGCATCATGACGACACCGGCAACGTCCCCCGACGGTGGCCGGGTCCCGACTTCAGGTTGTGCCTGGGGCGCCTCGTCCTCGTCCGCGGTGACCTCGGGCTCGACGTCCGCGTCCTCGATGAGGCCAGTGGGCTCGTCCAGCTCGCCGTTCTCCGCTTCGTATTGCTGCGACTCGGCCGGGTCCACGTCGGGCTCGACGGTGCTCTCGTCGAGGAAACGCGGGAGGTTAGCGTTCGTCCGGTTGTCGAGCGGTCTCTTCATCGGGCTCAGCGGCAGTCCACATCGATCGGCACTTGGGCGCCACGAGATGAAGCAACGCGTGTTGCAAAGTGCGGCACCGTCCCCGAAAAGCTCGTGTCAAGGATGACTCGCAAGCTCAAAGGCATCGCCGCTGCTCCCGGTGTCGCGATCGCGCCGGTCGTCCAGTTCCACACCACGCTGGACCACATCCCGATGTGGAAGGTGGCAGCCGGGGCAGTGGCTGCCGAGCAGGCTCGCCTGTCCGGCGCCGTCGCCGAGGTGACGCAGAGCCTGATCGCGCTGCAGAAGGAGCTGGCCGGAGCGATCGGCAAGCACGACGTGCGCATCTACGACGCGCAGCTCTCGATCCTGCACGATCAGACCTTCCTCGCCGATGTCGCGAACGAGATCCGCGAGCACCACGTGAATCTCGAGGTGGCGTTGCAGCGTGTCATCGCACGCTACGAGGCCGTGTTCGCCGCCATGGACAACGCGTCGATGCGGGAACGCGCCGCGGATCTGCGCGACATCGGCCGGCAGCTCGTCGGTGCGCTGCTCGCGACCGAGCGGTCGAAGTACACGGCCAACGGCGCCGACTACCTGTTCGTGGCGGACGAGTTCCTGCCGAGCGACGCCGGCATCCTCGACCGCGCGCACATCCGCGGCATCGTCACGGCGCACGGGGGCAAGTACTCACACGGCGCGATCCTCGCGCGATCTCTCGGCATCCCCTCGGTGGTCGGCATCGAGCAGATCATGCTCGCGTCGACGACCGGCACGCTCGCGATCGTCGACGGGGATGCGGGGCTCGTCATCCTCGAGCCCTCGAAGGAGCACCTCGGCGACTACGAGCGGCGCTTGCTCGAGCAGCGCGGGGTCGAACGGCGGCTCTCGGAAGTGCGTTTCCAGCCCTCGGTCACGCCCGACGGCACGCACGTACAGCTGTTGGCGAACGTCGAAGGCGTGCGCGATCTCGACAGCCTCGAGGTCGATACGATCGCGGGCATCGGCCTGTTTCGCACCGAGTTCGCCTTCATGGAGCGGCGTCAGTTTCCGACCGAGGACGAGCAGGTCGTGATGTATCGCCGCGCGGTGGAGGGTGCACGCGGCAAGCCCGTGACGTTCCGCACCCTCGACGTGGGCGGCGACAAGCCGCTCGGCTACTTCCGCATGCCGGCCGAGCGGAATCCCGTGCTCGGCTGGCGCGGCATCCGCCTCTGTCTCGACTGGCCCGACATCCTTTACACGCAGATGCGGGCCATCCTGCGAGCCAGCGCCTTGGGACACGTCCGGATCCTGCTGCCGATGGTCAGCGGGTACGCCGAGGTCGTGAAGTGCCGCGAAGTGTTGGACCAGCTCGTCGCCGACCTCGGAGCGACCGGAGTCGCGCACGACCCGCAGGTGGAGCTCGGCGTCATGGTCGAAGTTCCCGTGCTCGTGCCGGTGCTGCCCGACGTATTGCCGCTCGTGAACTTCGTCTCGGTGGGCACGAACGACCTCGTCCAGTACCTGTTGGCGATCGACCGCGACAACCAGCGGGTTGCCAAGATGTATGATCCGTTCCACCCCGGTGTGTTGCGGGTGCTCAAGCAGATCGCGGACGCCGCGAATGCGGCCGGCAAGAGCGTGTCGATCTGCGGCGAGATCGCCGGCGACCACTGGTTCACGCCGTTGCTGGTCGGCCTCGGCTACCGAGAACTGTCCATGGCTCCTGTCTTCTTGCCGCGGGTCAAGCTGATGCTGCGCAGCTTCAAGCAGGCCGAGTGCCGCGATCTCGCGAGCCGCGCTCTCGCGATGACCTCGACCCAGGCGGTGCGGCAACTCGTGAAGGGCGAGATCCAGGGGCGCTGGAACCGCCTGCTGGCCGAGGGTGCCGAGGAGGTGCAGAAGTGAGAGCTCATGCCCTGCGGCGCGGCAACTGGGCCGTGCAGGAGCTCGAGCGGTTGCGCCTGCTGCTGCCGCGCCGCGGCGTCGAAGGGACTGCGGCTCTCTTGCACCGGTCGCCGGCCAGCGTGTTCCGCAAGGCCATGGAACTGCTGCGCGTACCGGTGCGGCGAGGCGACTGGACCGACAGCGACGATGCGCGGCTGCGGGAGTCCTGGGGTGCCGTCGATCCGCGTCTGCTCGGAGCGATGCTCGGTCGGCCGGTGCCCGAGGTGAAGCGGCGCGCTGCCCAACTGCGTGACCGCTTGCGCCACGGACCGTGGACCCGCGCCGAGATCCAGCTGCTGAAGCACCTGTATGGCACGCGTTCCGATCACGATCTCGAAGTGTGCCTGCTGCGCGCGGAGTCCGAAATCGCGGCCACGGCGAGTCGCCTCTGCCTGGCCAAGGACAAGCGATTCGTCGCGAGCATTGCGCGCAACGGCGAGAACTCGCGCCACGTGGTGCGACGCGCGATGCCGCGTTGGACCACGGCCCAGATCGTCCGGCTGCGATCGCTGTATGCCGACCACGACAACCTGACCGTGGCCCGCGAGATCGGTCGCACGGTCACGAGCGTCGCGAACAAGGGCAATCAGCTCGGGCTCAAGAAGTGCCTGCGTCTGTTGACCGACATCGGCCGCAGCAACGTGGCGATACGCTACGGCACCGGCGAGCGCGTATCGGAACAGGACGCCTAGGCCTCATCGCCGCGATCGGGCTGGCGCGCCGGAAGCGGCGGTGCCATGGCGCGTGACGGGGGGCGTGGGTCCCAGCGACGTGGGCAAGACCTCTGCCGTTGGTTCTTCCCGGCGCAGCGTCGGATTTGCGGCTGCCTCAACTTCCGCTCTGCTGCCGACCGATGCAGTGGCAGCGTGCGAGGCGAAACGGCGCGCGATTCACCGAGGAGTTCCATGGAAATCGTTGGGAAGAAGAGCCAGGGTCTGTCGGTCACCGCGCTCAAGGACGACCAGACCGTCATCATTTCGTTCAACGACCGCAGCCTGAACTTCTACGTCACCGACTCGCTCAAGGAGTCGCTCAAGGAAACGGTCAACGCGAGGATCGCGGAGGGATACCGCCACTTCGTGTTGAACCTCGACAACGTCAAGATCATCGACTCGTGCGGTGTCGGACTGATCATCGTCGCGAACAACGTGACGTCGTCCCAGAACAGCAAGCTCTACTTGAGCAACGTGAAGCCGTTCATCATCAAGATCTTCGAGATCATGCGCATCAGCAAGCACCTGTCGATCTTCGACAAGGAAGACGACGCGCTGCAGGCGATCAAGAAGGGCAGCTAGCGCCCGGATGCTGGAGGGCCTCCGAGGCTCGCGGGGATCGTCGCCGAGGGAACCATTGAGCGCTGGACCGTCCGGGATGACCATCATCACCAACATCATGGACGGCATCGTCCTGCTCGACCGTGCCGCCAACCTCATGTTGATGAACCCCGTGGCAGAGGATCTGCTCGGCACGAAGTCGTTCGCTGCGCTCGGCAAGCCGCTCGAGGGGCTGCAAGGTCGCGGCGAGCTGATTCGCACGTTGGTCGAAGACCACGCGCGCCTCACGACGCAGAAAGAGGTCGTGCAGACGGTCGAACTACACCACAGCGAACAGGACCTGCTCTACATCAAGTGCATCTCCTCGCGGCTGTTGGACTACCGTGGCCACGCGGCAGGCATCATCACGGTGTTGAAGGATGTCACTGCGGAGTTCAAGACCGACCAGCTCAAGAACCAGTATCTGTCGATCGTCGCGCACGAGCTGCGCACGCCGCTCACGGGCATCAAGACCTTCGCGACGATGATGGCGAAGGGCAGCCTGGGTTCCCTGTCGGAGCGGCAGCAGATGGTCTGCGAGTCGATCCGCGAACAGTCCGTGCGGCTCGAGCACCAGATCGACAAGTTGATCAACCTCGGCAACCTCGAGTCGGCCGACTATGGCCGCGACCGCGAGATCATCACCGTCGACGAGTTCACGAACGGCTTGCTCGCGCCGTTCGAACAGCCGGCCCGCGACCGCCACATCGAGCTCACGCTGCAGGTCGATCCGACCGAGGAAAAACTGTTCGCCGACAGGGCCGATCTGAGACGCGCGTGTCAGGCCCTGGTCGAGAATGCCGTGAAATTCACCAGGGACGGCGGCCAGGTCCGCGTGCGGATCGAAGGCATGCCGGACGGTGGGCTCCGATTCGGCGTCAGCGACGATGGCATCGGCATCGACCCGCGCTACCACCGGCGCATCTTCGAGAAGTTCTTCCAGGTCGAGGACCCGCTCACACGGCACCATGGCGGCGCCGGTTTGGGCTTGTTCGTTACCCGGGGGATCGTCGAGGCGCACGGAAGTCGGATCGAAGTCTCCAGCCAACTGGGTCAGGGTGCCGATTTCTCTTTTGCGCTTCCGCTGCTCAGGCAGCTTGCGCACAGCTCACCGGACGCCGGTGTCGCGACCTAGCACAGGTTACAAGCCATGCAACAAACCGTTCTGATCATCGAAGACGAGAAGCTCATCATCGTCTCCACGCAGATGGTGCTCGAAGCCGCGGGCTTCCGGGTGGAGTCGGCAACGAACGGTGAGGAGGGCATCGCGA
>DASRJH010000005.1:0-49521 GCA_035649575.1 Planctomycetota bacterium
ACGGCACCGGCTGCGACATCGAGGCCGACCACCGCGATCACCGTAAGGTCCGGCGCCTCGGCCCAGACCTTGTAGACGCCGGCTTCGAGCGCCGAGAGGCAGAACGCGCCGTCGTCACCGGTCAGGGTTTCGCCGTAGCCAGCGCCGTTGCTGGTCGTGCGCACGCGCACGCGCACTGCGGGCTTGCCGTCGGGCATCCGCACCATGCCGCGCACCTTGCCGCCGAGGGGCAGTACGGCCTCGACGGGCTTGGACGGATCGTCGACCTGGATCGGCGTCCGTGCGTACTCGAGGTTGCCCGCCATCAGGTGCAGCGGTGTCACCTTCGGCAACCCCTTCAAGAGAAACCTGCCCTCGGCGTCGGTCACAGCCGTCCACAGCGGCAGCGGCACCACGAGCCACACTAGGCCGGGCTTGGTCGGGTTCCCGAGGATGCGCGCCCACACCTGGACGTCCGCGAGCGGCAGACCGGTTTCCTTGCTGCGGACCACGCCATGTACTTCGCTTGCCTCGCCGAGGTCGATGCGCAAGTTGCCGGAATCGACCGTGTCCCCACGAACGGTCAGAACGCCGATCCGTTTCTCCGTGCGCGCGAGCACGAGGAACGAATGGAAGCCCCATTGCTGCTTCTCGAACCAGGGCACGGCGCGGAAGGCGAACGAGCCGTCGGCGGCGGCGAACGCTTCCGCTGCCGCATCGACCAACCCGCTCTGCGTGTCGTTGTGCCAGAGGGTGACGCGCACCTTCTCGTCCCCGGCACCGCTCACCGTGCCGCGCACGTCGCGCACGACCGGCGCGGCCGGGGTCTGCGCGGCGACGGGGGTGGCGAGTGCCGCAGCCAGCAGGCACCAACCGAAAGGACAGTGCGGAACCGCCGAAGTCGGAAGGATGCGCATTCGCGGGATGCTACCGCGGATCCGCGCGGCCCCGTGGGCGCTGGGGGCAGGTTCTGCAGGTTTCGCGGCGGCGCGCATCCGATCCGTCCGCGTCGGGACTGATAGGCTGCCAACGCCGATGACCTCCCGCCCCTTCGACGTCGAACTCAGCCTGCGCCAGCACGGTGCGTCGTTGCGCCAGCTCGCTGCGGAACTGCTGCGCGATCCGGGCGCGGCCGACGATGCGGTCCAGGAGGTGTGGGCCTCCGCGCTGCAGCGACCGCCGCGGCACGCGGGCTCGCTCGGTGGATGGTTGGCGACGGCGCTCCGCAACATCGCGCGCAAGCTGCGGCGCGGTGAGCAGCGGCGGGTGCGACGCGAGGCGGTGGGGGCGCGCGGTGGCGAAGTCGAGGACCACGCGACGGTGCTCGCGCGCGAGGAACTGCTGCACCGGCTGGTCGCGCAGGTGTCGGCGCTCCCTTCGCCGTTCCGCGAAGCGATCTGGCGCAGGTTCTTCGAAGGCATGGCGCCGCGGGAGATCGCCGAGGCGAGCGGGGTTCCTGTGGCGACGGTGAAGAGTTGGCTGCAGCGCGGCCTGCAGCAGCTTCGCGAGAGGCTCGGGGAGGAGGAGTCGGGCTGGCGCGGCGCGGTGGCGGTGGCGTTCGGGTGGAAGGAGAGCGCGGTGCCCGCCGGCGCTGCTGGAACGGCCACGGCGTGGTCTGGAGTGTTGCTCATGACGGCATGGACGAAGTCGGTGGCGGTGATTGCGGTCGCGGCGCTCGCCGGAGTGCTGTTCTGGTCGGTGCGCGAGCCCAGCAGTTCCTCCCCGAGCGCGAGCCTCGCGTCGCTTCCGATTGCCGATGCAGTCGCGGCGAAGCCATCGACGGATCGAGATCGCAGTCGAGGCGACACGTCTGTTGCTGCCTCCGCTCCGGGCGCCCCCGAGCGCGCGGTTGTGATGCCTCTGCCCGCGAACGCGACGCTGCGCGGCCGCTGCGTCGACGCCGCGGGAGTTCCGCTCGCGGGATGCACGGTACGGCTCTCGGGCATGGCTGCCGAAGGCGACCGCATGGACGCGTGGCTTGCCGAGCACAGCGCGCCTGCCTGGCAGAGTCCCGAGGCGCAGACGACGGGCTCCGATGGTGGGTTCGCGTTCACCTTCGCACCTCCGCCGCCGTTCCGGTTCACGCTGGAGATCCAGTCGCCGCATTGCGTCGGCCTGAGCTGGCGTTGGCAACAACTGGCGGCCAGCGCAGTCGTCGACCTCGGCGACGTCGCCATGCTGCCCGGCATCACCGTGGTCGGTCGCGTCGTCGACGAACAGGGCCAGCCGCGCGCCAATGCGAGGATCAGCCTGCAGAACGGGTTCGGCGGCAGTGCTGAGGCATTGCGGGCCGCCGGTCTCTTCGGCACGACGGCCGGCGCCGACGGGCGGTTCGCGGTCGACAGGGTGTTGCTGCCCAGCCTCTACCTGCTCGCCGTCGATGACTGCGAACTCGTGCGGCCGTTGTCGCTGACGCTGGCGCCCGAACCCGCGACGCAGGACGTCACCATCGTCGTGAAGCCGGCGGCGGAGTCGGTGCGGATCACCGGCACCGTGGTCGACAACGCCGACGAGCCCGTTGCCGGTGCATGGATCGGGATCGACGATTGGGATGGCCCGCCCACCCCATTCACCGTGAGTGGTCGCACCGGCCGCTTCGAGTTGAAGGGGCGCCGCGACACGGCGCGCGGCGGCGTGCGCATCGCCGTGCGTTCGCTGCTGCACGAACCGCTGCGCCTCGACCAACCGGTGGCTTGGGGTACGCAGGGCGTTGTGCTGCGGCTGCAGCGGGGGGCACCGGTCATCGTGCGAGTGACGGATGCGAACGGCGCGCCGGTCGAGTCGTTCGCGGTGCGGGTGCTGCCCTTGCACGCGGTGGGCACTTCGAGCGCTGGCCGCGTGCTGGCGCGTGGGCCGTTCGTCGACGGCATCGCCACGGTCGCGAGCGTGCCGATCGGCAAGTGGCTCGTGTGCATCGAACCGCCGACGGGCTCGACCGTGACAATGGTCACGGCCCCGATCGAGATCGTCGATCGTTCGCCGCGGCGTCTGGATCTGCGCCTCGTCGATGCGACGCGGACGGTGCGCGTCGTCGATCGCGCGGGCAAGGCGATCGTCGGCAGCAAGATTCGCGTCGCCGATCCCGTCGAGGGGCCGGTCGACGACGGCACCCAGGTCGTGGCCCCTGCAGTGTTCGCCGGCATGCAGACGCGGCGAAAGGCCGTGCTCGTCAACGAAGGTGCGACGGATGCCGCGGGTGCGGTGGTCGTGCGGGGTCCGGCGGATCGCGTGGTGACTCTGCTGTTGGACGGCCCGGGCCACGTGCCGGTGGTGCGCGCCGACGTGATGCTGACGGAGCCCACCGAACTGGTCGTCCGCGTCGACAAGGGTGGCAGCGTGACCGGTCGCATCACGCCACCTGAAGCGCTCGCCGAGATGCGCCGGCTCGTGGGCGTCCCCCTCGAAGGGCCGATTCCGGCAGCGCGCGCGGCGAACTGGGCGTTCGTGAGCATGTCGATGGCGCGCGCGCAGACTCCGCCGCTCGCGTTCGTACTCGATTCGCAGGGTGGGTTCGCCGGGCACGCAATCGCACCGGGAACATGGGGCATCGGTGTCAGGCTCGGTGCTTCGTGGGCGAGCGGGGGCAGCGTCGTCGTCCGCGAAGGTCAGACCACCGAAGTGGTGCTCGACCTGAGTTTGCTGCTGCCCGGCGTGCTTCTCGGCGACGTCACCTGGAATGGCGTGCCGCTCGCCAACGACACGGTCCATCTCGATTGGTCGACGCCGACCGGACGCGAACATCCCGACTCCGGACAGTGTGATGTGCGCACGGATGCGCAGGGCCGCTTCGAGCACCGCGGTCGGCCCGGCAGCTACACCCTGACCTTGCAGAAGCCCGGCCGCACCGTGCTGCGACTGCGGGCCGGCTCCACAGCGACGGTCGCGCGCGACCAGACGACGCACCACTCGTTCGCGATCACGTCGGGCAGAATCGAGCTCGTGCTGCTCGACACGGAAGGCCGCCCAGCCCAGGTCGGGCAGCTGAGGGCGAACGGCGCGGATCCGGCGGCCTACGCGGAACTGGCTCGGGATGACGCGACGGGGCCGTTCCGCGCGGAAGTGGAGCCGGGCGACTACGACCTGTTCGTGCTGCCCGACGGCCACTCCATCGCGAAGCGCTTGCAGGCTGCGCCGCAGGACCCGAACGACCTCATGCGCCGGTTGCGGGTCAAGGTCGGCCACGCGACCGTCGTCGCAGGACAGACCACGGTCCTCGAACTGCGGATGACGACCGAAGCGCCGCGGTAGGCACCGCCGGCTGGAGAGGAACTCGGCAGCGGAACCTGGGCCAGTAGCAGCGCCGAGAGCCAGCTCTCCGCGACCTGCGGCTGGACCGGGTCAGACTCAGCGCACGGTGCGCGTGCTGATCAGGCCTACTTCTGCGCCTTGTCGGGCAGCAGGGCCTTGTCGATCGCCGCTCGCAGTTCCTCGCTGTCCGGCTTGACCTTCGAGTCGAAGAACTGCAGCACCGTGCCGTCCTTGCCGATCAGGTACTTGCTGAAGTTCCACTTCGGCAGCTTGCCGGACGCCTTGCTCAGCAGGGCGTAGACGTCGCTCTGCCCCGTGCCAGCCTTGGTCTGCACTTTGGCGAACATCGGAAAGTCGACGTGGTACTTGTCGGTGCAGAAGGTGCGGATCTGCTCCGGCGTGCCAGGCTCCTGGGCGCCGAAGTCGTTGCTCGGGAAGCCGAGCACGGCGAAGCCCTTGTCCTTCAGCTTGCCGTGCAGTTCCTGGAGGCCGGCGTACTGCGGCGTGTAGCCACACTCGCTGGCGACGTTGACGACCAGGGTGACCTTGCCGCGGTATTGGGCGAGATCGACGTCCTTGCCTTCCAGAGTGCGGGTCTTGAGGGTGTAGAAGCTCATGGCGGGTGTCGCGGCAGGTGCGCTCTTCGCGTCGGTTGCTGGTTTCTGCGGGTCGGCCTTGGCCGGCGGTTGCTGCTCGCCCTTGGGCGGAGTCTTGGCCGGCGGTTGTGGTTCCTGAGCCAGGGGTTCGCCCGAGCAGGGCGCGGGGCCTGCAAGTACGGCGAGGGTGAGGATCGGGAACAGGAGGGTGAGGCTGCGCATGTCGTTCTCCAGAAGGGGCGCGAGTCTATCCTCGCTCCGGAACTCTGCGTCCTGCCCGAGGCAGGAAAGCGATCGCCAAGGACGCGGCAGCCAGGCGTGGATCGCGCGTGCTCTTGATCAGAAGCGTGCCTTCCATTGGAGGTCGTCCTTCGTCTCGCCCTTCCAGTCGACCGGGATTCCGCGAAGATGCGCGTCCCGGTCTTGCCCGCAAGCATGAGCACGCCGCGAATCGGATGCGGTGGCAAGGGCAGCCTCGCCGACCGCATCGACGCCGAGGCCGCGGCCCGCGGGCTGCCGCCTGCGGTCCGCGACGCGTTCCGCCTGCTCGTAGCCGGCGAGCCCTGTCGCGCCGCACCGCCGCGCTGACGCACGCGCGTGCTGCTGGAACCGCGGCGGTGGGAAGCCGAACTGCGGACCGTTCCGCGTCGCATCACGTGGCCCGATCGCCCTGCCGCCGAACCGGCGAACCTGGCAATTCCCCTTGTGCCAGGCCTGTCCGACGACACGCTTGCGGGATGGCGCCGGCCAACTGCGAACGCTGCCGCGCGACGATCCGAATGGACCACTGGCGCTTCTGCCCCGATTGCGGTGTGCGCCTGGCGACGACTCCTCGCATGCCCGGAGTGCGAGTGCAGGAGGGCTGGTCCACCTATTGTTGGCAGTGCGGGCATATCGGCCACCGCGGACGGTGTGGACGCGATCGCCAAGCGGACGTCCCACCTGCCCGGCCATAGCGCGCGCTCGGGCCAGGACATGGGCTTTTCGCCCCAGCCGCCCGGACGGCCAACGCCGCGGCCATCGCACGCTGGCGGACCTGGGCCGGCAAGGGCCGCGTCAGAGCGAGGTGAAGCGCGAACAGCCCTCGAGGCGTGGAGCCAGCGGTTCGCTGCGGTTTCGGGCTCGTAACAAGCGCGCTTCGTTCACGCGGCTCTACAGCCGACCGCGCCTGGGGCATGCCCATTGCGGCGATCAGCCAGCCCCCGAATCCCTTGCGGGCGCCGTGTTCTCCCCACGCCGACGCCCTCACCGATCATGCCGAGCAGAGGGCGGTCCGTACGCAACCTCTGCGCCGGACTCGCCACCGGCTTCCATACCCCAGGTTCCCAACGGAGACGCAGATGTATTCCACCCCACGGTTCGTTGCGCGTTCGGTACTCACCATGCTCGCGAGCGCCGTGGCCTGCGCGCACGGGCTGGCGCAATGCTCGCTCGACCTCGAGGGGCGCAGCTATCCAGGTGTCAGGGGCACGGTCAATTCGATGGCGATGTGGGACCCCGACGGCGCGGGACCCGCGCAGCCGGTCGTCGCGATCGGAGGGTTGTTCACCGGCGCTGGCGAGCTCGTCGCGCGGTGCATCGTCAGCCACGACCTCGCGACGGGACAGTTCGCGACGCTCGGCAGCGGGATGGACGGGCAGGTCTACGCCGTGGCCGCGCTGCCGAACGGGGACCTGGTCGCCGGCGGCAACTTCTGGACGGCTGGCGGTGTCGCCGCCAGGAGCATCGCGCGCTGGGACGGCACAGCTTGGTCGCCCCTTGGCACGGGCCTCGGTGGCCTGAGTGCGCAGGTGTACGCGCTCGCCGTGCTGCCAAACGGCGATCTCGTTGCTGGAGGCCTGTTCGAGACCGCCGGCGGCGCCCTGGCGAACGGCCTTGCCCGCTGGGACGGCACGGGTTGGTCCGTTCTCGGCGGCAGTCTCGGTCCGTACTCGAGGGTCGTCGCGCTCGCCGTGATGCCGAACGGAGATCTGATCGCCGGCGGGGGCTTCTCGTCCGTGGCGGGCGTGAACGCGAGCTCCATCGCGCGCTGGGACGGCACGGCCTGGTCGCCGCTCGGCACGGGCGTCTCCGGCGGCGTCGCGGCGCTGGCAGTGCTGCCGAACGGGGATCTCGTCGCGGGTGGACAGTTCGCGACTGCGGGAGGGATCGGCGTGAACAACATTGCGCAGTGGAACGGCACGTCGTGGGCCCCGCTCGGCCCGGGCTTCGGCCCGGCTGCCGCGCGCGTGCTGAGCCTGTTGGCGCTGCCGAACGGCAATGTGCTCGCGGGCGGTTGGTTCGCGCCAGGTGGCGGCAGCCAGGTCAACGGCATCGCGCTGTGGAACGGCGCGGTGTGGACGTCGCCCGGCACGTCGGACTTCGAAGTGCAGGCGATGGTCGCGCTGCCGAGCGGCGACGTGCTGGTCGGCGGCGAGTTCGCGCACCTTGGTGGTGTCGCCGGCACGATCGTGCGGTGGGACGGGACGTCGTGGTTCGCGTTCGGCATCGGACCGGTGCCGGGTACGGATGGGTGGCTCAACGCGATTGCGAGCATGCCGAACGGAGACCTCGTCGTCGGCGGACACTTCGTGAATGCCGGCGGCGTCCTCGTGACGAATCTGGCGCGTTGGGATGGCTCGTCGTGGTCGTCGCCCGGACTGCTGGATCCGCACCCCGCGGCGAGCGTCGTCGCGCTGCTGGCGTTGCCCAACGGGAGCCTCGTCGTCGGCGGTGACTTCCAGGCCTCACCCGCGGGTGCGGCGGGCATCGCGCAGTGGGACGGCACGTCGTGGTCGGCGCTCGGCGGTGGCGGCACGACGCTCGGCGTCGGCGCTCTGGCGAGGCTGCCCAACGGCGACCTCGTCGCCGGAGGTGGGTTCGCACAGATCAGCGGCGTCCTGGCGAGCCACATCGCGCGCTGGAATGGCGCTTCCTGGTCGCCGCTCGGCGCCGGCGTCGACAACGCGGTCAAGGCCATCGCGGTCATGTCGAACGGCGACATCATCGCGGGCGGGGACCTCACGACGGCCGGCGGCGTTCCCGCGAACCACGTCGCACGGTGGAATGGCACGTCGTGGTCGCCGCTGGGCGCGGGAGTCAACGGCCGGGTCAGCGCACTGCTGGTACTGCAGAACGGCGACCTCGTCGCGGCCGGTCAGTTCACCACTGCCGGCTCCGCAGTCGCGAACTTCGTCGCGCGCTGGGACGGTGCCTCGTGGTCAGGCTTCGGAGCTGGGCTGAGCGGGACCATCTACGAGTCCGTTCGGTCGCTCGCGCAGTTGCCGAACGGCGATCTGCTCGTCGGCGGGCACTTCACGATCGCCGGCGCTGCGTCGCCCAGCACGCTCGCGCGCTGGGACGGTGCGACGTGGTCGGCGATCGGTCCGACGGGTGTCTCCACGGGCATTGCGCAGGTGTTCGCGACGCTGCCATCCGGCGACGTGATGGTCGGCGGTTCGGGCTCGGGTGCGGCCCTGTCGGCGACGTTGGCCCGCCTCACGACGACGTGTCCCGCGAGCGTGCAGCTGGCAGGTGCAGGCTGCGCCGGCGACACGCTGACCACGAGCCTGCCGTGGACCGGCAGCACGTGGCGCGCCGACGCCAACGGCCTGCCGAGTCCCGCGCTCGTTGGCGCAGTCAGCGGCTTCCCGACGATCTCGCTGCCGCTCGCGAGCGTGTTCGCGACCGCGCTGCCTGGCTGCACGCTGCACGTGCAGCCCGACGTGGTCGCGTGGATCAACGCGGCCGGCACTGCGGTGTTCCAGTTCGCGATCCCGAACACGCCGTCGCTCGCTGGCATCGTGTTCCATCACCAGATGGTGTCGATCGCGCTCGATCCGACGCTCGCGGTGACCGCGACGAACGCGTTGGCGATGACGGTGGGATCGTTCTGATCGATTGCGCACGGTGGGCAGACTGCTCGGCGACGCAGTGTGCCCGCGGGCTGGAGAAGAACTCGGCATCCGATGTGCACGGCGTGGGACTGGCAGGCTGGATCGCCGATCGACCGCAAGCATGCGAACACGAGAGGAACCGCGCAGATTGGCCTCCTATACTGCGCGCCCCTTTGCCCAACCCCCAAGGAGACACATGCCATGCGCATCGCATCCCTCGCCGTTCTGGCGTTCATGATCCCAGCAGTCGCCCAGGAGAGCAGTTGGCTCACCGATTTCGAAGCAGCCAAGGCCGCCGCCAAGAAGGACAACAAGGTCATCCTCGCCAGTTTCATCAGCAGCGACTCGTGCGAAAACACCGCCAAGCTGAAGAACGAGGTCTTCAGCAAGCCCGAGTTCGCGGAGTGGGCGGCCAAGAAGGTCGTGCTGCTCGAACTGGACTTCCCGAAGACAGCGCCGCAGAGCGACGAACTGAAGCAACAGAACAAGGACCTCGCCGAGAAGTACCGCATCACGGGTGGCTACCCCAAGGTCCTGTTCCTCGACGCCGCAGCCAAGGCGGTCGGCAGGGTCGAGTACAAGGACGGCGGCCCGACCGAGTGGATCAAGCTCGCCGAGGCCCAGCTGAAGCTGAATCCGACCGGGGACGACGCCGGCGAGGGCGGCTGGCTCACGAGCTACAAAGATGCGCTCGCGAAGGCCAAGAAGGAGAAGAAGGTCGTGCTTGCCGACTTCACCGGCAGCGACTGGTGCGGTTGGTGCATCAAGCTCAAGGACGAAGTCTTCAGCAAGCCCGAGTTCCAGGAGTGGGCGAAGGAGCACGTCGTGCTGCTCGAACTCGACTTCCCGAAGAAGAAGCAGCTCAGCGACGACCTCAAGAAGCAGAACGAGGAGCTTCGCAAGGAGTTCGGCATCGAGGGCTTCCCGACCATCGTCTTCATGGATGCGAAGGGCAAGAAGGTCGGCAAGAGCGGCTACGTGGAAGGCGGCCCGGCTGCATGGATCGCTGCCGCCGAGAAGGAGCTCGGCATCAAGTCGAAGCCGAAAGCCAAGAAGGGCAAGTGAGAGCCACGGGAGTGCCGCTGCCCGCTGCCACCAGACACAGCACGGTTGCAGCGGCATGAGGCGTCGGAGCGGGCAGCAGGGCTCGTGCGGCGCGGCATCCTGCCGTGCCGCGACAAGGATACGTCGCCTTGGGCCACGGCAACCGCCATGCGCGCCCTGCTCGTCGCCGTGCTGCTGCTGTTCGCCGGCTGCTGCTGCAGCGGCTTCTCGATCTCGCTGCCGCCCTACGAGTACTGCTCGTTCACCGACTATGCGTGCGTGGACTCACGCACCGCGGTGCGCGAAGAGCGGCTGCAGGTGACCCGAGCCATGGGCCCGCTGTACGTGGCACTCGACGCGTGCGTCGAGAGCGGCGAAGTTGTCTGGCAGGTGATGGGGCCCAACGGCACGACGCGTTGGCGGTGCCGGGCGGGCGCGGGCCGGCTGCGCCAGAACTGCCGGTTTGACTGTGAGCCGGGCACGTGGACCGTGCGTCGCGAGTGGCGGGACTTCGCCGGCACGCAACGGTTCTCGGTGGGCGCGGCCTCGTTCACGGTGCACCTCGCGGAATGGCATCTGTACCTGATCGGAGTGCATTGCGCGCTTCTCCGTCTGTGAGGTGTTCTGTCAGCGCGGCTCGGCAACGTCAGCAGCACGCCCGCGGCCCAGCGGCGCATTCCTCCTCGCGGCCCTCTGGCAACGCCTCCGCATCCGCGCGGGACGATGACCCGTCATGCGACGTGCCGAGTTGCGCGAGAGGATATCGACTGCCGGACCGCGCCGCGATGCCGCGAGTCGAGCCCGCGTCACTTGATCGACGTGAGTCTTCTTCTTCACGCGGGCACGGAACATGCCGAGCAGCATGTTGCGTGTCGCCGTCGCGGTTGCGCAGGCAGGCGATTCGTCGCGCATGAGGCGCCGGCCGCGCCCTACAGTGCCCGCCGTCTTGCCCTGAGGATCCAACATGCCCATTCGCCTGTCGACTCTCCTGGCTGCTTCTCTCGCCATCGCTCCCGCACTCGCCCAGACGACAGGTGTCGTCGGCATCAACGACTACACCATCAACTCGCTCGGCTCGGGTGGCACCTCGTGCGTGCCGCTGTGCTTCCCGAATGGGAACGTCGTGCTGAACCTCGCGGTCTCGGCACCGCTCGGCACGATCGCGATCGCCTTCTTCAACCTCTGTCCCTGCCTGCCGTGCCAGTTGCCCGGGCCGAGCAACGCCTGCCTGCCGCCGATCCCCGCGACCGCGTGCAGCCTGAGCAACCAATCGTTCGACATGGACCTCAGTCCGCCGTGTGGTCTCCCGTTCAACGTCACGCTGGTGGCGACCGCGGCTGGCGTCTACGCGGGGACGGTCGCCATTCCGCCGCTGCCCGGTGTGCCCTGCAGCGGCGGCTTCCAGCTCTCGACGCAGGCGATCGTGTTCAACGGTTGCGGGCTCGGCGTGTTCGCCGTGCCGGGACCGTTCGTGCTGACGCAGGCGTTCACGATCAGCTTTTGAACCGGGTTGCTCGCGGCGCCAAGCGCCGCGGGCCTTCGGAGCACTGCCTCGGTTGCGCAAGGGCTTGCGCCTGGCGGCGCAACCCCTCGCGCGACCTCGCAGTGCTCCTCACGGCGCACTGCCTCGGTTCTGAGTAGACGCTCGCGGGCGGCGGAAGCCTCACTGGGTGAGGGATGCGAGCGTCTGGGCGATCGCGGTCATCTGCTGCCCGACCGGGGACGACGGTGGGACCCCGTAGGGCAGCTGGCCGGCGAAACCACACAACAGGGTGTCGGCCTGGTTGATCAGCGGCACGAGCAGCGGCCAGTTGAGGCCGTTGTTCGCGACGTTCAGCTTCGCCCCGATCAGTTGGCGCGCGAGGGTCAAGCTGGCGTCGCCCCCGATCGGGGTTTGCATCAACACCAGGCACTGGGCCTTCGTGTAGGTCTGGCAGCCGAGCGTCATCGTCTGCAGCGGCCAGTCGTCCGGGTGCTTCTTCCAGTACCCCTGGCTGAACGGGGTGGCGGGAAGAGAGCCGAGACCGCATTCCGGCGCGAGGTCGTCCAGGCCGGCCTCGAGGAAGGGCGTGTCGGCGAAGTCCGGCGTGCCGATCAACTGCGAGACCGTGATGTCCAGGAACAGCATGTGCCCCGTGTTGCTGGCGATGTACAGGTGGCCGTCTCCGTCCGACGTCCCCTGGTCGAGCTGCAAGCTCGGTGTGGGCACGGTCAGGGACGACACGATCAGGTCGGTTGCGGGGTCGATCTGCACGACCGAGTTGTTGGCGAAGACGATCACCTTGTCGGTGTAGCAGTCGAACGTCATGCCGTGCGCCCAGGGCACGAGGGTGAACAGGCGAGTCGTCGTGAAGGTGGCGAGATCGATCGTGCCGAAGTTGCCCAGGCCGGACGGGAAGCTCGCGGAGTAGTAGACCTTGTTGCCGGCGAAGCCGAGGTGCGTGACCGCGGTGTCGTCGCCACTGAGCGGGTGGGCCGTGCCGTTGGCGAACGGCTGGAGCGGTACCGACGCCAGGAAGCCAGGGATTCCGGCCGTCCAGACGATCGTGCCGCTCGTGTCGAGCATCACATGGTACGACTGAGCTCCGCCGGCCGTGACCGTCGCGAACAGACCGGTGGCGATGACGACCTTGTGCACGGCGTCGGCCTGGCCGCCCACGATCAGATCGCTGTCGGGAGCGAACAGCACGCCGTCCGCGCCCGGAGTCGTCGTGATCGTCGTGTAGTTGGAGAAACCGGTCGTGCCCAGCCCGGCGTTGTACGTGAACAACACCTGCCGGACGTTGTTGGGCGGGCCGGAGAACCGCGTGTAGGTGAGCGTCTTGGTCAGGATCTGCGCGGGCGCCGATGGCGCGAGCGTCAACAGAGAGGCGCCGCAGAGGACGCCGGCCCAACGGCGAAAGTGTAGTGCACGGTGCATGTTCTTCACCTGATCGAGGGAGTTGGGAAGGCCGGGACCGAGCCCCGACTGCCGATGTACGGTGTCGCTGCGGGACGAACTGGTCAACGCCCCCCGAGCAAGTCGACTTGCTGGCGCCGATCCCGCACATCGGCGCGTCGTGGTGCCACGAGCTTTGCATCGTCGCCGACCACAACTCGTACCACGCGGGCCAACTCTTGCAGCTATGCGAGATTCTGCAGCAGTCGTAGCGGCGGGCGCGGCGCGCTTCGATTCCGCGAATGCACGCAGTCCTGCAAGCGGCCCATCGCGTCAGGTGAATTCCGGATGGTCCGGGACGCAACTCCAGCAACCTACACGCAACATGCATACCGGCCGGCGCGCGGCCCCTGGCTTGCACCGTTGCCGCGCCGTGCTGCCTCTGCCCGCTCGGCGTCGTCGTGACCGTTCTCACGCGCGGTGCACCGGCTCGCACCGGAGCGACTCGCGGCGGATGATGGCGGCATGCAGGATCCATCAGGAGGCGATCTCTCCGGGCCGAGCCGCATCGAGCACGACGCGATGGGGGCCGTGCCGGTGCCCGAGGCGGCGCTCTACGGCGCCGAGACCGCGCGCGCCGCGGCCTGGTCGTTCACCCGGCATCGGCTGCCGCTCGCGACGGTGCACGCCATCGCGCAGATCAAGGCCGCCGCGGCGCGCGTGAACGCAGCGGCGGGGCGCCTGCCGGCGGAGCTCGCGCGCGCGATCGAAGGTGCTTCGGTCGAGGTCGCATCGGGGCAGCACGATCGCGAGTTCGTCGTCGATCTGTTCCAGACCGGTTCGGGCACGTCGTCGCACATGAACGCGAACGAGGTGATCGCCAATCGCGCGAGCGAGCTGCTCGGCGCGCGGCGCGGCAGCGGCACCGTGCACGCGCACGACCACGTCAACCTCGGGCAGTCGAGCAACGACGTGATCCCGTCCGCGATCGCGCTGGCTGCCGTCACCCTCGGCGAGCAACGGCTGCTGCCGGCGCTGCAGCGCCTGGCCGCGGCGCTGCACGACCTCGCCGACCGCCACTGGGGCGACGTGCGCAACGGCCGGACCCATCTGATGTCGGCGATGCCGATCCGCTTCGGCCAGCAGTTCCGCGGCCACGCGCAGCAGGTCGAGGCCGGCATCGCGCGCATCGCGGCGTCGATCGAGGCGTGCCGCGCGCTGCCGCTCGGCGGCACCGCGATCGGCACCGGTGTCAACTGCCCGCCCGGGTTCGCGGCGGCGGTGTGCGCCGCGATCGGCGTGATGTTCGGCGTGCGCGTGCACGAGACGAAGCACCACCTGTGCGCGCAGTCGGGCCTCGGCGCGATCGCGTGGCTGAGCAGCGACGTGCGCACCTTCGCGATGTCGTTCTACAAGCTCGTGAACGACGTGCGCTGGCAGGCATCGGACGCGCTGCGCCAGCTCGACCTGCCGCCGCTGCAGCCCGGCAGCTCGATCATGGTCGGCAAGGTCAACCCGGTCGTCTGCGAAGCGGCGCTGATGGCGTGCGCGCAGGTGCTCGGCAACGACGCGGTGGTGGCGTTCGCCGAGTCGCAGGGGCAGTTCGAGCTCAACACGATGCTCCCGGTCGCGGCGCACAACCTGCTCGAGGCGCTCGAGCTGATCGCCGGCGCCGCCGAGGCGTTCTGCAAGCACGCGCTGCTCGGGTTGCGCGTGCGCGCGAATGCCGCGCACGAGGTGGCGAGGAACCCCATCCTCGCCACCGCGCTGGTCGCCGACATCGGGCACGATCGAGCGGCGGAGCTCGCGCGCGCCGCCGCGGAGCGCGGCCTGCCGGTGTTCGAGCTGGCGCGCGACCGCGGCCTGCTGCCGGTGCCTCGCCTACAGGAACTGCTCGACGTCGACCGCCTCTGTGGCTCCGTCGGGCGCGATCGCGACGCCGCGTCGCGTGGGTGACGCCATGCTGCGCGAGACACCATCGGGCCCGTTCGACGCGCGCCTTCCGGACCCGCGCGACGTCGTGCAAGACAGAGCACTGTCGCGGGCCGAGAAGCTCGCCAGGCTGCAGCACTGGCGCCACGACGCGCAGGAGATCGAGGTCGCCAACGAGGAAGGCATGCGCGGGCACGTCGCGCCGTCCAATCTCGACGCGATCCAGCGCGCGCTGCGCGAGCTATCGGCGTAGCCGCCGCAGGTGCTGTCTCGACATAGCAACGTCGCGCCTTCACCCGAGGGCCGCGGCATTGGCATGATCGCGCCTACTTCGACGGCAGTCGTCGCCGACGTAGCAGTGCGACGCCGACGAGGCCGGTGCCGACCAACACCAGCGTGGCGGGCTCGGGTGCGGGCGCACCCGGCATGCAGCCGGCGCCACCGTGGGTGTCGGCAATGGCACCACCCTGGGTGTCGGGAATGCTGCCACCGCCGTCGCCAATCGGCGGCTTGCCTGCGTTCGGCTGGGTATTGCCGGCATGGTTCCCGCAGGCAGCGAGCCACCACAGGACACAGGAGAGCGAAAGCAGTTGTGGATGGCGCATGATGGGTTGCTCGTCCGTGCGAGCAGCCAGCCGTGGTCACGACTCTGTTGACCAGGGGCTGCTGCAGGAGCACTGCAACTTTCCACGCTAGGACCTGCCCATGAGTGCAAGGTGAAATGGCAATGAACCAAGCCTCAGACCGAGGCATGGCCTGAACTGCCGCAGGTCTGAACCTGATCCACCGCGGTTTCATCCCGCATCAAGGCGTAGGCGCTCGGAAGCGGCACGCGCAGTGAACCGTCCGTGAAGAGACACGCTGAGTGCCGACGTCGACGTGTTCTCGCTGCACGCGGCGGTGCGGGTGGAAGCGCGCGATCGCGAACGGCTCGAGTACCTGTGCCGCTACGCGGCCAGCGATCGGGGAGAGTCGGCTGTCGATGCTGCCGGACGGGCGCGTTGCGTACCAGCTGAAGAAGCGGTGGAAGGACGGGACTACGAGTGTGGTCCTGGAGCCGCAGGTGCTGCGTGCGTACAGTCCAACTGCGCAGCCCCAGGCGGTACTGTGGACACCTGGATCACGGCTGCTGGCAGTGGCAGTGTCATCCTCTGCGGTACGCCGTGGTCGCACGGTTCGCGTCCAAGTCATGAGGTAGCCGCTTGAACCCAGGGCCGGAACAACCCGGATCGGCGCCATCACCGACGGCAGCCGTGCCACTCGACCAGGCCCAGGGCCCCGCTGTGCTGGCGCGCTGGAAGGCACTCGTCGCGCACTACCAGAAGCCCAACGCGCTGCGCGCGTCGTGGCAACTCGTGAACACCCTCGGTTCCTACGCCGCCGTGTGGGTGCTGCTCTGGTACTCGCTCCAGGTCTCGTGGTGGCTGACGATGCCGCTGGCAGTGCTCGCCGGCGCCTTGCTGATCCGCGTGTTCATCCTCTTCCACGACTGCGGTCACGGTTCGTTCTTCGCGTCGCGGCGCGCCAACGACTTCTGGGGCTGCGTCACGGGCCTGCTGACCTTCACGCCCTACTACCACTGGCGCGGCGACCACGCGATCCACCACGGCACCACCGGCGACCTCGATCGCCGCGGCATCGGCGACGTCTGGACGCTGACGGTTCGCGAGTATCTCGAGTCCTCGCGCTGGCGGCGCTTCTCCTACCGGCTCGCGCGCAGCCCCATCGTGCTGTTCGGGATCGCGCCGCTGCTGATGTTCCTGGTCTTGCAGCGAATCCCGCGGGCCGGCGCCGGCCGGCGCGAACGGCAGTCGGTGTGGTGGATGAACCTCGCGGTCGCGGCGATGGCCGTCGGGCTCGCCTCGCTGTTCGGCGTCGTGCCGTACCTCGTGATCCAGCTCACGGTGCTGCTGGTGGCGGGGGCCGTGGGCATCTGGCTGTTCTACCTGCAGCACCAGTTCGAGGACGCCTACTGGGAGCGCGGGGAGAACTGGGACTATGCCGCGGCGGCGCTGCAGGGCAGTTCGTTCCTGCGGCTGCCGCGCATCGTGCAGTGGTTCTCGGGCAACATCGGCTTCCACCACATCCACCATCTGAGTCCGCGCATTCCCAACTACAACCTCGAGCGCTGCCACGAGTCCGACCCGGTGTTCCAGGCGGTGCGGCCGATGACGTTGCTCGAGAGCCTGCGCGCGCTCGGCCTGCGGCTGTGGGACGAATCGGCGAAGAAGCTCGTCAGCTTCCGGCAGCTGCGGCGAGCCCGCCGCGGCCAACCGAAGGCGCCCGACGGTCCGTTCACCAGCGGATCGGCGAACCGCCCCGACTGAGGCCTCCGCCGAACGACACCAGGCGAGCAGGTCGCGAAGTTGCGCGCAGTACCTCACCGTGCGTGCCCGAGCCGCGCTCGCCGTACTGGGAATCGGGATGACGAACACGGCGTGACCTCGAGCGTTGGCGCGCGGGCGTTGCGCCGCGGTCGCGCGGCCGCGAAGCTCTCCGCCTTGCACGTTGCCGCCGACGCCCCCGTCTTGCACCGCGAACTCGGCCGCCTCGACCATGGTCGCGCCGGGCCGACCCTGCTCGTGCTGGCCGGCATCCACGGCAACGAACCCTCGGGGGTCACGGCGGTGCGACGCGTGGTCGCCGAACTGCAGCAGCGCGATGCCGAACTGCGCGGCCGCATCGTCGCTCTCGCCGGCAACATGCCGGCACTCGCCGCCGGCAAGCGCTACCTCGCGCGCGACCTCAACCGCGGCTGGCTGCCGGCGTCGCTGTCGGCCCTCGCCGCGCGCGATCCGGCACAGGACTCGCCGGAGGATGCGCAGCAGCGCGAATTGCTGGCGAGGTTCGACGAGGTCGTGCGCACCGCGCGCGGCCCCGTGGTCTTCCTCGACTTGCACTCGAGCTCGGCCGACGGGCCGCCGTTCCTGTGCCTCGCCGACACCACTGACAATCGCGATCTCGCGCTCGCGACCGGCGTGCCGATCATTCTCGGCATCGAGGAGACGATCGACGGCGCCTCGCTCGAGTGGTTCGCGAGCCGCGGCATCGTCGCGATCGCCGCGGAAGGTGGGCGGCATCAGCAGCCGGATACCGTCGCCAACCACGAAGCCGTGCTGTGGCTCGTGCTCGGCCACCTCGGCATGATCGATGCGCGCGTCGTCGACGTCGAACGCCATCGCGCACATCTGCGCCGCGCGACCGCCGGCGCGCCGCCGATCGTGGAGATCACGCATCGCCGCGCGATCACCGCCGAGGACGGCTTCGTGATGGTGCCAGGATTCGTGAACTTCCAGGCGGTCGAGAAGGGCGATCTGCTCGCGCACGACAGGAACGGCGAGATCCGCGCCCGCAGCGACTGCCGCATGCTGCTGCCGCTCTACCAGGCACTCGGCGACGACGGCTACTTCCTGGCGCGGCCGGTGCGCCGCTTCTGGCTCGAAGTCGCGCGTTGGCTGCGCCGCGCCCGGCTCGATCGCATCGTGCATTGGCTGCCCGGCGTGCGCCGCGATCCCGCCGACCCGCTGACGATCCTGGTCGACCCGCTCGTCGCGCGCTGGTTCGTCACCGAGATCTTCCACCTGCTCGGTTTCCGGCGTTTGCGCCGGCGCGGCAACCGGCTCGCGTTCTCGCGGCGCTGGTCACGGCCCGAGAACGCGAGGCTCGGTCGGCGGGTGCCGTGACCGGCGCCGGAAATGGCGGCCGCTGCCGCGGACACGAGCCGCGTGCCGGCAGATTCGAAGCCCCTTGGCGGCGCGATTCGAGTCAGCGACGGCTGCGTGCTGCTGTCTTCGGCTTCTGCTTCGGCTGTGCCTTGGGCTTCGCGTTCGGTTTCGGCTGGACTTTCGACGGTGGGGCTTTCGCCGCCGCCTTTTTCGCGGCGGGCTTCTTCGCGGATCCCTTGGCGGCAGGCGCCTTCTTCGCGGCCGGCCTCTTCGCGGGAGCGGGCTTCTTGGACGCGTCGGCAGCGGCCGGCGCGAGCAGCTTGCGCAGCACGGTCTGCAGGATGCCGCCGTTGCGGAAGTACTCGACTTCGACCGGCGTGTCGATGCGACACTGCGTCTCGAAGGTCGTGACCTTGCCGTTCTCGGGATGGATCGCCGTCACGATCAGCTTCTGTCGCGGCTTCACGTGGTCGTTGATCGCGACGTCGAAGACCTCGAGACCCGAGAGACCGAGCGACTCGCGTGTCTCGCCCGCGAGATACTGCAGCGGCAGGACACCCATGCCGACGAGGTTGCTGCGGTGGATGCGTTCGTAGCTCTCGGCGAGCACGAACTTGACGCCGAGCAGGAACGTGCCCTTGGCGGCCCAATCGCGCGAGCTGCCCGTGCCATACTCCTTGCCGGCGAGCACGCAGAGCGGCACGCCTTCCTCTTGGTAGCGCATCGCCGCGTCGTAGATCGACATCGACTCGCCGCTTGGCAGGTGCTTCGTGAAACCACCCTCCTGCGACACGAGGAAGTTGCGCAGGCGGATGTTCGCGAACGTGCCGCGCGTCATGACGCGGTCGTTGCCTCTCCGCGCGCCGTATTGGTTGAAGTCCGCGGGCTGCACGCCGTGCTCCATCAGGTAGCGACCCGCGGGGCTGTCCTTCTTGATGTTGCCGGCCGGGGAGATGTGGTCGGTCGTGACGGAGTCGCCGAGGACCGCCAGCGCGCGCGCCCCGAGGATCCCGACGATCGGCGAGACCGTGCGGTCCATCGTGGTGAAGAACGGCGGCTCCTGGATGTAGGTGCTGTTCGCGTCGAACGGGAACAGGTCGCTCTGCTTCGCGGTGATCTTGCGCCAGGCGGGCGGACCCAGATAGACCGCGCCATACTGCTCGCGGAACGCGTCGGGCGACATGCTGCTCGCGATCGCGCCGGCGACTTCGCTCTCGCTGGGCCAGACGTCGCGCAGGAACACGGGCTCGCCTTTCTTGTCGAGGCCGAGCGGCTCGGTCGCGAGGTCGATGTCGACCGTGCCGACGAGCGCGTAGGCGACGACGAGTGGGGGGGACGCGAGGTAGTTGGCCCTCACGTCCGGGTTCACGCGGCCCTCGAAGTTGCGGTTGCCGGACAAGACCGCGGCGGCGACCAGGTTGCCGGCCTTGATTGCGCCGGACACGGGGGCCGGCAGCGGGCCGCTGTTGCCGATGCACGTCGTGCAGCCGTAGCCGACGATGTGGAAACCGACCTGCTCGAGCGCTTGCAGCAGCCCTGCCTTCGCGAGGTAGTCCGTGACGACGCGCGAGCCGGGCGCGAGCGAAGTCTTGACCCAGGGCCGGCGCGTGAGCCCACGCGCCGCGGCCTTCTTCGCGAGCAGACCGGCGCCCAGCATGACCGACGGGTTGCTCGTGTTCGTGCACGACGTGATCGCGGCGATCACGACGGAGCCGTGCGTCAACTTGGCCTTGCTCGGGTCGGCGACGACGGCGCTCGCCGAGAGTTTCTGCGAACCGAGGCCGAAGCCGCCGTCCTTGACGCTCTTCTGCAGGCAGTCTTCGAAGTCGTCTTTCATCTCGCCGAGCGGCACGCGGTCCTGCGGCCGTTTGGGACCGGCGAGGCACGGTACGACGGTCGCGAGGTCGAGCGTCAGCGTCGACGAGAACTCGGGCACGGGCGACTTCGCGTGCCAGAACAGACCCTGCGCTTCGTTGTAGGCCTGCACGAGCGCCACGTGCTCGGCGCTGCGGCCCGTGCGTTCGAGGTAGCGGCACGCTTCGGCGTCGACCGGGAAGAAGCCCATCGTCGCGCCGTATTCTGGCGCCATGTTCGCGATCGTCGCGCGGTCGGCGAGCGACATCGAAGCCACGCCCGACCCGTAGAACTCGACGAACTTGCCGACGACGCCGTGTTTGCGCAGCATCTGCGTCGCGGTCAGCACGAGGTCGGTCGCGGTCGCGCCCGCCGGCAACTTGCCCGTGAGCTGCATGCCGACGACTTCGGGCAGCAGCATGTAGGTCGGCTGTCCGAGCATGACGGCCTCGGCTTCGATGCCGCCGACACCCCAGCCGAGCACGCCGAGCCCGTTGATCATCGTCGTGTGCGAGTCGGTGCCGACGAGCGTGTCCGGGAAGGCCACCACGTCCGCGCCTTCCTGCCGCGTCAGCACGCCGCTCGCGAGATACTCGAGGTTGACCTGGTGCACGATGCCCATGCCCGGCGGCACGGCGCGGAAGTTCGTCAGCGACTGCTGGCCCCACTTCAAGAACTCGTAGCGCTCGCGGTTGCGTTGGAACTCGAGCGCGAGGTTCTTCTCGAGAGCGTCGGGCGTCGCGAACACATCGACCTGCACCGAGTGGTCGATGACGAGGTCGCACGGCACGAGCGGATTGATCTTCTTCGGATCGCCGCCGAGCCGCCGCATCGCCGCGCGCATGGCCGCGAGGTCGACGACACAGGGCACGCCGGTGAAGTCCTGCAGCACGACGCGACCCGGCAGGAACGGGATCTCGACCTTGCCCGCCGTCTTCGGACTCCACGATGCGATGTTCTGCACGTCCTTCTCCGAGACGACATACCCGTCCAGGTTGCGCAGCGCCTGTTCGAGCAGCACGCGGATCGACCAGGGCAGGCGCGCGAGCTTCGTCAGGCCAGCCTTCTCGAGGGCCGGCAGCGAGAAGTAGGTGAACTTCTTCTTGCCGACGGTCAGGGTGGAACGGGACGCGAACGGGTTCCTTGCAGCCATGGGGGGGGTGCCCGCGGCTGTCGTGGCTCGAGCCGCGGGCGCGAGCGTTTCTAACCGTCGTATCGCGCAAACGCAAAAATCCGGGCTTCAGTCGCCGCCCGATCGTGCCGATGGCATCGGCGTGATCAAGCTCCCCTCCTTGCGTTCTGTGTCCCTCCTCCTGGTCCTGCTAGGAGCGGCGTGTGCGACCAACGAGACCGCGGATCTGGCGCGAAACGAACTGCTCTACGTCGACGTGCCGTTCGTGACCAGGTCCCGTGGTGATCGCGCGTTGCTCGTGCTGCCGACGGCCGATGTGCGCGACCGCAGCCCGCTGCCGACCGAGTCCCATGGCTTCCCGATCATCTATGGCGGTGACGATTTCTGGGAGCGACCGGTTGCCGAGATGGTCGACGACGTGCTCGCTCGACAACTGAAGAGCAGCGGGATCTTCGGGGCCGTCTCCGCGGAGGCGGTGCCGGGGGCTCTCGTGCTGAGGCCGACGCTCGAGAGCTTCATGACCGGCGCGAACGTGGCGGTCTCGGGCTCGCGCTCGTTCGCCGAGGTCGGGCTGCGGCTGCAGGTCCTCGGGCCAGCCGACTCCGAGGGCAAGCGCGCGGTGCTGCACGACCAGCTCTACGGCAACCGCCAGCTCTCGGAGCTCGAAGTGCACCCCGTGAGCCCGTTCCGGCTCATCGGGCGTGCGCTGCAGATCAGCATGAGCAAGGCTCTCGCAGGGCTCGACCGCAGCAACGTCGGTCGCAGCAGCGTGCCGCTCGACATCGGCGTGGCGGCCGAGGCGACCGCACCGTTGTCGACGGCAGCGCCGACGACGCCGACGCCGGCGACGCCCGTGCGCGACAACTAGCCTCTCGCTTCGCCTCTGCGGGTGCGCATGATGCCGGCGTGTCCGCCGCCCGGGATCGTCCGCCGTTGCCGACGCTGGCGGTGCTCTTCTTCGGCTACGCGTGTTGTTACTGCCATCGCGCCGATCTGTCGGCGCTCGCGCCGCTGTGGGCCGGGGACCCCGGCGCCGCGGCGATGTCGCGCGCGCTGCCCGACATCGCTTCGCTCGGCATGCTGGTCTACGGCCTCGGCAAGATGGCCGGCGGGATGCTGGCCGATCGCTTCGGCGGCCGCAGGCTGTTCGTCGCGGCGCTCTGTGGCGCGACCATCGCCGAGTTCTCGGCCTCGCGGTGCGAGACGCCGGTGACCTTCGCGCTCTGCCGCGTGTGCGGCATGGCGGCGCTCTCGCTCGCGTGGCCGTCGGTCGGCAAGGTGGCCAGCGAATCGACGCCGGTGGCACGACTCGGCACCGCGATGATGATCCTGTCGCAGAGTTATCTGCTCGGCGACGCGACCGTGCGCGCGTTGCTCGCGGCCGTGGTCGCGAACGGCGGCGGGCCGGTCGACGTGCTCGGCACCGCGTCCGCGGGGCTCGCGCTCGGAGCGGTCGTCGTGGGTCTCGGCCTGTTCTGCACGCGGCCCCGCGATGGTGCGTCGCGCGACACGCAGAGTGCCCTCGTCCGCGCGAACCCGGCAACGATGCGTTCGCTGCTGCGCCCGATGGTGTGGATGGCGCTCATGAACGTCTCGCTCGTGTTCGTGCGCGAGTCGCTGTCCTTGTGGACGCCGTTCCTGCTCGTCGACCTCTGCGCGATGCCCGCCTCGTCCGCGGTGCGCGCCAGTGCCCTGCTGCCGCTCGCGAGCGCAGCCGGAGCCCTGCTCTCGGGCCCCTTCGGCGACCGCGGCGCGCGCGGCCTGCTCCGGGCCACGTTCGCGCCGGCCCTGCTCGGCGCGCTGCTGCTGCTCGTGTTGGCGGGCGCGGGTCGTGACGCCGGTCCGTGGTTCGTGATCGCGGCGCTGGCGGCGACGAGCGCCTGCCTCGCGATGCCGCTGACGCTCGGCAGCGGCGTGCTGCCGCTGCGCGCGGGGGCCGGGCGCAGCGCGACGATGCTCGGTTTCGTCGACGGCACGGGTTCGCTCGGGGCCGTGCTCGCGGGTGGTGGGCTGGCCCGCGTGCTCTCCGCCGCCGGGACCGGCGGCGCCTTCGTCGCGCTCGCGGTTACGGCCGCGCTCGCCTCGCTGTTCGCGGTGGCCGCGTCGCGCGGTAAGCGAACGTGAGCGACAAAAACCCCGACGGCGTGCGGACAGCAGACGCGCCGCTGCGTACGGTGACTGCCAGACTATGTCGACCGAGCCCGTCACGACCGCGAGCCTGGACCTGCAGCTCACGGAGCGAGCCAGCGGCTTTGCCCGCCGCGGCCAGGTCTGGTTCTACGGCAGCGACGTCGCACGCGGCCCGTTGCTGCCGCCGCGTTTCGTACGCGTGCGCGACGAACAGAGCCGCGACCTCGGTCTCGGCATCACTTCCAGCAGCCGGCTCGTGCTGCGGCTCTGCGGCCCGTGGCCCGGAGACGCCGTGCCGGACCGCGCGTCGTTCTTCGCGCAGCGGCTCTCGACGGCCATCGAGGCGCGCGCGGGCTGGCTCGGGCCCACCGACGGCGTGCGTCTCGTGCACGGCGAGGGCGACTGGCTGCCCGGTCTCGTCATCGATCGCTATGGACCCGTGCTCGTGCTGCAGGTCACTTCGGCCGTTGTCGAGAACGCGCTCGACGCGATCGTGCCGTTCGTCGCCGATCGGCTCGGCGCGGAGTCGGTGGTCGCGCGAAACGACGTCGGCGCGCGCAAGCACGAAGCGCTGCCCGAAGAAGTGAGCCTGCTGCACGGGCGCCGCATCGCGGAGACGGCGATCGTCGAACACGGCGTGCGCCACACGGTTCGCGTCTTCGACGGCCACAAGACCGGCTTCTACCTCGACCAGCGGCCGGCGCGCGCGCTCGTGCAGGAGCTCGGCAAGGGCCGGCGCATGCTCGACCTGTTCTGCTACCAGGGTGCCTTTGCGCTGAACGCGCTGAAGGGCGGCGCGCGCGAGGCGGTCGCGGTGGACCAGTCGGCGGAAGGGCTGCAACTCGCGACCGCCGCGGCGACCGCGAACGGGTTGCAGGGGCTCACCGTGCGCGAGGCCAGCGTCTTCGACTTCCTGCGCGCCCAGCGCGAGGCCGGGTTGCAACACGACTTGGTCGTGCTCGATCCACCGGCGTTCGCGAAGTCGCGGCGCGAGCTCGAAGGGGCCGAACGCGGCTACCGCGATCTGAACCGGCAGGCGCTGCGTGTGCTGGCGCCGCATGGGTTCCTGCTCACGTGCACGTGCAGCCATCACATGACGCTGGGTCGGTTCGAGGAGCTCGTGCGGCAGGCGGCCGCGGGGCTGCCGTTCCGCGTCGTGTTGCACCGGCGCCTTTCGGCCGGGCCCGACCATCCCGTGTGCATCACGCATCCCGAGTCGGAATACTTGAAGGTGTTGCTGCTGCAACGCCTCGATTGAGCATGGAACCACGCGAGAAACCGGATGGACCCACGCTGCGCGTGTTCGTCAACGACGAGGTGCGACTCGTGCCGGTCGGGCTGACCGTCGCGGACCTCGTCTCCGCGCTGGGTCTGCAGCCGGCGCAGGTCGCCGTCGAGCGCAACAAGGTGATCGTGCGCCGCGCGGACTGCGCGACGACGACCCTCGGCGAGGGCGATCGTCTCGAGATCGTGACGTTCTTCGGCGGCGGTTAGACGCGGCGGCCGGCAAGGCGTCCATGTCAACGCCTGTTGCGGAACGCTCGTTGGCTCAGACCGGGCCTCCCGTGCTCAAGTGCGCGACAGTGCGCGCCGATCATCGTTCGATTCCGCCACGGAGAAGCCACCATGCTCGAGAAGCTCGTCATTCCAGTTCTGGCCGCATTCGTGCTGGCCGCTGCCAGCAGCGCCCAGGACAAACCCGCAAAGCCCGAGTCCGCAGGGAAGCCTGGCTACGCGCAGCAGGGATCAGACCGGGAAAAGAAGGGCCCGGACCGGGACATGGACAAGGCCGAGCGCGAGCGGGAGCAGAAGGAGTGCGAGAAGATGCTCGAGGAGCACCCGGACCTGCGCGACGAACTGTACAAGCGCGCCGACGACGACGGCGACGGCAAGCTCGATCTGAAGGAGCGCGAGCGCTTTGGCCAGCTCGTGCGCGAGCTCGCGAAGGAGAAGCGCCAGCACCGGCAGGATGAGAACGACCAGATGCGCGAGAAGAGAGAGCAGCGCAAGGAACAGCTCGGCGAGCCCCAGGAGAAGCGCAAGGAACAGGGCCGCGATCAGCAGGAGAAGCGCAAGGAACCGGGCCACGAGATGCCCGAACAGCTCAGGCGGCAGCTCGAGGAACTGCGCGAGAAGCACCAGAAGGAGCGTCAGGCGTTGCACGAGCGCCAGAAGCAGGAGATGGAGCAGCTGATGGCGCAGTGGAAGAAGGAACGCGAGCAGCTCGAGCAGCAGCGCAAGGAAGAGCGCAAGGAAGGGGCCGACCGGCGCAAGGAAGACGCCGGCCGCAAGCAGGAGAGCCGCGAGGGCAAGGGTGACCGCGACGACGACCGCGGCGAACAGGGGCGAGCACAGAAGTCCCGTCCGCCTCGCTGAAGCGTTAGACTCGCCGCCAGCCACCCGGCAGCCACGCCCTGCACATCGCCGCGCTCGCGCCGCGGGGTCGCTTCGACCAATCCCGATGCGAGGACTCGCGCAGGCGCCGAGGTGTTGCGTGGTTGGCGGCGTGCGTCGCGAGCGCGCCGCCGCGCTGGTCGCGCTCGCGCTCGCCGCAGCACCGCTCGCGGCCCAGGAACCCGAGCCGGTCCGGCTGCGCAGCGTCGAGATCCGCACGCGCGACGTGTTCGCCGACGAGGACGCGGACGGCAACCTGTTCTACTGGCTCGCCAACGCGCTGCACATGGTCACGCGCGAGCACGTCGTCGCGTGCGAGAACTGGCTGCGCCCCGGCGACTCCATCACGAGCGAGCAGGTCGCGGAGCTCGAGCGCAACCTGCGCGCGACCCACCTGTTCGGCGCCGCGGCCGTGACCCCGCGGCCGGCCGGCGACGGCCTGACCGACCTGCTGATCGACACGCGCGACAGGTTCTCGCTGAACCTCAGCGCCAGCCTGGCGCGCGTCGGCGGCGTCGACAAGTTCGGCCTGCGCGCCTCGGAGGCCAACCTGCTCGGCACCGGCAAGCAGCTCGTGCTCGTGTCCAACGAGCAGGAGGACGAATACCAGCGCTACGTGCGCTTCACCGATCCGCAGCTGCTGGGCAGCTGGCACCAGTTCTCGATCAAGACCGGCAGAACGGAGGAGGGCCCGTTCACGAACGTCGAGCTCGAGCGGCCGTTCAAACACCTCGAAGACCCGTGGAGCTACGGCGCGCGCTACCAGGGTGTCGACGAGGACGATGACTACTATCGCTTCGGCGAGTCGACGGCCGAACTGCCGCTGCGCCGGCACTCGCTGCAGCTGTTCGCGGCGGGCGCCGATGGACCGCGCGACGCGCGGTCCACGCGCGGCCTCGACCTGCGGCTCACGAAGTCCGCGTATGGCACCGCCACGGGCCCCGACGCAGCACTGGTGCGCGTACCGGGCGACACGAGCTCGATCGAGTTCGGCCCGTTTTTCGAATACGAGCAGCGCTCGCGATACGACAAGGTCACGCGCCTCGACGCGATCGACTACGTCGAGGACCTCGAGCTCGGCATCAGCCTGCTGGGCCGCGTCGCCGTGCGTCTGCGCGACGAGCAAGGCGCAGGCAGCGACGTGGACCCCGTGCTCGGCGCCGGCGTGCGCATCGCCGCGCAGCCGCTGCGCGAGACCTACGTCACGTTCGCGGGGCACGGCACGGCCGCGTTCGGCGGCGATGGGCTGCACACCTGGAACGGCAGCCTCGCGCTGCACGCCTACGAGATGTCGCTGCCACGACAGACGCTGTGCGGGAGCCTGACCTACGACTTCGCCGGCGAGACGCAGGACCCGGTGCCGCAGCTGACGCTCGGCGAGGACAACGGCCTGCGTGGTTATCCGGCGCGCGAGTTCGCCGGCTCGCGCTTTTGCCGGCTCAACCTCGAGGATCGCATCGACACCGGCATCGAAGTGTTGTCGGTCCGCGTGGGCCTCGTCGCGTTCACCGACGCGGGCTGGGTGCACGGCCCGCAGCAGGGGCTGTCGATGGGCGAGGCGATCCGCTCGGTCGGCTGCGGTCTCCGCTTCGGCTCGAGCCACCTGTTCGGCGGCGGCGTCGGCCGCCTCGACATCGCGTGGCCACTCGACCACGTGGAAGGCAACCGCTACAGCGTGTCGGTGTCGTTTTCGATCGGGCAGATCTTCACCTTCTTCGGCAATGCCAACGAGCTGGACACCGGCTTCCGGTAGCAACACATGGTCCTCCGCATCGTCAGGTTGGGTTCGCCGCGCGCACGCGGCGAAGGCACGCGCCTCGGCACGGTCCGCAGGCCGCCGCGCGGCGTGCCGAAGACGCAGTTCGCGTCCGGCGACTGGTATGACGTCTGGTTCCCCACGCTCGCGCCCTCGGTCCCGACGATGAAGCTCGGCCTGCGCGGGCCGACCCAGGCCGGATGGGCGCGCTTCGCGCGGAAGTATCGCGCCGAGATGCGGGCGCCGGCCGCAGCGCACGCGATCAACCTGCTTGCCGCCCTGTCGCGCCGGACGAACCTCGCGGTCGGCTGCTACTGCGAGCACGAGGCACGCTGCCACCGGTCCGTGCTGCGCGACCTGCTGCGGAAGGCCGGAGCCCTGCTCGGCTGATCACCTGCCGGCGCGCCACCCGCTTCACGCCCCTTGTGCGAGACGGTCTGCCGGCGCACGATCGGCGCCGTGACGATCGTCGACCGCCCGCTGGTGCTCGGACCCCACACGTTCCATTCGCGCCTGTTCCTCGGCACGGGCAAGTATCCGTCCATGGAGTCCATGGTCGAAGCGCTCGCCGTCTCGGGCACCCAATGCGTGACCGTGGCGGTGCGCCGCCTCGAGTTCGGCACGCCGAAGGGCAAGACGCTGCTCGATTACCTGCCGCGCGACCGCTACGTGCTCTTGCCCAACACGGCCGGCTGCTTCGACGCCGAGCACGCGGTGCGCACTGCGCGTCTGGGTCGTGAGCTCGGCATGGGCGACCTCGTGAAACTCGAAGTGCTGGGCGACCAGGCGACGTTGCTGCCCGATCCGATCGGCACGCTCGACGCCGCGAAGACGCTGGTCAAGGAGGGCTTCGTCGTGCTCTGCTACACGAGCGACGACCCCGTGCTCGCAAAGCGCATCGAAGACGCGGGCGTCACGGCCGTGATGCCGGCGGGCGCACCGATCGGCAGCGGCCAGGGCATCCTGAATCCGAACAACATCCGCATCATCCTCGAACGCGCGAAGGTCCCCGTGATCGTCGACGCCGGCGTCGGCACCGCGAGCGACGTCACGATCGCGTTCGAACTCGGCGCCGAAGGCGTGTTGCTGAACACCGGCGTGGCCCTCGCGAAGGATCCCGTGCGCATGGCCCGCGCGATGAAGGCGGCCGCCGAAGCGGGCCGCGATGCGTTCCTCGCGGGCCGGATCCAGAAGAAGCTCTACGCCACCGCGTCGTCGCCGACGAGCGGCATCATCGCGGGCGAATGAGCGCGCGCCCGGCAGCCGCGGACCTGGTCCCTGCGCTCCAGCTGCTCGCCGCGCTGGGCTGTGTCCTCGTCATCAGCTTGGGGCAGATGCTGATCGGCCTCGTGCTGCTGGCCATGCTCGCGATCGCGTGGCCGCCGGCGGTGCCGTGGCGGCCCGTGGCGGCACTGCGCGTGCTGCTCGTCTACGTTCCGTTCGCCGTCGTGTGGATGGCCTTTGTCGCGCTCTACCTGCAGGTCGCGCATCGACTCGGGCACACGGTGTCGGTGCAACCGGACCTCGCGCAGATCGCTGCGCACGGTGTCGTGACGCCGGAGCTGCTGTGCCGCTGCCTCGGCATCGTCTTCGTGGCGCCGCTGGCCGAGGAGGTCCTGTTCCGCGGCTACCTGTTCACGGCCCTGTCGCGCGCGCTGCCTTCGTGGGCGACGCAGCTCGCGACGGCGGTCGCTTTCGGGCTCGTGCACGGGCTCGAGTATGCGTTGCCGATCACGGCGCTGGCGTTGCTGTTCGGTTGGCTGCGCGCGCGCCACTCGGCCCTGCTACCGTGCGTACTGGCGCACACCGTGCACAATGGTCTGACCGTCGCAGTCACGATGCTGTGGCCAGAGCACCTCCGGCACCTCTATCCGCAATGAACCCCGAAAAGCGCGAGTTCCTGGTCCACCCCGACATGGTCGGCCGCCTCGGGCGCCGCGGCCTCGCGATGGTCGCCGACAACGCCACGGTCGTGGGCGACGTGCGGCTCGGCGCGGACGTCGGGATCTGGTTCGGCGTGACGATCCGCGGCGACGACAGCTGGATCGAGATCGGCGACGACACGAACGTGCAGGACAACAGCTGCGTGCACGTCGACATCGGCGCTCCGTTGCGCATCGGCCGCGGCGTGACGATCGGCCATGGCGTGATCGTGCACGGCGTCGAGATCGGCGACTACTCGCTGATCGGCATGGGCAGCATCATCCTGGGCGGCGCCCGCATCGGCGAATACTCGCTGATCGGCGCAGGTGCTCTCGTCAGGGAGAACGCCGTGATTCCGCCGCGTTCGGTCGTGCTCGGCATGCCCGGCAAGGTCGTGCGTCAGGTCACCGAAGGCGAGATGGAAGCGATGCGATGGCGGGCAAAGCACTACGTGCAGCGGGCCCGCAGCTACCTGTCCGGGTGATACCTGAGTCAGGTATCCGGGCCCACCGGAACGCTGGTCCGGCGGGGTTTACGGTCGGGGCGCATGACGGGTGCCCTTGTGGTAGTCTTCTGCCGTCGCTTGTGCCCGCCTTGAGGAATCGGCCAATGAAGATCCTGAGCACCCGCTCTCATGTACTGATTTCGCTCGTCGCGTTTGCCGCATGTGCCAAGCACGAGGGTGATCCCGTCAATCTCGTGATCGGTGCGCCGCCCGCGTTCGAAACGCGCACCGAGATCACCACCGGCTCTGGAGTTCACGCCGACTTCTTCGTCGCCGACTTCAATGGCGATGCCAGGCTCGACATGGCCGTGGTCAGCATGACCGGCGAACTGCGGATCATGATGGGCACCGGCGCGGGCTACGTGCTGGGCCAGCAGCTGCAGATCGGTGGGCTGCCGATGTGGATGTCGGGCGGCGACTTCGACGAGGACGGCGACCAGGATCTCGTGATCGTGCGCAACGCGGCGAACGCGACCGATGTGTGGCTCAACGATGGGAACGCCACCTTCACTGCGGGCGCGTCGCTGCCGGTCCCCGAGGGCGCGTTGGCTCTCGCGGTCGGCGACGTGGACGACGACGGCAACCTCGACGTCGCCGTGACGTTGCCCGAAGCACCCAGGATCGTGGTCGGGTACGGCGATGGCGACGGGAACTTCCCGGGCGTCGATCAGCTGATCGACCTGCCCGGCGGCGGCTCGGCGTTCAACGTTGCGATCGGCGACGTGACGCGTGACGGCAAGGCAGACGTCATCGTCTCCGATCCCGAGCTGTCGCGCGTGATCGTCTTCGAGAGCAGCAAGTCGTTCGGCAGTGTCTACCGCGCGCTGTCGGTGCCCGGATCTCCCGCGGCGGTGGCGCTCGGTGACTTGAGTGGCGACGGCTTGACCGACATGGCCGTGACTGCTTTCAGCTCCGATCGCTACGTCGTGATCACCGCCATGCAGCCCGCCGGCACCTCGTGGACCTACTCCTCGTTCGACGTCGTCGTGGGGACCACGCCCTCGATTGCGACGATCGCCGACGTGACGGGAGACAATCGGAACGACCTCGCCGGCTGCCTCGCGTGGACGCAGAACGTCTTCGTCGCGCCAGGGCTGCTCGGGGGCGGCGTCGGCGAGCCCTCGCTGCTCGACAACTCGGGATACCCGCTGCGTCCGTTCGTCGGCGATTCCGACGGCAACGGCAAGAACGACCTGTTCGTCCTGTCGGGCGGCGGCAGCCGCGTGAACCTCTGGTACGCGAAGAACACGGGGCAGCTCGCGGGAGCCCACAACTACTCGTCGGGCCTGCCCGGCGCGTCCTGGATCGAGGGCGCGGACTTCGACGGCGACGGGGACTTCGAGATCGCGACGGCGTGCAAGGACGACAACAGGTTCACGCTGCTCGGCCGGACCCCAGGCGGCGGCCTCGACGTGGAGTTCTCGCGGTCGATCGGCCAGCCGATCTACCAGCTCGAGGCTGCGGACCTCAACAGCGACGGCCGCGTGGATCTGGTCGTCGGCGTGTCCGGAGGTGTGCTCCTGCTGCGCAACAACTCGGTGAGCGGCACCTACAGCTTCGAAGTCATGACGGGCTTGCCGATCGGTTCGGCCACCGCACCGTTCGGCATCGCGGTCGGCGACTTCGATCTCGACGGCGATTACGACATCGCGGTCTGCGATCACGCAGGCGGCGGCGTCCATGTGATTTCCGGTACGCAGACGCCTTTCGTGTTCGGCGCAGAGGACGTAGTCGAGGTCGGTGGCGGCCCGGTCGACGTGGCTGCTGCGGACTTCACGGGCGACGGTCTCGTCGACCTCGCGGTTTCGCGCCAGGAGCTGTCCGACATCGTGATCCTGCGCAATGGCGGCGCGGCCGGGTTCGAACAGTTCGTCAGCGTGCCGGTCGGCGCGACCCCGAACTACCTGATCACCGCCGACTTCGACCGCGACGGTCGCGCGGATCTCGTGGTCAGCAACGCGAACTCCGGTTCCGTCTCCGTGCTGTTCGGCATCACGAACGGCTTCAGCGGTCAGACCTACCCGGCCGGCGCGGCGCCGACCGCGTTGCTCGCGAAGGATCTCACGGGCGACGGCATGGTCGACGTCCTCGTCGCGTCGCTGACGAGAGGGGACTTCCGCGTGATGGTCGGCGATGGTCAGGGCAGCTTCCCGCAGCTCTACGAGTTTCCGGGCACCTTCGGCGCCTCCGATGCGGTGTTGCAGGACATGGATGGCGACAGCCGACCCGATCTGCTGATCGCGAGCCTCGTGACGAATCGCGTCTCGCTCGTGCGCAACATCCGCGAGTGATTCGCCGGGCTTCGGGGCAGCCGCGCCCGGAGACATCCGCGAGGAATACGCGACCGGTATGTCCGGGCCCGCTATACAGCGGGCGCTGCGCGGCAGTGCTGCAACCAGAAACCACCCGTGGCCCGGCGATGACAAAGGAGTCTCTGTGACGAACGAATTGATGGGGGTGATCCTCGCCGCCGGCAAAGGCACCCGGATGCGGCCGTTCTCCGAACACTGGCCCAAGCCGATCCTCCCGGTGATGGGCCGGCCGCTGATGGCCTACCAGCTCGAGATGATGGCGGGCCTTGGCATCCGCCACGTGGTCGTCGTGATCGGCCACCTCGGCCACGAAGTCGTGCGCGCGCTCGGCAACGGCAGCGACTACGGCGTGTCGATCACCTACGTCGAGCAGGAGGAGATGCTCGGCATCGCCCACGCGGTGTCGCGTCTCGAGTCCCACGTCGATCGCCCGTTCTTCCTGTTCCTCGGCGACATCTTCTTCGCGACCGAGAACCTCGGCTCGATGGTCGAGCGGTTCCTCGACGGCCGCGGGATCGGCGGTGTGCTCGCGTGCAAGCGCGAGCCGAACCTCGAAGCGATCAAGCGCAACTTCGTCGTGCTGCTTGGTCCCGACGGGTTCGTGACGCGCGTGATCGAGAAGCCGCGCCACCCGCGCACCGACTTGAAGGGCTGCGGCATCTATCTGTTTGACCTCGCGTTCTTCGACGCCGTGCGGCGCACGCCGCGCACCGCGATGCGCAACGAGTACGAGGTGACCGACTCGATCCAGATCTTCCTCGACGACGGCTACAAGGTCGAAGCGGCCGAGGTCGTGCGCGCGGACATGAACGTCAGCTATCCCGCCGATCTGCTCGAACTCAATCTCCTGTTGCTCGCGCAGAGCGGCAAGCCGCAGTTCGTGGCCCCGGACGTGCACCTGCACAAGGGCGCCAAGCTCGAGCGTTGCGTCGCGATGGCGGGGGCCGAGGTCGGCGAAGGCGCGCGGCTCGAGGAGTGCCTGCTCTTCCCCGGGGCGCGTGTGCCCGCCGGGCGCGTGCGGGCCCGCACGATCTTCACGTCGGAAGCCGAGATCCGCTGCTCGCCCGACGAATCGTGACGTAGCATGGCGCCTCGCCTGGCGTCACGACGCCGGCCGCCGAGGTCCACCGATGATCGTCGCGATTGTTGCCGGTGCGTTCACCAGCCTGTCCCTGCCCCAGGAACCGGAGCCGAGGGTGGCGCCGGCGCTGATCGTGCGCGGCGCCGAGGTCTACACGGGCACCGAGAAGCCGTGGAGCGGTGCTTTCGAGGCGAGGTGGGGTCACATCGCGAATCCGGGCTCTGTGCTGGCAGAGCACCACCGCGCGCAGGTGGTCGAGCTCGAGCGCGGCTTCCTCGTGCCGGGCTTGCAGGATGCCCACGGCCACCTGCTCGGTCTCGGCACATCTCTCGCCGAAGTCGATCTCGTCGGCACGCGTTCGTTCGACGAAGTCATCGAACGGACCGCGGCCGCGGCGCAGAAGCTGCCGAAGGGCCAGTGGGTGCTCGGCCGCGGCTGGGACCAGAACGACTGGCAGGAGAAGGCCATGCCGCACCACGCCGAGCTGTCGGTCGCGGTGCCCGACCACCCGGTCTGGCTCGTGCGCATCGACGGTCACGCGGGGCTGCTGAACCTTCGCGGCCTCATGTTGTCGGGCGTGCGCGCCGGCACCGAAGCGCCGAGCGGGGGCGAGATCCAGTTCGACGACAACGGCGAACCGACCGGCGTGCTCGTCGACGCGGCGATGAAGGCCGTGCCCGAGCCCTCGCTGACCCCGGAGCAGATCCGCGAACGCCTGCTCGCGGCCCAGGCCGAGTGTCTGCGCCACGGCCTCACGTGCGTGCACGACGCCGGCGTGTCGAAGACCGTGCTCGAAGAGATGCGCCTGCTGCACGCGGCGGGTCAGTGGCACCTGCGCACCTACGTGATGCTGGCGCAGGGCGAACGCGAGTTGATCCAGAAGGGGCCGTGGCAGACGAAGGACGGGTTGATCGTCGTGCGGGCCGTGAAGGGCTACGCCGACGGCGCGCTCGGTTCGCGCGGTGCTTCGCTGCTCGAGCCCTACACCGACCGGCCTGGTACGCGTGGCCTCGTCGGCATGCCGCGCGGTGCCTGCCTCGAGCTCGCGCAGCGTTGCGCCGACGCGGGCATGCAACTGTGCATGCACGCGATCGGCGACGCGGCGAACCGCACGGTGCTCGACGCCTATGCCGGCGTGAAGGTCGACGGTGGACTCGCCGCGCGCCGGTTCCGCGTCGAACACGCGCAGGTCGTCGCCGAGGCCGATTTCGCGCGCTTCCGCGACCTTGGCGTGGTGCCGTCGATGCAGCCGACGCATCTGACGTCGGACATGCCGTGGGCGGAATCGCGGCTCGGGCCCGAGCGCGTGTTGCGGGCCTACGCGTGGCGTTCGTTCCACGCGCTCGGCGTCGTGGTCCCGTTCGGCTCGGACTTCCCGGTCGAGTCCGTAGACCCGCGCAAAGGCCTCTACGCGGCCGTGACCACGCGTGGCGAACACGACGGCCCCGAGCAGGGGTACCGGCCCGACCAGAAGCTCAGCCGGCAGGACGCGATCCGCGGTTTCACCGCGCATGCCGCGTCGGCCATGTTCGCGGAGAAGGACCTCGGCACGATCGAAGTCGGCAAGCTCGCCGACTGCACGGTGTTCGACAAGAACCTGCTTACCTGCAGCGATGCCGAGCTGTTGACCGCGAAGGTCTGGCTTACGGTCGTCAACGGCAAGGTGGTCTACGACGGACGCGGCAAGTAGAACGCAGCCCATGTCGCCGGCCGCATCCCTGCCCTACGAGCAGAAGCTCGAAGCCCTGCGCGCGGGGCTCGGTGCCTTGCCGGGAGCCGTCGTCGCGTTCTCGGGCGGCGTGGACTCGACGGCGCTGCTGCACGCGTGCTTTGCCGCACTCGGCCCGCGCACGGTCGCCGTGACGGCCGACTCGCCGTCGCTGCCGCGCGCCGAACTCGCAGCGGCCAGGGAGCTCGCGGCCGAGATCGGCGTGCGCCACGTCGTGCTGCCGACCCGCGAGCTCGACAACCCCGGCTACCGCGCGAACGCGGGCGACCGCTGCTACTTCTGCAAGAAGGAGCTGTTCGTCACCGTCGCCGAGCAGCGTCGCACGATTGCGCCCGCGGACTGGGTCGTCGTCTACGGCGCGATCACCGACGATCTCGGCGACCACCGTCCCGGCCAGAAGGCCGCCGCCGAGCATCAGGTCCGCGCACCGCTCGTCGACGCAGGGTTCAGCAAGCTCGACGTGCGCCGCTACAGCCGCGAGGCCGGTCTGCGCACGGCTGACAAGGCGAGTCTCGCGTGTCTGTCGTCGCGCGTGCCCTACGGCACGGCGATCGACGCCGCGATGCTGGCTCGCATCGAGCGCGCCGAGTCGGTCCTGCGCGAGCTCGGTTTCCGCCAGTTCCGCGTGCGCCACCACGACACGGTGGCGCGCGTCGAGATGGCACCATCCGAGCTCGAACGCGCGTTCGAGCAACGCGAGATGATCGGCCGTGGGCTCGTCGCGGCCGGTTATGCCTTCGTGGCGCTCGACGTGTTCGGCTACCGGTCCGGGGCGATGAACGCTCTTCTGGTCAAGTGAGGTCCGATGCGGGCAGTCTCGTTGCGTGTCGTTCTCGTGCTGTCTTCGACCTGCGCCGCGCTCGCCGGCCAGGCGGCTCTGATCACCGAGCAGCGCGTGCGTGAGACGGTGACGTGGCTCGCGGCCGACGAACGAGCGGGCCGCGACACGGGCAGCCCCGAGATCGAACAGGCGGCGCTCTGGCTCGCGCAGCGCTTCCAGGCCGCGGGCCTCGCGCCGGTCCACGACGAGGGTTCGTGGTTCCACGAGTTCACGGTGCCCGGGCTCGTGATCGATTCCGGCACCGTGAAGATGAAGCTCGTGCGCAGGATGGGCGACGCGGTGTCGGAGCACGTGCTCGAACCCGATCGCGACGTGCGGCTGAGGACCGGCGCCGACGTGATCGAGGGACACGACGAAGCCTGCACGGTCGCGCGATCTGACGATCCCGTGATGCAGCGGCTGCTCGGCGCTGGTTCGGCACGCCGCCCCATGGTCATCGAGGTCGCCGAGGACGATCCCCACTGGTTACGCGCGAAGGGCGAACACAGCGTGGTGGGTGGGCGCCGCGCGGCGGCGCGCCCCGTGTTCCTCGTGCGCAAGTCCGTGCTGCCGCCGCCGGATCCCGAGCAGAGGGAGATCACCTGGTTGGCGACGTGGTCGGTCGGCGCGCCCAAGAAGACGGACGTGCCGCAGAAGAACGTCATGGCGTTGCTGCCCGGCACCACCGCGAAGGACGAGTACGTGGTCGTCAGCGCGCACTACGACCACATCGGCACCGGCAATCCCGTGGATGGGGATGGGATCTACAACGGCGCCGACGACGACGCGACCGGTACGACCGCCGTCGTGCTGCTCGCCGAGGCGCTCGCCAAGACGCCGCTGCGACGCAGCGTGCTGTTCGTCTGCTTCGCGGCCGAGGAGCGTGGCCTGCTCGGTTCGGCGGCCTTCTGCGCGAAGCCACCGGTGCCGCTCGAGAAGGTCGTCTGCAACGTCAACATCGAGATGATCGGGCGGCCCGAAGAGGGCAAGGAGGGCAAAGCCTGGATCACTGGTCAGGACCTCAGCGACTTCGCGGCGATCGCGAAGCAAGCACTCGAGCGGCGTTCCGTCGGGCTCGTCGACTTCCCGATGGCGGCGAACCTGTTCGCGGCGAGCGACAACTTCTCGTTCGTGCAGCACGGCATCGTCGCGCACTCGATCAGCGCGGGATCGCTGCACGAGGACTATCACCGGCCCGGCGATGAGGTCGACAAGCTCGACATCGCGCACATGACCAGGATCGTCACGGCTCTGTGCGAGGTCGTGCGCGAGTTCGCCGACCGGGAGGCAGCGCCGGCTTGGAACGAGGCCGGCCGAAAGCGGCTCGAGCGCCTGCGCAAGTAGCCCGCGTCTACCGGCTGCGCGCCTGGCGCACTGGCCGGCTGCGCGGCTAGCGCACTGGATACGGCCAGTTGCGGTCCTTGATGATCACCGTCGACGGCTGCCGCAGGATGTACTCGGGGGCCGGCGGATCCAACGGCTCGTCTGCTTGCTCGAGTTGCGAGGTGCAGCGGATCTGCCACTTCCAACCGGGATGCAGGTGCGCGTCGAAGGTCTGCGTGCGCAACTCGTCGGAGTAGTAGCTGCCGCGCGCGATCGGCATCGGGACAGGAATGATGCACACACAGGCCTGGCTCGCGACCAGCTTGCCATCGCTGTCGAGCACGTCGAGCGACACCCAGGACTGGACGACGGGCTTCTCGGTGCGGTTCTGGTAGTGGAAGCGGCAGCGCACGTAGGCGCCCCCGGGGAACCCATCGAGAGAAATCTCGCGAATGGTCACGCGGCCATGACCCGGAAAGTCGCGCACTATCGGCGTGATGTTCTCTTCGCGAAACACCCGCTGGATCGTCTGGAAGGTGCGGAGCTCGGCCTCGAGCACATGCTCGGGACGGTCGATCTCGACAGGAGTTGCGCAAGCAGCAGCGAGCAGCAGAGTGGAGGTGACGAGCCGGCGTCGGTGGTTCATGGGGGCGCGCACAGGCAAGTATTGTTCCGTGCAGTGGGACGGGATGGAAGGTGGCTCCTGGTCAGGAGCCGAGAACGAGACGAACTCCGTTCGAAAGCGCGAAGAGCACGGCGGCGGCCGGACTGAGGTCGACCATGAGGCCCTGGGCGAAGAGCGACTGCCCGAGCAGGCTCGGCTCCATCGGGGCAGGGTACGTGAAGTTCACGGGCTGCCCGACTCCGGCCCAGATACCGCCCGTGATACCGACGTAGGGGCCCGAGAGATCGAGCAGCACTTCACCGGGCTGGCCGGGGCTCATGCCGAAGCCTGGGATCGACACGCCGCACGGGAAGCCCGGCGCGGCGACGAGACCGAAGAACAGGACGCCGAGCGTGGCCGAACCGGTCTGGGTGCCGAGCGGGTTCGTCAGCGCGAGCGTCGTCGTCGTGCCGAGCGCCGGGCGGCCGGTCGCGACGAGGCTGCCCAGCGGGTTCACGCCACAACCGTATGGCGTGGCGGTCGCGAGCGTGACGCCGAGTTGACCCGCGGCATCGACGGCCTGCGCGATCACGTCGCCGGCATCGACGCGCTTGTCGGTCCACGCGAGAAGGCTCGTGCCGCTCGGCGTCGTGCCGAGGTTGAGCCGCAGCTTGTCGCTCGCGACCGTGCAGGCCGCGACGCCGGGCCAGAGTGCCGCGCCGGTGCCGTCGCGACCGAACAGCCAGACCTTCTTCTGCTGGATGCCGAGCGACTCCTCGAGCACCGCCGCAGTGATGCCCGAGGGACCGAAGCGCGCGGCGACCGGCGCGAACTTCACGACCGTGTCGATCGGCATCAGCGTGACGCCGCCGGAACCCCACTGTCGGGCCCCGGTCGCGTCGAGCTTCTGCGCGAAGATGCCCCACGTCGTCTGCCCGATGTTGCGCTCGTTCCAGACCGCGAACACCTCCTGCGTCCCCGGTTGCCAGACGATCGCCGGATCGAACTTGCTGTTGCCGCTCGTCGACACGTCGACGCCGTCGTGCGGGAAGGCCTCGGTGCCGTTGCCGAGCACGCGCTGCACGCGGCACGCGAACAGATTGCCGACGGCGAAGTGCCACGCGAAGACGGCGCCACCGCTGCCGTCGGGCAAGAGGCGCGGTTCGTGAGCGATCGGCACCGAGCCGCCATCGAACACCGCGATGCGCGTGCCGCCGTTCCACATCGCATTGCCGCCGGGCCCGAACTTCTGCGCGTGCACGTGCTTGTTGCCGGTGAAAGCGGTCGTGCGGACCCAGCTGATCACATAGCCGTTGCTGTCGGCGGTAGCGATGCGGCAGAAGCCCGGCGTGGCGCCTGTGTCCGCGGCGATGCTGTAGCCACTACCGGGATAGATCGGCGTGCCGTGCGCGTAGACGAGCTGGTACTGGATCGTGGCCGTCACCGTGTTGGCCCAGCAGAAGGCGAACAGACCGCCCGACGTCTCGCAGACGCGCGGGCTCGGCTCGTAGTCGCCGTTGTTCGACAGTGCTATGCCGTTGCTGCCCCAGACGAACGTGCCGTTCGGCGCGATGCGGTAGGCATAGACGTCGAGATCGCCGCCCGCGCGCGTGTCGGTGAACGTCAGTACGCAGTGGTCCAGGCGGTCGCAGATCAGGTCCCAGTCGACGAGCGAAGTGCTCTGCGGATTGGCGCTCACGAGGATGCCGTTGTGCGGCCATTGCTCGACGCCGGCGGCGTCGAGCCGCTGCAGGTAGACCGCGTAGGCGCCGCTGCGGTTGTCGAACCAGCCGATGTAGCAGCCGCCGTCGGACGCAACCGCGACCTTGGGCAGCACCTGTTCGCCAATGCCGTCTCCGATCGGCAGGTTCGCGGATGGCGAGGTGGACCATTGGGCGCGCAATCCCGATGCGAGGAATCCAGGTGCCAGGAACGCTGCGAGCAGGAACGGAACGGTGGCGGCGACTCTGCAGGACATGACATCACCATAGTCGTCGCCAGCGCGCAGCGTCAGTCTCCAAAGATGCCCGAGGTCGGAACTGATGGTCTGCGTGGACCAGGATCCCCGCGCCGCGCCGCCCCGTTTCGAAGCCAACGGGTCCGAACGCGCGGTGTGCTTCCGGCGAGAGCACGTTCGTGCTACACCAAACCCGGGTTCTCACGAAAGAAGTCGAGGACGGGAGCATGCTGACGTGTCCGCGCGATCATCGCGAACTCCGCCGTGCCAAGGTCCCTGGCGGCGTCGTGTTCGTGTGCGCGCAGTGCGGGGGCCGCGCGATGACGATGCCGATGCTGCGGCGCCATCTGCCATCCGCGGTGGCGCGTGCCTTGTGGGTGAGTGCAACGACTTCTGCGGCGCCGGGACTGCCGTGTCCTGTGTGCCGGCGCACGGCCGTGCGCACGCCGCTGGACGTCGACGGCGACGACGTCGTGCTCGACGTCTGCCGCGGGTGTGCATGTGTCTGGTTCGATTGCGGCGAGCGTTCGAAGCTGCCCGATGCCCCGCCGGCCCCACCACCTGACGGTCTGCCGCCCGAGGTGCGCCAGCGGCTGGCGATCGAGCAAGTGAAGGAGATGGCGCAGCGGGCGCGGGAATGGGAAGCCGAGGAGCCGAACCTGTCGCTGGCCCGCCTACCCGCGTTGTTCGGCATGCCGGTCGAGTTGTCCGAGCCCGCGTTCGCCGCGCGCGCGTGGTGCACGTGGAGCACGGCTCTCGTCGTCGCCGTCGTCAGTGTCGTCGGGTTCTACCACCCACGAGTCGTGAGCGCGCTCGAGCTCGTGCCCCGTGACATGGCCGATTCCCTCGGCGCCACGTTGGTAACGCCGTTCTTCGTGCATGCGAACTGGGTGCACTTGCTCGGCAATCTGTGGTTCCTCGTCGTGTTCGGCGACGATCTCGAACACGTGCTCGGCCGCCGGCGATGGTTCCTGCTGCTCGGGATCGCGACGCTGCTCGGATCTGTCGCCCAGGTGATGGGTGATCCGCAGAGCTGGGTGCCGTGCGTCGGGGCGAGCGGTGGCATCTCGGGCTTCGTGCTCTGCTACGCGCTCGCGTTCCCCGAGGCGCGCCTCGGCATGTGGTTCTTCGCACGCTACTCGGTGCGTCCGGTGTGGGTGACGTTCTCGGCGCGCACGGGGCTGCTGTGCTGGTTCGTGCTGCAGGCGATCTTGCTCTGGAAGCAGCTCGCTGGCCTGAGCAGCGTCAGCGCGCTCGCGCATCTGGGCGGCGTGCTCGGGGGTGTGGTCGTGTGGCTCGACTGGCGCAACCGCGGCCGCGTAGCGTGACGACGATCGTGCTCGCGAGATTGGCAATTCTCGCGGCGGCAACGCGACTCGCCCTTGACCAGGGCTGCCCGCTCCAACATCCTGCGGGTGATGTTCGACTCGCTGGCCAACGCACTCGGCAAGGCTTACCGCGCGATCGTCGGCCAGAAGACGTTGACCGAGGCGAACGTCGACGAAGGCATCCGCGCCGTGCGCCAAGCCCTGCTCGAAGCCGACGTGAACTTCCAGGTCGCCAAGGAATTCGTCGCCGACGTGCGCCAGCGCGTGCTGGGCCAGAAGGTGATCGAGTCGGTGGAGCCCGGGCAGCAGTTCGTGAAGTGCTTTCACGACGCGTTGACCGATCTGCTGGGCGGCCAGGCGAAGGGCCTGCCGATCGCGAGCCAGGGCCCCGTCGTGCTCATGATGTGCGGCCTGCAGGGCAGCGGCAAGACGACCACGTGCGCGAAGCTCGCGCTCTGGCTGCGCAAGCAAAAGAAGAAGAACCCGTTGCTCGTAGCGGCCGATCTGCAACGCCCGGCTGCCGTCGAGCAGTTGCAGAGCCTCGGCAAGCAGCTCGGCATCGCGGTGCACGCCGAGGCGAAGACCGTGCGCCCGCCCGAGGTCTGCAGCCGCGGCATCGAGTTCGCGAACTCGCACGGCCACGACGTCGTGATCCTCGACACGGCGGGCCGCCTGCACATCGACGAGGAGCTGATGCGCGAGGTGGCCGAGGTGAACGCCCGCTGCAAGCCGCACGGCGTGCTGCTCGTCTGCGACGCGATGCTCGGCCAGGACGCCGTGAACTCCGCCAAGGAGTTCCACGCGCGGCTGCCGCTGTACGGGCTGATCCTGACCAAGGTCGATGGCGATTCGCGCGGCGGCGCTGCGCTGTCGATCGTCAAGGTCACGGGCCGGCCGATCCTGTTCGCGGGCACCGGCGAGAAGCCCGACGACCTCGAGGAGTTCGACCCCGCGCGCATGGCCGGCCGCATCCTCGGCATGGGCGACGTCGTCGGCCTCGTCGAGAAGGCGCAGGCAGTGATCGACGAGAAGGAGGCCGAGCAGGCCGCGCGCAAGCTGCAGAAGGGTCAGTTCAACTTCGAGGACTTCCTCGCGCAGTTGAACATGATCCGCAAGATGGGCCCGCTCAAGAAGGTGCTCGGCATGCTGCCCGGCGTGGGATCGATGATGAAGGACGTCGACTTCGACGACGGTCAGATGAAGCGCGTCGAGGCGATCATCCTGTCGATGACGCCGCGCGAACGACAGCGCCCCGAGCTCATCGATCTGCCGCGGCGGCGCCGGATCGCGGCCGGCTCGGGCAACGGCCTCGATGCCGTGAACGGCATGATCAAGCAGTTCAAGACGATGCAGGATCTCATGAAGCGTCTCGGCAAGGGCGGCGGTCTGCCGCCCGGCCTCGACGACCTGCTCGGTGGGGGGGGTGCTGGCCCGCCGCGGCGCGGCGGCGGCATGCCGAGCGGCTTCCCCGGTGGTGGGCGCGGCTTTCCGGGCCGCCGCCGCTGAAACGCCGCGTCGGGAACGCCCCCGGCCGAGACGAGAATCCGCTGGCAACTGGGCACCGGGTCTGGTTTGCTTCTCGCCCCTTTCGCGGCTCCTCGACGCAACGGAGACAGTTCCCCCTTGGCAGTCATCCTTCGACTCAAACGCTTTGGACGCCTCAACCTGCCGACCTACCGGCTGGTGGCCACCGACCCGCGCTCGCCGCGCGATGGTCGCATCATCGAGGCCCTCGGCTACTACCTGCCGCTGATGCCTCGAGCCCAGGAGCAGATGAAGCTCAACACCGAACGCATCCAGTACTGGTTGTCGGTCGGAGCGAAACCGTCGCAGACGGCGGCCGAGATGATCGAGAAGGTCGGGGTCCGGGTGCCTGTGCCGAGGAAGCGCGAGCGCAGCAAGAGCAAAGGCAAACCCCCGCCGTGGACGCCGCCGAAGAAGAAGGTCCGCAAGCCAAGGGCTCAGCGCCGCGCCGAGAAGGCCGCGCGGGCCGAGGCGAAGAAGAAGTAGGCGTCGCGTCGCCTATCGTCGCTGCCGGAGCCTGTAGCGCCGGCCACCGTGCAGCGGATCGCCGAGAACCCGACATCGCCTCTCGTGCAACTTGGACCCCGCCGTGCCGACGAAGAAGAAGAGCAGAGCCACCGACAACGTCGCCGCGCCGCCGGACCCGCGTGAACATCTCGCGCCGACGCCGGCCAACCTGGCGAAGATCCTCGACGAGCTCAAGCTGGTGCTCGCCGACGTCCCGGTGCCCGCCGCGAGCGAGGAGCCGCTGCCGCCCGTGGATCTCGTGGAGGCCATGCTCCACGGCTACTTCGCCGAAGGCCTGCCGTGCGGCTATGGCCAGGAAGCCCGCCGCCGTCTCACGGCCGGGTTCGTCGACCGCAACGAGTTCCGCGTCACCGAGGCCTTCGAGGTCGAGGACATGCTGCGTGACCTGCAGATCCCGCGTCTGTTCGAACGCTGCCTCTCGGTCCGCGACACGGTCTCGCAGATCTACAACGACCAGAACGGCGTCAGCCTCACGTTCCTGCGCGAGGCCGGCTCCAGCGAGCGCAGCACGTTCTTCCAGCGGGTGCCCGCGTTGCAGCCGCACGTGATCGCGTTCCTGCTCAACCTGCTGACGGTCGAAGAGCTCTGCTTCTCCGAGAAGTCGACGCTGCGCGCGCAGCAGCGGCTCGGTCTCGATCCGAAGGACGCCGCGGCCGCGAAGTTCATCGACGAGTTGCGCGCGCTGTTGAAGCCGTATGGCCGCGTGCCGCTCGAGGTCGGCCCGGACCTGCCGTCGGGCAAGCCGAACCTCGTGCACACGCTGTCGCCAGCCTGTGTGCTCGCGCGCCTCGGCCCGGCCGGCAAACGGCGCAGCACCTCGTAGCGCGATCGGCTGGCGACCTGGTCCTTCTCCCCTTGCGGCGGCGCGCGCCGCGGCGACCATGGCGACGTGACGCCGCCCCTCGACCTCTACCTCGCCTCGACGTCGCCGCGCCGGCGCGAGCTGCTCGAACGCGCCGGCATCCGCTTCGGCCTCTGTGAGCCCGGGCCCGAGTACGGCCCCGGCGAAGCCGGAGAACATCAGAGCACGTTCGGCGATCCGGCGGCCCACGCGCTCGAACGCGCGCGCCGCAAGTCGCTCGGAGCGAGTCCCCCCGATCTTGCGATCGCGGTGCTCGGCGTCGACACCGTCGTCGATCTCGACGGCACCGAGCTCGGCAAGCCGCGCGACCGCGACGACGCCGAGCGCATGCTGCGCTGCCTGTCGGGACGGCGTCACCGCGTACACACGGCCCACTGCCTGAGCCTGCGGGCCCGCGATCACGTCGCGACGGCGCTCGCGACCGCCGTCGTCGCCTGCCGCACGCCGTCGCCATCCGAGCTCGAGCACTATCTGGCCTCGGAGCAGTGGCGCGGCAAGGCCGGCAGCTACGGCATCCAGGACGAAGCACAGCGCTTCTTCTCGCTCGTCGAGGGCAGCTTCGACACGGTGGTCGGGTTGCACGTGCAGATCGTCCTGGCGCTGCTGGCGGACCTGCGAGGTGCGGTGTGATCGCGTGGCTGCGCAGCCTCGCGGGGCGGCTCGTGCTCGCGGTGCTCGCCGCCGCGCTCGGCATCCTCGCGTTGCAGTACTTCGCGGTGCGATGCGAGGTCGAGGCGCGCGCCCCGATCGCGAGCCCGGCGCCGAAGGCCGTGAGCCTCGGCCTGCGGCTCTCGCCGTCGGCCGGGACCATCCTGCTCGCGACGCGGTTGCAGGCCGTGGCTCCCGACGTCGCGCCGGTCGTGCAGGTCTTCGCCGATGGCAGCGTGGCAGTGCGGCGCCCGCCGCCTCTGTCGACGGAGCCGGTGTCGACCCCGAGGAAGAGCCGCGACGGGCATGGCGCTGCGATCCTGTTGCCGGGCAGGTCGCTGTCGGGGCTCACGGCGCATGCGCGCGGAGCCCTGCTCGAAGTCGTCGGACAACTCGTCGCCGAGCGTCCGGTCGCCGCACAGCGGTTCGTGGCCGGCGACTTTCCGATCGCGGCACCCGAGCTCGAAGCCCTGCTGCAGTGGGTACCGTAGGGGTTCCCTGGCTGTGGCAAGGCGGGTATTGACCGGGCCGCACGGCTTCCTACACTTCTCGCCCTCACTGCGCGCCAGCGAGCGCGATCGAAGTGCCATGAAAGCCGACATCCATCCGAAGTACGTCGTGTGCCAGGTGTCTTGTGCCTGTGGCAACAAGTTCACGACTCGTTCGGTCAGGTCCGAGGTCCGCACCGACATCTGTTCGGCGTGCCATCCGTACTACACCGGCGCCCAGAAGTTCGTCGACGCGGCGGGCCGCGTCGACAAGTTCCTCAAGCGCTACGGCAAGCCCAAGGAAGGGGCGGCGAAGACCTAGGGGGATCCTGCGAACATGGCGCCGGTACGCCATGGTTCGGCACGTCGTGGTCTGGCACGCCATGGCCCGCGTCACGCCGCAGGCAGCCCGGTGCCTGAAACCGGAGCGTCGCTGCCATGAGCCACCTGCGCCCGCGCATCCAGCAGAAGCTGGACGGAATGGTCGCCCGCCAGAACGAGCTGCTGGCCCAGTCCTCGGACCCCAAGCTCGTCGAGCGGCCCGACCGGCTCGCCGCGCTGCAGCGCGAGCTCGGCCAGATGACCCCGATCGTGAAGCGCTACGAGACCTTCACGCAGCTGCTGCAGCAGAGCGAAGAGCACCGCAGTCTCGTCGACGGGCCGGATCGCGAGCTGGCGCAGCTCGCGGCCGCCGAGCTGCCCGAGCTCGAGCGCAGGATCGCGCAGGAAGCCGAAGGACTCGTCGACGCGTTGTTGTCCGACCAGGGTGACGACCGCCGCGACTGCATCGTCGAGATCCGGGCCGGCACCGGTGGTGAGGAAGCGGCGCTGTTCGCGAAGGACCTCTGCACGCTCTACCAGCGCTTCGCGGCGCGGCGCGGCTGGAGCTTCGAACCGATGCACAGCACGCCCGCCGAACAGGGCGGCTTCAAGGACGTCGTGTTCGCGTTGCGCGGCACGAGCGTCTTCCACGAGATGCAGTTCGAATCGGGTGGTCACCGCGTGCAGCGCGTGCCGCAGACGGAGGCGAAGGGCCGCGTGCACACGTCGGCCGCGACGGTCGCCGTGCTGCCCGAGGTCGAGGAGGTCGAGATCAAGATCAACCCCGAGGACCTCAAGGTCGACACGTTCCGTTCGAGCGGCGCCGGTGGCCAGCACGTGAACAAGACCGAGTCGGCCGTGCGCATCACGCACCTGCCGACGGGCACGGTCGTCGCCTGCCAGGAGGAGCGCAGCCAGCTCAAGAACCGGCAGCGCGCGATGGCGCTGCTGCGCGCCCGCATCTACGAGGCGCAGAAGCGCGCCGTCGAAGCGGCTCGGGCGGCCGAACGCAAGGAGCAGGTCGGCACCGGCGATCGCAGCGACCGCATCCGCACCTACAACTTCCCGCAGGACCGGCTCACGGATCACCGCCTGAATCGCAACTACTCGCTGACGCAGGTCATGGAGGGCAAGCTCGATCCCGTCGTCGAGGCGCTGATCGCCGACATGCGCGAGCGGCGCATCGAGGAGCTCTGATCCGCATGAGCGGACCGAGCCCCGACAAGCAGGAAGTGCACACCGTGCTCAGCGTGATGCGCGGGGCCGAAGCGTGGCTCTTGCACCGCGGCGTCGACGCGCCGCAGCGTTCCGCCGAGCTGCTGCTCGGCAAGGTGCTCGGGCTGTCGCGCCTGCAGCTCTACCTCGCGCACGACCGGCCGCTCGATCAGGCCGAGCGAGACCGCATGCGCGCGCTCACGGCGCGGCGCGGCAACGGGGAGCCGGTGGCCTACCTGATCGGCAGTTGGGCCTTCCGCAGCCTCGAACTCGACGTCGGCCCCGCGGTGTTGATCCCGCGGCCCGAGACCGAACAGGTCGTCGATGCGGTGCTGGCCCGGGCGCCGCAGGGCGTATCGGTCGCCGACCTCGGCACCGGCAGCGGCGCGATCGCCATAGCACTCGCGGTCGAACGGCCCGACCTGCGCGTGCTCGCGACCGATGTCAGCAAGAACGCACTGCTCGTGGCGCGCGCAAACGTCGTGCGGCACGCGGTGCAGGCTCGTGTCGAGCTGGTGCTCGGATCATGGTGGGAGGCGGTGCCTCGAGAAGCACGCTTTCATCTCGTTGTCAGCAACCCGCCCTACATCGATCCCGAGGCCACAGCTCGACTGGCTCCCGACGTCAAAGCCTGGGAGCCGCCGTTGGCGCTGTTCTCGGCGCCACGGGACGTGCTCTCGTGTTACCGCGCGATCGTCACGGGGCTGGAACGGCACCTGCTGCCCGGTGGCTGGTTCGTCGCCGAGACGGGCGTGGGGGCCAGCGACGCCGGTCTTGCTCTGCTGCGCGCACAGTCGTTCCTGAGCGACGCACAGCTGTTGCAAGACCACGCGGGCATCGACCGCGTGCTCGTGGCAAAGCGAACCTTCGAGTGATCGGCGCGACGCGGCGAGTGCTCAGCGCGCCCGCTTCGTCTTGCCGACGTAGTTCTTCAGCGCAGCGCGTGTGACGGGCTGCACCTCGGTGAAGTAGATCGCGACGTCCCACTTGTGGCCACCCTTCGGCTGCTCGGCCTTGGGCAGCGGTTCGCAGCGCACCACGGCGCCGCGCAGGTGGTGGACTTCGCTCGCGCCTGGCAGCGAGAAGTCCAGGGCCACGAGCGTCATCTCGGGCAGCGGCTTGTCGGACACGCAAGCGAGCCCGATCTCGGAGATGTCGCGCAGGATTGCGGGTGCGTCCTTGGACTCTTTGGAGAGCCGGATCGGAAAAGTGCCGACGGCGCGCGCGGCACGTCGACGCTCGGATTGTGGAGTCGGCGATGTCACGGATTGGAACCGTATCGAGTCGCTGGCGGCTTCGCTAGCATTCGCGCATCGGGCCGCGCCCGCTCACATCGACCGGCGGACCCACATCGAACCGACGAACAAGAGAAACCCTCGTGGCCAACTTCAACAAAGTCATCTTGATCGGCAACCTCACACGGGACGTGGAGCTGCGACAGACGCAGAGTGGCATGGCGCTCGCAAAGTTCGGCATGGCTACGAATCGCAAGTGGTCCCAGAACGGCGAGCAGAAGGAGTCCACGTGCTTCGTCGATCTGACGGCGTGGGGCAGGCAGGCCGAGGTGTTGGCCCAGTACGTGAAGAAGGGCAGCCAGTTGTTCATCGAGGGCCGGCTCGAGTACTCGACCTGGGAAGCCAAGGATGGCGGCGGCAAGCGCAGCAAGCTCGAAGTCGTCGTCGAGAACTTCCAGTTCATCGGCGCTCCTCGCGGCGCTGGCGCTGGCGGCGGCGGTGGCGAAGAAGGTGGCGAACGGCGCCCGGGTCGTGCGGCCCCGGCCCAAGGCGAGAACCAGGCCGGTGGCGACGTCGATTACGGCGACATTCCCTTCTGAACGTCCACTCACGTTCCTCCAACTACGTCTTCTTGCCGGCCTGCTGCGACCCGTCCTTCTTCTGCACCTTCTGCCAGGTGTCCTTGAGCGTCACGGTGCGATGGAACACGGGCGCGCCGGCCCTGCTGTCGACGGGGTCGACGCTGAAGTAGGCCAGCCGCTCGAACTGGAAGCGCTCGCCACCCTTCGCCGACGCGAGGCTCGGTTCGCACTTGCCGCGCACGACCTTCTTGCTGTTCGGATTCAGCAGCCGGATGAAATCGCCGCCGTCGGCGCGCGCCGGATCCGGATCGGTGAAGAGGTGATCGAACAGGCGCACCTCGGCATCGAGCGCGTGTGGCGCCGACACCCAGTGGATCGTCGCCTTGACCTTGCGTCCGTCCGGTGCGTTGCCGCCCCGCGTCTTCGGGTCGTAGGTGCAGCGGATCGTCGCTACCCTGCCCGTCTGGTCCTTCTCGACCGCGATGCACGTCACGAAGTAGCCGTAGCGCAGACGCACTTCGCGGCCGGGGCTCAGCCGGAAGAAGTCCTTCGGCGGCGTCTCCATGAAGTCTTCGCGTTCGATCAGCAGCTCGCCGCAGAACGGCACCTCGCGCGCACCGGCGGCCGGATCCTCGGGGTTGTTCTGGGCCTGCACCCATTCGACGTGGGGCTTTCCGGGGGTTCCCGCGGGCCAGTTCTCGATCACGAGGCGCACGGGGTCGAGCACGACCATGCGGCGTGCGGAGGTCTTGTTGAGGTGGCTGCGCACGAAGAACTCGAGCAGCTCGAATTCGTGCGTGCTGTTGAACTTCGCCACGCCGACGTGCCGGCAGAACGCGACGAGCGCCTCGGGTGGGTAACCGCGGCGCCGCAGGCCACGCAGCGTCGGCATGCGAGGGTCGTCCCAGCCGTCGACGTGCTTGCCTTCGACGAGCAGCAAGAGCCTCCGCTTGCTCGTCAGCAGGTAGGTCACGTTGAGCCGCGCGAACTCGATCTGCTGCGGCCTGTAGATGGGAATCGAGTCGCAGAACCAGTCGTAGAGCGGCCGGTGGTG
>DASRJH010000006.1:0-47909 GCA_035649575.1 Planctomycetota bacterium
GCCTACGCCGTGCGCTACGGCCTCGGCCCCGACGACGCACTGATGGCGCTCACCAGCAACGCGGCGCGCGCGTTCAAGCTCGACGACCGCATCGGCACGCTGAAGAAGGGCGCCGACGCCGACTTCGTCGTGTTCTCCGGCGATCTGTTCGAGCCGACCAGCCGCGTGCTGCTGGTCGGCTGCAACGGCCGCATCGCGGTCGACAACCGGGAGGTGCAGAAGTGAACCGTGTCCCGTCGCGCCCACTGCTGCTCGCGCTGTCCGTCCTGGCACTCGGCGCAGCGGCCACCACGCAGGCGCCGTCCGAGCAGAAACCCGACAAGAAGCTGTCGCTCGAGGTCTGGCACCCGCGCCGGCCCGCCACCGAAGCCGACTACCAGGTCGCGAAGTGGGGCCCGCGCGGCCTGCCGAGTCCCGGCTACGTGTTCAAGGCGCGCAAGGTCGTGCCGATCACGGCTCCGCCGATCGACGACGGCGTCGTCGTCACTCGCAACGGCACGATCGAGCAGGTCGGCCGCGCCGCCGCGATCGCCGTGCCCGCGGGCTACGAGGTCGTCGACTGCGGCGACGCGTGGCTGGTGCCGGGGTTCATCGACCTGCACTGCCACATCGCGAGCAAGAGCTTCGACCTCAACGACACCTCGCATCCCACCAACCCCGAGTTCCGCACGCTCGACCTGGTCACGATGGACCACGACCAGATCCGCATGGCGCGGGCGGGCGGCGTCGCGACGGTGCTCTACATCCCGGGCTCGGGCTCGAACATGGGCGGCTTCGGCACGCTCACGAAGACGTGGGCCCACTCGCCCGAAGAAGCGCTCGTGCGGTTCCCGGGCAGCCTCAAGATCGCGCAGGCCGGCAATCCGGAGCGCGGCAGCGGCGACCTCGGCACCGACATGATGGGCATGACGGAGGGCATCCGCATGACCCTGCTCGACGGCAAGCGCTACTGGCAGCAGCACGAAGCCTGGCAGCAGGGCCGCGGCGAGAAGCCGAAGTTCAACCCGACGCTCGAGCTGCTGCGCGGTCTGTTCCGCCAGGAGTTCCCGGTCTCGGTGCACACGCAGATCTACCAGGTCGTGTTGACGACGCTGCAGCAACTGCGCCACGAGCTCGGATTGTGGACCGTCGTCGTGCACGGCGAGTTCGACGCCTACCGGCTCAGCGGCAACATGTTCGACGCCGGCCTCCCGGTCGCGGCCGGCCCGCGCAACTACCACTTCGATCGCCACACCTCGCGCTTCCTCGGCCTCGCCCAGGTCTGGCACGACGGTGGCAAGTACTACTCCTGGCTCGACCCGGTGCCGGGGCTCGGTCGCGACGGCGTCGGCCTCAACACGGACTCGCCCGTGGTCCCCGAGGAACAACTGCCGCTGCAGGGCGCCATCGCCGTGCGTCTCGGACTGCCACACGAAGTGGCGCTGCGCGCGCTCACGATCAACAACGCCACGTTCGCAGGCATCGAGCACCGCGTCGGCTCGCTCGAAGTCGGCAAGGACGCCGACCTCGGCATCTGGAGCGGCGATCCGATCGACCCTCGGTCCCACGTGGAGCTGATGGTCATCAACGGCACGATCTGCTACCGCCGCGACAGCAAACGACCGGTCTTCTGACCAACCGAAGGACCCACTCGTGCCCCCGTTCCAAAACGATCTGCGAACGCTCGCCGCGCGGCTCTTCGCGATGGCCGCTGCGGGCTCCTGCCTGCTCGCCCAAACAGCGACGCCGGCGTCAGCGGCACTGGATCCGAAGGGACCCGCCCCGGTGCACGCGCACCTCGCCGCCCGGATCCTGCCGGCCGACGGCGATCCGATCGACAACGGCGTGTTGATCGAGCAAGGCGGCCGCATCCAGGCCGTCGGCGCGCGCACAACGACGCCGATCCCGCCCGGAGCGATCGTCACCGACCACGGCGACGCCTGGTTGTGCCCGGGCTTCGTCGACCTGCACAATCACATCAGCGGCGGCGGCGGCGACATCAACGACATGACGATGCCGTTGAACGCCGAGCTGCGCACGCTCGACGTCGTGAAGCCCAACGAACGCGCGATCCGCCGCGCGGCTTCGGGCGGCGTGACGACGACGCTGTTCATCCCGGGCTCGGGCACGAACATCGGCGGCTTCGGCGTGTTGTTGAAGATGCACTGGGGCGCGCCGCTCGAGCAGATGGTCATCCGCGAGCTCGGCGCGATGAAGGTCGCGCAGGGCTTCAACCCCGAGCGCGGCAGCGGCGACCTCGGCGCCACGCGCATGGGCAGCAGCGAACTGCTGATCGAGTTGCTGCAACGCGGCAAGGCATACGCGGAGGAGTGGCGCGCGTTCGCCGCAGGCAAGGCACCGAAGCCGAAGTTCGAACCCGCGCTCGAACAACTGAAGCGCGTGTTCGACCGCGAAGTGCCCGTGCTGATCCACACGGCCGGTGCGCGCGACTGCATCGCGACGGCGCGCATGTTCCAGGACGTGTTCGGCGTGCGCATGATCCTCTCGCACGGCTGCTTCGACGGCTGGCTCGCGGCCGGAGCGCTCGCCAAGCGCAAGACACCGGTCAACCTGGGGCCGCGCATGTACGAGTTCGACCGCTACGGGCGTTTCCAGGGCACCTGCCAGGCGTACTGGGACGTCGGTTGCCACGACATGTCGATCAACACCGACGCGCCCGTCGTGGCCGCCGAGGAACTGCAAGTGCAGGCGGCCGTGGCGATCCGGCTCGGGCTCGCCTACGACGTCGCGCTTCGCGCGTTGACGATCCAGCCTGCCCGCCAGATCTGCATCGAAGAACGCGTCGGCTCGCTGACCGTCGGCAAGGACGCCGACTTCCAAGTCACCGCGGGCGATCCTCTCGATCCGCGCAACTCGCCGCTGCGGGTCTACATCGAAGGAACCTTGGTCCACCAGCTCGGAGACGTGCGATGAGCATGAACAGAACCCACATCACCAGCCTGCTCGCACTCGCGGTGACGACGGCCGCCGCCGCCCAGGACACGCGCCCGGTCGCGTTCACGAACGCACGAGTCGTGACCGTGTCGGGACCCGTGATCGAACGCGGCACGGTCGTCGTGAAGAACGGCAAGATCGACGCGGTCGGGGCCGATGTCGTCACCCCGGCCGGCGCGCGCATCATCGACGCCACCGGCATGACGATCATCCCGGGTCTCGTCAGTGCCTCGTCGCGCGCCGGGCTGCAGCCGCAGCAGCCGCGCTTCGACGAGGGTCGCCAAGGCGGTCGTCGCGGCGGTGGCCGCATGGAGATTCCCACGGGACCACCTTCGGGCGGCGGCGCGCAGAACCGCGCCGCGACCAAGGTCGTGGACAGCCTCTACGCAAAGCAGAACGTGTTCGGCGATCTGCTGCGGCTCGGCATCACCTCGCTCGCACTCAATCCGAGCGGCTCGGCCTTCCCGGGTCTCGGCGCCTCCCTGCGCCCCGATGGCAAGACGCTCGAGCAGTTGACCATCGACGACGACGCGTTCGTGCAGATCGGTATGGCACGCGATCAGCAGACGAAGAAGGTCCTCAAGGAGAGCTTCGAGAAGGCGCAGAAGGTCGTCGAAGCCCGCAAGAAGCCGCCCGAGAAGCCCGCCGCTCCTGCGAGCCCGGAGACGAAGCCGACCGAAGCGAAGCCGGCCGAGGCGCCGAAGACCGAGCAACCGAAGCCGGAGCCCAAGCCCGAACCGAAGCCCGAGCCGAAGCCTGAACCCAAGCCTGAACCCAAGCCCGAGCCGAAACCCGAACCCAAGCCGGAGCCCAAGCCCGAGCCGAAACCCGATGGCAGGAACGGCCAGCCAGCGCCGGCGGCCGCACCGAAGCCTGAAGCGAAGGACCCCAACATCGAGGTCCTGGCGGACCTGCTCGAAGGCAAGCGGCGGGCGATCGTGCAGATCGACTCGGCCGCTGACATGTTGCATTGGCAACAGGCTGTAGGAAACAGCATCGAGTTCCCGCGCACGCTCGTGACGCGGCACGACACCCAGGCCGGCACGATCGATCTCGTGCTCGAGCAGGCGAAGGCGATGAAGTGCGCCGTGCTGCTGCCGCCCGACCTCACGACGCTGCCCCGGTCGCGCCATCTGATCCACCCGGCCAAGATGCTGCACGACGCCGGCATCGAGATCGGCTTCGTGCTGGGCGACAACACGAACCAGGTCCGTCTGTTGTTCTTCCGCCTCATGGAGCTCGTTCGCACCGGCTTGCCGGCCGACGTCGCGTTGCGCGGCGTCACGCTCGTTCCGGCCAAAGCACTCGGGATCGAGAACACCGTGGGCTCGCTGGAAGCCGGCAAGATCGCGAACCTGCTCGTCTTCCGAGGCGACCCGTTGTCCCCCACCGGCCAGCTCGAAGCCGTATGGCTCGATGGAAAAGAAGTCCCGAAGCAGCCGTGACCATGTCGACCACCCGCGAATCGAAGTCCGAACCGAGAACCGCACCGAGTACACCCATGCGCACGCACGCCCTGTTCGCCTTTGCCATCGGTCTCCTCGCCGCATGCGACCTTCCGGCGCAAGGTCGCGGCCGCCGTGGCCAGCGGCCCGACAATGCCCAGCCCGTAGCGGCGTCGGCGCCGCAGCCCGCGACGGAAGCCGACAAGAAGCCCAAGTCGTATCTCGCGATCGTCGGCGGGGACGTCTATCTCGGCACCGGGCAACGCATGACGGGTGCTTCGGTGTTGCTCGCTGACGACAAGATCGAAGCCGTCGGGCACAACCTGACCCTGCCCGAGGGCACGACGATCCTCGACGCCAAGGGCAAGGCCGTGAGCCCGGGCTTCGTCTGCGTGCTCGGCTTCGGCATGGGTGCACCGCGTAGCGGGCCGTTCGCCGACTCGGTCAACCCGTTCGACCCCGAGATCAAGCAAGCGCTGGCCGCGGGCGTGACGACGTTCATGGCCGGTTCGGCCGGCGCCGGGCCCACGCTCAGCGGCAGCAACGCGATCATCAAGCTCTCCTACGGCGACGTGAAGGGCATGGTCCTCAAGGAGGACACGGTGGTCGGCCTCTCGGTCCCGCTGACTCTCGCGGATCGCGACAAGCTAGAGGACAGCGTCAAGAAGTCGCGCGAATACGTGAAGGCCCTCGAGGAGTTCGGCAAGCAGAAGGCGGCCGATCCGAACGCCAAGGAACCTGCGTTGCCCGCAGGCGCCGAGAAGGTAGTGGCCGTCTTGCGCGGGCAGGCTCAGTTGTGGGTCACGCTGGGCGGCGGTGGCGGCGGTGGCCGCCGCGGCGGTGGCGGTGGTGCCTCGGACCTCGACGCCATCCGACAGGGCCTCGAAGTCGCGAAGCTGTTCGGCAAGGGTGTGGTCCTGCAGAAGCCCGTCAGCGCCTGGCTGATCCCCGACGAAGTGGCAGCAACGGGATCGATGGTCGTGCTGAGCCCGCGCGATCGCGTTCCACCGTCGCCGCAAGACCCCGATCGCACCGGCAGCAACATCGCTTCGGCGGCGATCCTGGCCAACGCCGGTGTGCCAGTCGCCGTGACCTGCCCTGGTGGCATGTTCGGCGGAGCCGGCGTCGGCACCGGCGGCATCATGGGGCAGGACCTGAACACGCCGCACTTCGACGCCGCTTTTGCGGTCCGCGGTGGGCTCGACAACCGCAAGGCCCTACGTACACTGACTCTAGATGCCGCGAAGATGCTGGGGATCGAGTCCCGCGTGGGCTCGCTCGAGCCGGGCAAGGACGCGGATGTCTTGATTCTCGATGGGGACCCGCTGCACTATAGCACCTTCGTGACGACGGCAGTTGTGAACGGCAAAGTCGTCTACGAAAAGGCAAAAGAGCCTCTCTACAAGCACATTGCGCGCTAGCCGGTTACGCCCCACGGTGCGGCGCGCTGACAAGACGGTTGCAGACTCGGGCCGGATGGACCGGCGCCCTGAAGGACGATCTATCTCATGAGCGTCGAAAGCCTGAAGGAACTGGACGACTTCTTTCGCAGCATGCGGCAGGCGTTCAACAGCCGGGATTTGAAGACCTTCCGATCGCACTTCTGGACCGACAAGCGCTTCCAGAACCTCGACGCTTCGGGCCGCCGCGACCGCGGTTGGGGCGAATTCGAGGAAGTGCTCGATCAGGAATTCCGCTACCTGGAGTCGGTCAAGCTCGAACTGAAGGATCTCGACTTCCAGATCTTCGAGGACCAGTTCGCGACCGTGATCGGGAGCTGGCGCCTCGCACAGGTCGACCCCGAGGGCCGCAACCACGAGCAAGGTGGGCGTTGCACTTTCTCGCTCTGCCGCATGAGTGATGACTGGAAGATCGTCGCGCAGCACTTCTCGCCGATGTCCGCCGAGGAGGCTGCCGCCGAGTAGCGGCGAGCCGGTTCGCGGTCGGGGCTGCGGGGAGTCAATGGATCGCTCGGCAGCCGGGCCAGCGTCCAGTAGATTGGCGCCCGTGTTGATCGACGTCCGTCGCTGACGAACTGCATCGTGACTTCCGCGGCTTCCGCATCTCCCGCAGCCACCCCCTCGGGGTCTCCCGGCACGCCGGTGCAGCCCTTCCGACCGCGCAACAAGATCCGGCTCGTGACCGCCACGAGCCTGTTCGATGGTCACGATGCGTCGATCCACATCTTCCGTCGCATCGCCCAGGCCACGGGCGCGGAGGTGATCCACCTCGGTCACAACCGCTCGGTGCACGAGATCGTCGACGCCGCGATCCAGGAGGACGCGCAGGGCATTGCGGTCACTTCCTACCAGGGCGGTCACAACGAGTTCTTCCGCTACATGTTCGACATGCTGCGCGAGCGCGGCGCCGGACACGTGAAGATCTTCGGCGGCGGCGGCGGCGTGATCCTGCCCGAGGAGATCCAAGCACTGCACGAGTACGGCATCTGCCGCATCTACTCGCCGGACGACGGCCGATCGCTCGGACTGCAGGGCATGATCGACGACATGCTGCGCCGCTGCGACTTCGCGACGGCGCGCGCCGAGGACCCGCTGCCGGCGCTGCAGGCATCGGACGCGCGCACCGTTGCAGCTGCGATCACGCTCGTCGAGAGCTTCCCCGAACGGCACCGCAGCGCGGTGCGCGAACAGCTCGCAAAGGCCACAGACCTGCCACCCGTGCTCGGCATCACGGGCACCGGCGGTGCCGGCAAGAGCTCGTTGATCGACGAGCTGCTGCGCCGTTTCCTGCTCGACTTCCCGCAGCACAAGATCGCCGTGCTCTGCGTGGATCCGACGCGCAAGAAGACCGGTGGCGCGCTGCTCGGCGACCGCATCCGCATGAACGCCGCGGTCGATGGCCGCGTCTTCGTGCGATCGATGGCGACCCGGCGCGCCAACATGGCGCTTTCCGAAGCCGTGCAGGACGCGCTCGCGATCCTCAAGCTCGCGGGGTTCGACCTGATCCTGCTCGAGAGCAGCGGCATCGGCCAGAGCGACACGGAGATCGTCGACCACGCCGCGGTGTCGCTCTACGTGATGACGCCCGAATTCGGCGCGCAGAGCCAGCTCGAGAAGATCGACATGCTCGACTTCGCGGACCTCGTCGCGATCAACAAGTTCGATCGCCGCGGCGCGCGTGACGCCTTGCGCGACGTCAAGAAGCAGTATCAGCGCAACAAGAAGGCCTTCGACCGCCCCGCCGACGACATGCCCGTCTACGGCACGATGGCCGCCACGTTCGCCGACCCTGGCACCAATCGCCTCTACCGCGCCGTCGCGAAGGCTCTCGACGCGCGTCATCCCGGATGCTTCGCGAGCACGTTGGAGCTGCGCGAGGGCGAAGCCGAGACCAAACACGTGATCCCGGGTGAGCGCACGCGCTACCTCGCCGAGATCGTCGAGCAGAACCGCCGCTACAACCGCTGGGCGGAAGAGCAGAGCCAGATCGCCGAGACGTGCTACGTGCTGCATGCGGCCGCAGCGGCGCTGCCGCCGGGCGCTGTCGCGGCCCGCGCCGCGCTCGACCAGGAGCTCGCCGCGGCCCGACTTCGCCTCGACCCCGAGTGCCAGCGCCTGCTCGATGGCTTCGACGAGCTGGCGCGCGGCTTCGCGTCCGAGCACTTCGTCTTCCGCGTGCGCGATCGCGAACTGCGGATCAAGAACCACACGCGTTCGCTGTCGGGCATCGCGATCCCGAAGGTCTCGCTGCCGAAGTTCCGCTCGCACGGCGACCGGCTGCGCTGGCTGCTCTGCGAGAACGTGCCGGGACGTTTCCCGTTCGCGGCCGGCGTCTACCCGTTCAAGCGCCTGTCGGAGGACCCGACGCGCATGTTCGCGGGCGAGGGTGGTCCCGAGCGCACGAACCGCCGCTTCCACTACCTCTCGGCGGGCCAGTCCTACAAGCGCCTGTCGACGGCGTTCGACAGCGTCACGCTCTACGGCGAAGACCCGGCATCGAGACCCGACATCTTCGGCAAGGTCGGCAACGCGGGAGTGTCGATCTGCACGCTCGACGACGCGAAGCGGCTCTACTCGGGCTTCGATCTCTGCGACTCCGTCACGTCGGTCTCGATGACGATCAACGGCCCCGCGCCGATGCTGCTCGCGTTCTTCCTGAACGCGGCCATCGACCAACAATGCGAACGCTGGCTGCAGCAGAACGGTCAGGTCGCCGCCGCCAACCAGAAGATCAACGAACTGTACGCGCAGCGCGGCCTGCCGCGGCCCGGGTATCGCGGCGAGCTGCCGAAGGGCCACGATGGCCTCGGCACCATGCTGATCGGCATCACGGGTGACCAGATCGTGCCGAAGGATGTCTACGCGAAGATCCGCGCCGAGACGCTCGCCGTCGTGAGAGGCACGGTACAGGCCGACATCCTCAAGGAGGACCAGGCACAGAACACGTGCATCTTCAGCACCGAGTTCGCGCTGCGCATGATGGGCGACGTGCAGCAGTTCTTCACCGAGAACCGCGTGCGCAACTTCTACTCGGTGTCGATCTCGGGCTACCACATCGCCGAGGCCGGAGCCAACCCGATCACGCAGCTCGCGTTCACGCTCGCGAACGGCTTCACCTACGTCGAGTACTACCTGAGCCGCGGACTCCACATCGACGAGTTCGCGCCCAACCTGAGCTTCTTCTTCAGCAACGGCGTCGATCCCGAATACGCGGTGATCGGACGCGTCGCGCGTCGCATCTGGGCCAAGGCGATCAAGCATCGCTACGGCGGCCACGAGCGCAGCCAGATGCTCAAATACCACATCCAGACGTCGGGCCGCTCCCTGCACGCGCAGGAGATCGACTTCAACGACATCCGCACGACGCTGCAGGCGCTCTACGCGATCTACGACAACTGCAACTCGCTGCACACGAACGCCTACGACGAGGCGATCACGACGCCGACCGAGAACTCCGTGCGCCGCGCCATGGCGATCCAGCTCATCATCAACAAGGAGCTCGGGCTCGCGAAGAACGAGAACCCGCTGCAGGGCAGCTTCATCGTCGAGGAACTGACGGACCTCGTCGAGGAGGCCGTCTACGCCGAGTTCCTGCGCCTGTCCGAACGCGGCGGCGTGCTCGGCGCGATGGAGACGATGTATCAGCGCGGCAAGATCCAGGACGAATCGATGCTCTACGAGTCGATGAAGTCGACCGGTGAGCTGCCGATCATCGGCGTCAACACGTTCCTTGGCCGCGACGGTTCACCGATCCAGGTGGTGCGCGAAGTCATGCGCAGCACGGACACCGAGAAACACGCGCAGATCGAAGGACTCGAGCAGTTCCAACGCGCGGCGGGACCCGCAGCGGCAACTGCGCTGGCGAACCTGCAGCAGCAGGCGGTCGGGAACCGCAACGTCTTCGCGAGCCTCATGGAAGCAGCGAAAGTGTGCTCGCTCGGCCAGATGTCTGACGCCCTCTACCGCGTCGGCGGCCAGTATCGCCGCAACATGTGAGGCGGCTGAGTGCGACGTTTCCGCCTTTTCGCAGGTCGCCCCGCAGGCGACGGGAACCGCGCCATCGCCGCAGCGGTGTAGCTGTTTCGCCCCGTAAGAGAATGCCGCGTGGCGGCGAGGGAGTTACTGCCACCCGCTGATGCGCTTGCCCAGCTCGTCGATCTTGCTGCCGAGGCACTCGCGGATCTGGTCGCGCGCGCGCATGTAGTGGCTTCGCAGCGTCGCCTCCTTGATACCGCCCATGCGCGCCGAGATCTCGGCGAACGAAAGGTCGAGCTGACGCCGGAACATGTAGACCTCGCGCATGTCCTTGCCGAGCTTCGAAGCACACTCGCGCTCTGCCTTCTGCAGCTCGCGGAATCGCACGACCTGAGTCGGCGTCTCACCGGTCTCCGGTGCCGTCTCGGCGGCCGACGGTGGCCGGCTCTCGTCGGCATCGCCGTCGCCGCGTCCGAGCAGACCGAGTTTGCGATCGCGGTCGAACTTGCGCCACATGTCCCGTGTCAGGTTGGTCGCGAGCGTCTGCACCCACTTCCAGAAAGAGTCCTTGCCGCGATGCTCGAAGGTGTCGATCGACGTCAGGATCTTCAGCATGGCCTCGCTGACGAAGTCGTTGAACTCGATGCCCGGCGGGAACGAGCTGTTCGCGAAACGCGTGCGCAGGTAGTGGATGATCTTGGCCGACAGCGCGCCCCAAGCGTGCTCGGATTCCTTCTTGAGCACGACTTCGCGCACGAGGAAGTCGGTGCCGCCGATCGCTTCGGTGATCGGTTTCTGTTCTTTGTCTGGTTCGGGTCGAGGCTCGGTCGGGTTCATGATTGGGGGCTCGGGCGAGTATGTCATTCTATCAAGTCGTCGCGGACCAACAGCGCATGCGGCAGCTCGATCGCGAAGCAGCCGATGTCAGCGGACCTCGGCAGATCCTACGGTAGCCTTTTCGAACGCGGCAGCGCCCCCCACCACCGGCAACTCGAGCGACGTGGCGCCGAGGTCGATCGTGAGCTCGGTGCCAGCGGCGGGCCACAGCGTGAAGTCGCGGTCGCTCGAGAAGATCATCAGGCCGATGCGTTCGCCCTTGGCGATGATCTGGTCGTCGGGCTGCAGGTCGAAGCTCATCTCGTAGAACTGCCCCGGCACGAGCGGCTCGCCCTTCGTGAGGGAGTGGTGATTCTGCGGGTCGGCCCATCCGCGCGTGATCAGGTTGTCCGTGATGGGGGCCTTCCGCTCCCTGCCTTGGTCGAGCACCTTCTCGACCCATGGCAACGACACGAGCCAGACCGAGAGGTTCACGGCCGGCTTGCTCGCGGCGATCTTGATCGTGAGACGCGGCGTGCCCGACAGATGCAGCGACTCCTGCAGCGCGGGCGTCGCGTAGAGCAGCCGATGCGGCGAACTATCCGCGGCCGCGAGTTCCGCGCCGGGCACGGCCACATTGTCGACGAGGCTCTCGGGTTTCTGGCCGGGCACCACAGCCGTGCCGAGCCCGCCGACCGAAGCACCACCGGCCACGAGATGCAACCTGACCGGTGACGCGTCTGGATTCGGGTAGTCGGCGTACGGTGTCGGCTGGGTCACGCGATTGACTGCGCTGCTCTCGCGCACGATCCACGCATGCGGGTCTTTCTCGACGCCGTTCTCGACGCCGTGCAGGAACCGCGTGAACCACCGGTTCACGAGCTTGAGTGGCGGCGGACCACCGTGATCATCCTGGTGGAAGTACGCCATGCACGGCAAGCCCATGCGCTTGCACGCGGCATAGATGCGCACGCTGTGCTCGGGCATCACGTTCCAGTCGTTCCACGCGTGCGACATCAGCAGCGCGGCTTTCATCGGCGCCAGATCGTTCAAGTAGTCGCGCCCGGCCCAGAAGTCGTTGTAGTCGCCGGACAGGCGGTCCTGGCCCTTCTTGAGCTCGCCGTCGCGGATGTGCTGGTTGCACCAGTCGCGGCGCTCGGGGTTGCCGCTGTTGATGAAGTCGTAGAGCACGTCGACATCCTCGCCCATGTAGCCGCCCGGATGGCGGACCAAGCCGTTGGAGCGGTAGTAGTGGTAGTAGGAGGTGTTCGGCGCGATCGGGATGATCGCTTCGAGTCCGGGAACACCCGTCCTCGCGGCGGCCAACGGCAGCGTGCCGTTGTACGAAGTGCCGATCATGCCGACCTTGCCCGAACACCAGCTGGCCTTGATCTCCTTGTCGCCGTCGGGCGTCGTGTAGCCCTTGGCGCGTCCGCACAACCAGTCGATGACGGCTTTGGGCGCCAGCGATTCGTTGTCGCCACCGACGGTCGGGCAGCCTTGCGAGAAGCCGGTGCCCGGCGACGACGAGTGCACGACGGCGTAGCCGCGAGGCAGCCAGGTCCTCACCTCGGATTGGTGGATCATGCCGGCCTTGGTCCTGTACCTGATCGCCGGCATCGGCGTACGCGGCGGTGGCTCGGCGCCGAGCTCGTGCTTCGGGTCCCAGAAGTAGGTCGGCTCAGTCGAACCCATGCCCCCGAAATACGGACTCGTCTCGTAGACGACCGGCACCTTCAAGCCATCGGTGTCCGTCTGCTTCTGCCGGTAGACATCGACGTGCATGCGATCGGGTTTGCCGTCGCCATCGGAGTCGAAGGTCGTTTCGACCCACAAGTACTCCTGGATCCACTCGGAAGGCTGTTTCCATGCGTCGACTACTTGCGCCTCACCGTCCGCGAACACCGGCACCAGGTTCGGCTCCTGCGCGTACAGAAACGCCGTACACACGAACGCGGGGACGACAAGCACTCGGCCTGATTGCTTGATCGGGGATATCATTGCATGACCATCGTGAGGAAGACTCGTGGTGGCAGGATAGCCCGCTGCCGTGCCGGCGCATCATCATCATTGGGACATGAAGGAACCGCCGGGCTCGGACCATGCCGGCTCCGGTCGGGTCGCTGCCGCGCGGTTCATTGACAGCCGAACGTTGCCATTGCCACGGCGTCTCGCCCTGGCGGCAATCGGCATCGCGTGCACGCTGGCCGCATTGCACGGCTTGCTCGAGCTGTCGTACACGGTTCGCCAGGCCGTGCCGAGCGAGATCAGATCCTGGTTCGACATGCGGGACGACTACAGCGTGCCTTCGTGGTTCGGCTTCGCATGCATGCTTGCGGCAGGAGTCGCGTGCTTCGGCTGGGGACGAGCCGTCGGCAGCGCGTCGATCGCGCTGACCGGGATCTTCTTCACGCTGCTGATGATCGACGATCTCTGCAGACTGCACGAACGTGTCGGGGAAGCCTTCTGGGCAGCCCTGCAGCACACGGGGGTCTATCCCTGGGTCATCGTGCTCGGGCTGCCGTTCGCAGTCGCCGGCGTGGCTGCCTGCCGCGCCTGCCGGCGCCATCTGGTCGGTGACCGCACGGCCAGAATCCGTCTGATCGCGGGCTTCGTGTGCCTTGGCGTAGCGTTCGTGCTCGAGGCCATGGAAGTGCGAACGACCAACTCAGGGATCCAGTTGCGTGGCTTCGGCCTCGTGCTCTACAGCCAGTGGGTCGAGGAATTCCTCGAGCTGATCGGCCCTCTGCTCGTGGCCTGGAGTGCGTCCGAGGCCTGGCTGCGCGCCACCTCGGAGCCGACCATCGCGAAATCCTGAGCGATGCGAGCCAGGGTCGATCGCGTTCGCGATCCGCTCGCCCGCGCCCGGAGCGCGGCGTAGCATCGCGGCCATGACGAAGGACTCGAGCGGGTCAGGCCCGCCGACGCCGATGCTGCCTCGGGCCGTTCGCTGTGGCACCGCGAGCATTTCGGTGACCCAACCGTCTGGACCGCTTCCGACGACGGACGGCGTTTCGCCTACGGCACGCGCAACGGCGCCGTCGCGGTGCTCGCGATGGCTGATGGCGCGACGACGTGCACCTCGAACGCGAACGGCGACCGGGTCCTCGCGATCGCCTTCGACGCACCGGGCGAACGGCTCGCCTTCGGCACCGCGCTCGGCCGCGTCACCGTGCAGCGTTGTGCGGATGGCGACGCCACGCACGAATTCCCGCAACCCGCTCCGGAACTGCCGTGCAGTCTCGGGTTCGCCGCCGATGGACAGACGCTCGTCGTGCTGGCTCTCGACGGCACGTTCACGTTCTGGCCGCTCGAACTGCTGCCGTGGGTCGAGAACCTCGCGCCGCGCGCGTTGACCGCCGAAGAGCGGCAGCGGTATTGCGTTGCCCGCTGAAGTCGGCGCGGGCATCCTGCTGACGCTCGCTTCCGAGAACCCTCATGAACCACGGTCACCCCCTGCTCCGCGCCGGCCTCTGCTCGCTGCTGCTGTCCTCCTGTACCAACATCGGTCCCGATACGATCGCGCGAGATCGCTTCGACTACAGCTCCGCCATCAGCGACTCCTGGAAACGACAGACGCTGCTGAACATCGTCAAGCTGCGATACAGCGATCCGCCGATCTTCGTCGACGTCGGCCAGATCGTCTCGGGCTACACGTTCGAGACCGGCGTCAGCGGCGGCGCCTCGGTGTCCGGCGATCCGCCTGGCGCGGCCATCGGCGGCTTCGGCGGTGTTCTCGGCGGCTCGGCGCGTTTCACCGACCGCCCGACGATCACTTACGTGCCGATGACCGGCAACAAGTTCGTGCGCACGCTGCTGACGCCGCTGACGCCGGACGCGGTGTTCCAGACCATCCCGGCCGGCTGGCCCGCCGACAGCGTGCTGCTCGCCGCAGTGTCGACGATCAACGGCCTCGACAACCTGCAGTGGTCGACGAAGGGCACGAGGCCGCCCGACGCGGAGTTCGTGCGCGTGCTGCAACTGATGCGCGAGATCCAGCAGATCGGCGGCGTCTCCATGGGGGTGAAGCGCGGCGAGTCGGGCTCCCCGAGCGTCGTGATGGTGATCCGGCACCATCCGTCGCCCGAAGTCGCGGCGAAGGGAAAGGAGCTGCGGGGCCTGCTGAAACTCGACGAGAAGGCCGAGGAGTTCACGCTCGCGTTCGGATCGGTGCCGCGCAACAACACCGAGATCGCGGTCACGACGCGTTCGGTGATGCTGATCATGATGGCCATGGCACTCGGCGTCGACGTGCCGGAAACGGACGTGCAGCAAGGGCGCGCCATGCCCGGACTGTCGCCCACCGACGACGTCGGCCGGCTCATCCGCATCCACGCCGCGGCCGACACGCCTGCCGACGCGTTCGTACAGGTCCGCTACCGCAACCTGACGTTCTGGATCGACGACCGCGACCTGGTCAGCAAACGCGCCTTCACCTTCATGATGATGCTGTTCACGCTGTCCGACCCGGGCACCAACGAGCCCTCACCCGTGATCACGATCCCGGCGTGAACACAGGCGCGAGTGCCGCGCGCCGCATGTCGCGGCACCAAACTAACCGCCGGTCGGGTCCCAGCTCTCGTCGGGATCGAACGCGACGATCTTCGCGACGGCCGTTTCGGTCTCCTCGCCGAGGTCCTTCTGGTAGACGATCCCGCGCGCGTTGACGATGAAGGTCATCACGCCCGAGTTGCCATACTTGGCCGGCCACGCGAGCAGCGCAAAGCCGCGGGTCATGTGACCCCTTTCGTCGAGGTAGTTCTGCTCGCCGCCCGGCGCGTGCTTTCCCTGCGTCGTCAGCGTGCGGAAGTGGTAACCGTGATACGCAACCGGCTCGCCCTCGGGCCGGCTCCCTGCGTTCGCATAGCCTTCGCGAGCCGCGGCCGCGATCAGCGGTCCGAACGGGCTCTCGGGCTCGTTCTCGGCAGTGGGCCAGTAGAGGCCATCGTGCTTGCCCTCGCTGCTGATCACCTTGCGCGCATAGGCCAGCGGCAGGCCGTCGCGACCCTCCGCGTAGTACTCGCGCTGCGCATCGACATACTCGTGCATCGTCGCGATCGTCGAGAGCTCGTTGCGTCCGATCCGCCGGTTCTCGAGCTCCTCGACACCGGCCTCGACGTCGAAGCTCCAGGTGCCGTCCTGCAGCACGAGCGGGATCGCGAGCGGCCAGCCCTCGTTGCCGAGCAGCGCGATCTTGGTCGTCGCGTCACGATCCTCGAAGGCGAGCTTCTCGCGGATCTTCTGCTGGACCCGCAGCGCATCCTCGCGATCGGCGACCTCGTCGCCGGACTCGAGCAGCTCGATGCCCCCGTCGCCGAAGAGCTGATCGACGCGCGCGCTGTCGCGCGTCTCGATGACCTCCGCCAGCGCAAAGATCGCGTCCTCGGGCTTCGCGAACGTCGCGCTCGGCCGCGGTAGACCTGACGTGCCCGCGCAACTGCAAAGCGCGACGAGCATGGCGAAGACTGTCGTTGTGCGAGTGTTCATGGCGAGTCGGTTTCTGGTCATGGTGTCGGTTTCCTTGTTCGGCCTCATCGCCGTCCGCCGCCGCCGCCGCGCCCACCACCGCCGCCAGACCTGCCACCGCCACCGCCGGACCTGCCACCGCTGCTGCTCGCGCGGCTCGAGGCCCCGCGGCTGCTCGCGGAACGGTCGGCGCTGGGATTGCGCGAGCCGCTCAGCGCGCTGCTGCCGGACTTGCTCGTGCCCTTGCCCGTGCTCGGCTTGGTCGTGCTCGGCCTCGAGGCAGATGGATTCGACGTCGAGGGGCGCGATGCGCCGCCGCCCGGCTGAGTACCCGCGCGCGGAGCCGAGGCACCGGCCCGATTGCCGCCGCCGCCCGGCGACGAACGATCGAAGCCTCGCGCCTGGTCCTTCGTCACGCGACTCTGGCCCGCGGTTCCGCCGAACTGTTGCGCGGTGTGCGGGCTCTTGTAGTTCACGCCCTTGCGATGCGACGGGTTGTGCTTGAAGCTCGAATTGCCGCCGCCCGGCAGGTTGTCGCGGCCGCCGTTGATGTTCGTGTTGCGGTTGAAGTTGTTGTACTTGTTGACGTTGATGTTCACGTCGTTGCCGTGCCAGTTGCAGCCACCCCAGATGGCTGCGCCCCAGACGACACCGGCCGTGAAAGCCATGAAGCCGTAGCCCGCCGGCGGCGGCGCGTACATGGGCGGGTAGTAGTAGTACGGGTAGCTCCACGACGGACCATAGACGACCGTCGGAGAGTAGGACGGCACGTAGACGACCTCGGTCTTCGTCGATTCGATGACGATGACCTCGCTCTCCTGCGTGACCTTCTGCTGCTCGGTCGTCTTGAGGTTGCCCGCATCGAGCGCCTTCTTGCGCATCTTCTGCACCGTCTCCATCAGTGCGGCTTTCTGGCCCAGGAAGGCGTCGCCGAGGTCCTGCGTCCAATCCAGGTTGTCGTTCATCTGCTTGACGACGTCGCGGAAGCCGCAGAGGGCTTTCACGCTGGCATCCCAGTCGGTCTTCTTGAGCGCCTCCTCGAGCTCGGTCCCCTTGAGTTTCGGGTTCTTCTCGAGCCAGCGAAATGCCTCGACGATCTCGAGCGGATAGGTCGAGGCCATCAGGATCTGCGCCAGCAGCGAGTCGGGGTGCAGCGCAATCGGCGCGACGATCTGCTCGAGCTGCTCAGGTTTGAACGTCGTCTCGGGCTTGCCGGTCTCCGCCTTGGCTGTTTCCGCCTTGGCCGGCTCCTGCGGCTTCGGCGCGGCCTTCGCCGGCTCCTGGGGCTTCGGCGCGGTATTCGCCGGCTCCTGGGGTTTCGGTTCGGCGGCGCCCGCGGCTATCTCGAATTCGGTCAGGCTCGCGTGCAGGCTGCATCCCGGAGTCGAAACGGCGAGCAGCGCGACGATCGCAATCATCGTGGTTCTCATAGGGGTCCTCTCGTGCGTCCAGCGGTCAACGCTGATGGGAAGGTAGCGGATCGTAATGACCCAGGAAAGCTGCTGGATCGGCACCAATGCCATACCTGCGTGCTCAGCCGGCCGTGCTGGCCCGCTGGCGCACGCTGAGCCATCGAACCAGCAGGACCGCCAGCGACACGGCAGCGATCAGCGCGAGACCGATCATCAGCACGCGCGTCGTGGCGTGGTCGATTGCCTGTTCGCCACGCGTCGTGGTCTCCTCGACCAGGCGCTTCAGTTCGGGCAGGCGCTGGTCGATCGCGGCGACGAGCGACGTGAGCTCGTTCGCGGCGACACCGACGCGCTCAGCCGCATTGCCGTAGTCGACGATGTCGAACGGTTTCCCGGCCGGCGCCGACGAAGCGGGCACCGCGGCGACCACGGTTTCGGGCTGGGGCGCCGCGTCCTTCGGCCCTGCGACGCGCTCGACGAACGCGTCGAGGGCTTGCAGCGCGCGCGTCAATTCCGCTGACATGCGTTCGCCGGCGGCGAGCGCGGTCTGCGTCTTCTCCAACACCGAGCCGAGCGGTGCCTGCGCCGTGTCGAGATCGCGCAACAGGCCGGTGCGCTGCTGCGACAGCGTGTCGTCGATCTGGCGCAAGGCGGCTTCGCGTTCCGCGGTGATGGCGGCCGGCAGACCCGCGGCCGTGTTGGCGAAGCTCTCGAGGCTCGTGGTGACACGGCCCATGTCCGCGAGCACCTGCCGCACTTCGTCCGATGAACGCGCCTGCAGCATCCTCACCTCGATTTCGAGCGACACGAGCCGCGGCGCGCGTTCGACGAAGAACAGCAGACGCTCGGCGAGCTCGCGCGATCGCTCGATCTCCCGCGCCGTGGGTTCGAGCCCTGACAGCGGATCGAGCCCGACGATGCCGAGCAAGCTGCTCGAACCGCTGGTGGCCGCAGGGCTCTGTTCGAGCAGGCTCGTGAAGCTCGGCAACTCGAGGATCGACGCGCGCGTGAGCTTCGGGTGCTCTTCGCGCCAGCGGCGCAGCAGCTCGCGCATTTCCTGGAGGTGCTTCGGGTCGCAGTTGCGGGCCAGCAGCCGCCAGCCCTCCACTTGCAGGTCGGCCAGCGCGCGGTGCACCGGCTGCACGGCCTCACCCCACTGCGCTGCCCACACGTCTTCTTGCAACCAACCGGCGAGCGTCACGAGCAGCGACAGATCGAGCAGGCTCGAGAACGAGTTCGGGCTCGCGGCGTGCTGCGTCGACAACCGCAGGATCTCGAGCTGCCACTGTGCGGCCTGCGTCGCCGCTTCGGGCGTGCCGGCCCGCAGCTCGAACTCGCGCAAAGCCACGTTGGAGCGCAGCGCGATCTGGTCCGCAAACTGCAGCAGGTCCTTGAGCACCTGATCGGGCGGCGGCACGGTCGTCTGCGTGCCCGGGAACACCATGCCCGCGAGCTTGCTGGGTGCGTCCGCGGCGCCCTGCACGATGCCGCAACCACCGAGCAGCGCGAGTGCGCAGAACAGGAGCAGGGCGGACCGTCGCGGGCGTGGCATCACGGGAAAGGTAGCGGAGATCGCACCGGCATGTCGTGTTCCACGGCCTCAGCGGCCGTCCCCGGGCGCGGGTGGTTGCTCGCGAGTGACGAAGCTGCCGCCGAGCACGAGGTGCAGGTTCACGCGCTGCGCGAGCTCCGCGGCGCGCAGGCTCGCCAAGGCAGTGCGCGAGGAATAGACGGCCAGCAACTGTTGCTGCACGGCGCGCAGGTCGCTGCGACCGATGCGATACGAGTCGCGTTCCAAGGCCAGCGCGCGTTCGTTCTGGGCCAGCACGCGCTCGAGCGCTGCGCGGCGCTCGGCCAGCACGTGGCCGCTCGCGAGAGCGTCCTCGACTTCTCCGAGCGCTTTCAACACGCGCCGCCCGTAGTCGGCCACCGCCTCGCGCTGCTGGGCCGTGCGGATCTGCTCCTGTGCTTCGAGCGCGCCACCCTGGTAGAGAGGCGCGACGAACCTCGCGCCGGCGCCGAACGTGGGGTTTTCGTAGTCGCTCTTGAGCTCGACGATGTCGCTGGCGATCGCGGCAGCGCTGGCATTCAGCGAGATGTTCGGCAGCTTCGCGGCCTTGGCCTCGCCGACACGCTGGAACGCGGCCGCTACGCGCCGTTCGGAAGCGATGATGTCGGGGCGTCGTTCGAGCATGCCGAGCGGCATGCCGGCCGGAACCGGGCCCGGCAGCGCGGGCAGATCGACGCGCGCCTGCAGCTCCGTCGCAGGGTAGCGCCCGAGCAGCAGCTCGAGCGCGCGCAGCGCCTGCTCGTGGGCGAGCGCGAGCTGGCTCCGAGCATCCTCGAACTCAGCAAGTGCGGCCTGCGCCTTCGCGACGTCCTGTTCGGTGCCGATGCCGACCGTGCTGCGCTGCTGCGCGAGCTCGACGAGCTGCTGCGCCGCGGCCACGACCTCGTCCGCGATGCCACGCAGCAGGAATGCCTGGGTCGCATAGAACCAGCTGCGCGCGACCGTCGCTGCGAGCGCTTGCCGCGCGAACTCGAAGTCGGCCTGGGCCGCGGCGAGGCTCGATTCGGCAGCATCGCGGCCATAGCGCAGGCGTCCCCACAAGTCCGGCTCCCACGAGATGCCGAGCAGCACGCCTTGCAGCGCGGACACCAGGTCGCCGCCGCCGAGTTTGAGGCCTCCTGTGCCGAGCAGGTTGATCGCGGGCCACAGTGCGGCGCGCGCCACATCTGCCTGCGCCATCGCCTGCTCGACGCGCGTCGCGGCGATGCGCAGGTCGTGGTTGCGCAGCAGGGCCTCGGCGACCAGCGCGTCGAGCGTCGGATCGGCGAACGTCGCAAGCCAATAGTCCTGGACTGCTCCCTCAGCAGAGTCCCTCTTCCAGGCGGCGGGAATCGCGACGCCTGGCAGCGCTTCGCTGCGGATCTCTTCAGCTGTCGGTGGTGGCAGCGTCGCGCAGGCAGCAAACGCCGCGAGCAGGAGCAGGCCGAGTGATTCGCAGGGTCGTTTCACGGCTCAGTGCAGCTTGAAGACGAACCAGTCGATCTTGGTGCTGACTCGCAAGAACACCTTGCGGATGATGTGGATCATCGCACCCTTCTTGGTGTAGATCGCGCCCACACCACGCGCGCCGGCGGCCAGGAACAGGTCCTTGTCCTCGCCGTCGAGGACCAGGCGCACGGCGAGCTTGCCGTCGGTCAGCGGCTGGGCTGCTGCGCCGGGGATGCGACCGCTCATCGGCAGCTGGCCCTGTGCCGTCGCCCAGACGATCGAGTCGACCTTGCACTTGATGATCCGGCCCGGGTACGTCAGCATCGCGATCTCGGCTTCGTCACCGGGCTCGACGTTGCGCACTTCGTTCTGCGAGAAGACCGCGATCACCCACTGTTCCTTCTCGACGAAGGCCATCACGGGCGAAAGCGGCATCGGCACCGTGTACGAGCCCTTGCGCAGCTGCAGGTCGACGACGGTCCCGTCGGCCGGCGCCTTGAACACCGTCTGCTCGAGGTTCCAGCGTGCCTCGCCGAGATCCGCGCGTGCGGCGAGCAGTTGTGCCTTGGCATCGGCCACCTGCGCGAGGTCGCCGTCGGGCGTGCGTGCCGAGAGCTTCTGGCGCACCTGGCCTTCAGCCGCGCGCGCGCTCTCGAGATCGTTGCGTGCCTGCGCGAGCTGTGCTTCGGCCGCGGCAATGTCGGCCAGCTTTCCCTGCTCGGTACGCGCCGACAGTCGCTGTTGGACCTGGGCCTCGGCGGCCGTCGCCCCCTCGGACTCGGCCACGAGACCGGCGAGCTCGGCTTCCGATTGCTCGAAGTCGAAGCGCGACCCGGCGCCCGTCTGGACCAGCTGGCCGAACTGCGCAACGCGCTTCTTGGCCAGGTCGAGCTTGCTGCCGACGGCGGCCTTCTTGCTGACCGCGGCCTTGAGCTGCTCGCCGAGCTCTCGCTCCAACGCCACTGAGCTCGCGACGCGAGCCTCGAGCTCCGGCAAACGCGCTTCGGCGCTGCGGGCCTTGTTCACAGCACTCGTCAGTTGCTCCTGCAGCTCGCGCTCGTAGGCGCTGGCGACCTGCACTGCAGCTTCGAGCTGCAGCACCTTGGCTTCGAGCGCCTGCACTCGCTGTTCGTAGGGCGTCGGATCGATCTTGAAGAGCACGTCGTCCTTCTTGATCGGGCGATTGGGCTCGATCGGCACGTCGATGACGTGGCCCGAGACACGCGGAACGACCTGCACGACGTAGTTGAGCGTGCGCACATCGGCCGACGACGGCGCAAAGATATTGAGCAGGAAGATCAGCACGGCCAACGCCACGATCGGCAGCGTGAACACGATCACCTGGCTCGTGATGTTCCAGGGCAGCCACTTGAACTTGAAGAAGACGAGCCAGACGAAGAACGAGTAGATGAGGAGGAGGATGAGTTCCATCAGTCCAGCCCCTCCCGCTCTCTGCTTCGCTCACGCTCTGCCCTCTCGTCGACATCCTCGACTTCGTGTACGTCGGCCTTCGCTTCGGGCTCGGCGGCTCCGTGCGCCTCACCGACATCGGTGCCGTAGGCCATCTTGTAGAACACCGGCTTGCTGTAGGCCCACAAGAAGGCGAGCGGCCACAGCAGCCCGCCGAAGAACAGCGACAACAGACACAGCGTGTGGATCGCCTGGACCTGCGGATGCTTGCGCTTGATGGCGATCTTCTCGGGCATGATGTGCAGCAGCCAGAAGACCGTGATGCCGAAGATGGGCGCAATGATGATCGCGACCCACGAGATGATCTCCGCGACCAGGTCGAGCATCTCGCCGCTGAACAACGACGGGTAGGGCGCCGAGTGCAGCACGGGGACCGCGAACAACGCTGCACAGGCCCCGCCGCGGCGATGGCTGCCGTCGACAGAAGGGCCGATCTCGGCCAAGGGCATTCCCAACATAGGGCGCAGAACCGTAGCACCCGAACCGATCGGATGCACCCGTGCGTGCTATCCGGCCGCCGCAGCAGCCGAGTCGGGCTGAGGCGATTCTGCCATCCACGCGGACAAGAGCGTGTAGCCGACCGCGAGTACGACGGGACCCGCAAACAGGCCGATCGGACCGAACGCGATCAAGCCGCCGACGACGCCGGCGAACAACAGCACGAGAGGCAGGTCGACTCCCTTCCTGATCAGCAGCGGTCGCACGATGTTGTCGAGGCTCGCGACCAGCGCCGTCCAGCCGACCATCGCGATCCCCCAGCCGATGTTGTCGTTGACGAACAGCCAGACCGCCGCGAGCGCCAGCACCGGCGCGGCACCGATCTGCGCCAGCGAAGCCAGGAACATCACCGCAGTCAGCAACCCGGCCAGCGGCACGCCGGCGATCGCGAGGCCGATGCCGCCGACCACGGCTTGTACCAGAGCCGTGACGACGACGCCGATCGCGACCGCGCGGATGCCCTGCGCAGCGAGCACGACGACCTTGTCGCCGCGCTCGCCGGCAACCCGGCGGCTGAAGGTGCGCACCGTGGTGGCGAGCACTTCGCCGCGTGCGAACAACACGCCGGCGAACAACAACATCAACGCGAAGTGCAGGGACATCCGCCCGGCACCGCCGGCCTGGGCCACGAACCAGGCCGCGAGGTTCTCGGCATGTGGCGCAATCACCGCGGGCAGCCCCTCGGGACCGGCTGCCGCGAGCTCGCGCCACTTCTCCGCCACGCGCGCGCCGACGAGCGGCAGCTTGGCGACCCAGTCCGGCGGCGCTGGCAAACCGGTTTCGAGGAAATGGCGCACCCAGTCCGCGAGCTCCGGGGCGTGCGTCACGAGCACGCCGAGGATCAGCGTGATCGGGACCACGAACACCAGCAGCAGCGCGCCCAGCATCAACGCGACGGCGGCACCGCGGCGGTTGCCGAGTCGGCGCTGCAGACCGATCAGCATGGGCCAGCAGGCGATCACGAGCATCGACGCCCACACCAACGCGGCCAGGAAAGGCTGCAGGATCCAGAAGGTCGAAATCAGCAGACCGCCGAGCAGCAGCAATGCGAACGTGGTACGCGTGAGATCCCGAGTCGGTGACGTCGTCATTGCCGCATGGTATGGCGGCGGCCGAAGCGATTCGCGACATTGGCCTGTGGCATCCGTGCCGCATATCGCGAATTGCATTGGCACGGCGCACTGCGCGGGCGATGCTCGTGCGCCAACCACCGACAGCCCTCTGCACCGCTCCGCCCATGAAAGTTCCGAGCCTCTCACTCCTGCTCTGCCTCGCTGGCTGCGCCACCGGCAACTCGCTCGCCCCCGATCGCGATGCGACGAGCCGCGCCCCCTCGTTCGACGGTACGCAAGCTGGCTCGCAGCGGACGACTGACCACGCTGCGTCGCCTCTCGACCTCGCGCTGTCGCCTCCCGACCTGTCCCCTCCCGACCTGTCCGTTTCCGACCTCGCGCCGGCACCAGAACCACAAGGTCCGCAGCGGCAGGCGAGTGGCCCGAGGTGGCGAAAGGGTCAGGCGCTGCAACAGGGTTACATCGGCGTCAGCACCTACGACAAGATAGAGCGCGATGGCGGCCGCTTTCCGAACGTCGATGGTGACCGGGGCGACCTCGACGAGATGTTCATGCTCGGTGGCGGCGGCCAGTGGAAGCTCTCCGGCGACCAGCTCGATTTCGGGCTCGAAGCGTTCCTGCAGTTGCAGGGCCGCGGCAACGCCGAGGGCTTCATCATCGGCGGCGGCGGTGCCGCCGTCGCCGTGGACGTGGACTTGTTCATCTTCGACTTCTACGGCGGTCCGATGGTCAGCACGTTCCTCGGCGACAGCCTGCGGCTCTACGCGGGCGCGGGGCCGACGATCGGTTGGGCCTTCTATGATCAGGCCGCCATCGACGGGTCCGGGTTCGGCTACGGCCTCTACGTGCGCACCGGCCTCGACATCGTCCTGGGCCGGTTCATGATCGGCGCCGCGACGCGCTGGACGGACGCGCACTACGACCTGGGCGGCGGCCTCGGCGACGTCGATGTCAACGGGTTCCAGTGGATGATCACGTTCACGACCGGACTGTGAGCTCGGAGCCATGGACCTCGCACAGACCATGGCGGCGCTGAAGAAGGCCGGCAACGCGCAGACGAAGAAGACCTGGCTCGAGCACGGTGCGACCGGCGAGTTGTTCGGCGTCAAGATCGCCGACATGAAGGTGATCGCGAAGAAGATCAAAGGGCGTCAGGATCTGGCGCTCGAGCTCTACGCGACCGGAAACCTCGATGCGATGTATCTCGCGGGACTCGTCGCCGATGGCGCGAAGATGTCGAAGAAGGAGCTCGCCGAGTGGGTCGCGGCGGCCCGCTCGAACATGATCAGCGAATACACGGTCCCTTGGGTCGCCGCCGAGAGCTCGTTCGGAAGCGAGCTGGCACACGAGTGGATCGACTCGCAGCGCGAGCACGTCGCCGCGGCGGGTTGGAACACCTGGTCGAGCATCGTCTCGATGTGCGCCGATGACGAACTGGACTTGCCGGAGCTCAAGACCCTGCTGAAGCGCGTCGAGCAGAGAATCGACGGCGCCCAGAACCGCGTACGCTATTGCATGAACGGGTTCGTGACGGCGGTCGGCAGCTGCGTGACACCGCTGCTCGCACAGGCCAAGGCCACCGCGAAGAAGCTCGGCAAGGTCGAGGTCGACATGGGCGGCACGGCCTGCAGGGTCCCACTCGCGCTCGAAACGATCGAGAAGATCGAGTCGATGGGCCGCGTCGGCAAGAAGCGGAAGACCGCGAAGTGCTGAGCCGGCCCTCGACCCATCAGGGGGCTTCGGGAGCCGCAGGCGCTTCGTCCGCCGCGAGCAGCGAGCGACCGAGCTCGGCGAGCGCGTCGCTCATGCCGCGACAGATCCGCTGCCGGCTGCGGTAGATCAACACCTTCACGTTCGCGACGGACATGCAGAGTTCGCGCGCGATGTCGCGGTAGCACCAGCCTTCGATCTCGGCCAGCGTGAGGGCGCGCTGTTCTCTCGCCGAGAGGCGGCTGAATTGCCGCAGGTAGAGCTCGAGGAACAGCACGAACGCATGGTTGACGAGATCCACGCTCTCGTGATCCGACGCCACGCGTTCGGGCGACAGCACGTGCGGGTCCGCCGGCGGTTCGTGCTCCTCGTCGAGGCACAACGGCTTCGGCTGCCGCGCCTGCCCGCGGAAGAAACCGATCAGCGTGTTGCGCACGATGCGGTGGCCCCAGTTGCGGAACGAATCGGCGCGGTCGGCCAGGAAGCGGTGCGGGTAGCGGTAGATGTTCAGGAAGCTCTCCTGCAGCACGTCTTCGGCGTCGACGCAACTGCGGCAGTGGCGCAATCGACCCGAGATCGCCTGCATGAAGGATCTGCGGTTGAGCTCGAACAGCAGCGCGAATACTTCGGCATCGCCGGTGTTCTTGAATGCATCCATGAGGCACGTGTTGACCCAGTCGCTGCGTTCCCGCTCGGTCGCCATCGTGCTGCCGTCGCGCGGCGGTTCTCCGCGGGCAACCCGCTCGAGTGCGGTGTCGTGCGTGCGCGCCGCGAGTTCGAGCAGGCGGCCGTGCAGGGCCGGGTCAGCAGCGTGATCGAGTGTGGGGTATCGCATGGGAGCTTCGGGAATGGCTCGGGCAGCACATCTGCCCGTCGCGAGGCCATCCGTCCGCTGGGTTGCCGGCCCATCACGGCATCCCCCCTCGAGTCCCGAGCGCCGCGAACTGCGCACGAAGTGGGCAAAAAAAACGGGCCGGCGAAGCCTCTGCTTCACCGGCCCTGTCGCCCAGGTGCAAGACAACGCATGGAGAAGTCGGCCGAAAACCACAACCGACGTGTTGTCCGTCACCCGGACGTCTCTGGAGGAGTTGCGTCCACGAGTTCATTCGTCAGGTCGTCCTCGACCCCATCACGAGCCACAGGAATCCCGGGCGGCCCCCGCCGTTGCACGGCACGGTGGCACCGTGCCTGCAGCCGCTGCCGGCGGGCCGCGCTCGAACCGTTCGCTACGGCGCCGCGAACGCAGTAGGATTGCCCATATGGCATCGCAGTCCAACGCAGCGGTCATCGCGACCGTGCTGGCGCGCGCTAAGACGGACCGGGTGGCCGCCGCGAGCCTGCTGCCGCTCGTCTACGAGGAGCTGCGGCAACTGGCTCGCGCGCGCGTGGCCAAGCTGGCCCGCGGGCAGACGATCCGCGCGACCGAGCTCGTGCACGAAGCCTGGATGCGCGTCGTGGCCGGCGGCGATCCGGGCTGGGACGGCCGCGCCCACTTCTTCGGCGCCGCCGCGAACGCGATGCGCAACATCCTGGTCGAACAGGCGCGCCGCCGCGGCGCGCTGAAGCGCGACGTGCATCGCAAGGAACCGCTGGACGACGACCTGCCCGAGGTCGTGGAGCCGCTGCCGTTCGCGGACATCCTGTCGCTGCACGAAGCGATGCTCGAGCTCGAGCGCGAGCACGCGCGTCCGGCCCAGGTCGTCGAAATGCGCTTCTTCAGCGGCCTCAGCATGCCCGAGATCGCCCAAGCCCTCGCGACCTCGCTGCCGACCGTCGAACGCGACTGGCGCTTTGCCCGTGCCTGGCTGCAGGACCGCCTCGGCGCTACGGGCACAGCCGATGACTGAGACAGGGCGCGAGTCCGAGCTTCGTGCGCTGTTCGATCGCGCAATCGCGCTGCCGACGCCGGAGCGCGAGAAACTCGTCACCGGAATCCGCGACGAAATGCTGCGCGAACGCCTGCTCGCGTTGCTCGCGCAGAACGAGCTGCCGACAGCCAGCGTGTTGCGCCACCCGCTCGTCGCGTCGATGGCCCCGCTGCGCCGCATCGGCAACTACGAGCTGCTGCGCGAGCTCGGCAGCGGCGGCATGGGCGTCGTCGTGCTCGCACGCCAGGTCGAACCGATGGAACGGCTCGTCGCGCTGAAACTGCTCGGCGACGCCGAGGCCGGGCCCGAGATCGCGCGGCGATTCCAGGCCGAGCGCCAGGCGCTGGCGCTCATGAACCACCCCGGCATCGCGCGGATCTTCGATGGTGGTACGACGCCTGAGGGATTGCCGTACTTCGTGATGGAGTACGTGCGCGGCGAACCGATCACGGCCTACTGCAACCGGCGCCGGCTCGGCCACGCTGCGCGCGTGCGGCTGTTCGTGAAGGTCTGCGACGCGGTGCAACACGCGCACCAGAAGGGCATCATCCACCGCGACCTCAAGCCCGGGAACCTGCTCGTGACCGAGGACGGCGGCCCGCAGCCGAAGATCATCGACTTCGGCGTCGCGCGAGCAGTCACGGGCCGTCTCGTGACCGCTGCGCCAACCCAGGTCGGCGAGATCGTGGGCACGTTCCTCTACATGAGTCCCGAGCAGGCGGTGCCCGACAGCCAGGACATCGACACGCGCGCCGACATCTACTCGCTCGGCGTGGTCCTGTACGAGCTGCTCGTCGGCCACACGCCGATCGAGCTCGAGACCGACACGGGCGCGTTGCTGCGGTTCCAACAGCGGCTCACGAGCGGCGTGATCCCGAGCGCGCACGAGGTCGCGCAACGCGCAACGGACGCCGTTGCCGCCGAACGCGCGGGCGCGCGCAGCACGACGCCTGCCGCCTGGCGGCGATACCTGCAAGGCGACATCGGTTGGGTGCTCGGGCGCGCGCTCGAGCTCGACCGCAATCGACGCTACGCCGCCGCGTCGGACCTCGCGGCGGACCTGATCCACCACTTGCGCGGCGAGGCCGTGAGCGCAGGGCCGCCGAACTGGCGCTACCGCATGATGCGCTTCGTGCACCGGCACCGCGTCGGCGTGGCAACGGCGTCGTTGGCCGCCGTCGCGCTGGTGCTCGGCACGGTCCTGGCGCTCGCGGGCATGACGTCGGCACGGCGCGCGCGTACGAACCTGGAGCTTGCGCTCGCGCGCCAACGCGCGGTCGGCGAGTTCCACGAGTTGGTACTGTACGACTACGGTGCTCCCGGCCTCGACGGCTCGGCTCCGCCGTTGCGCCAGGTCTTCGACCGGCTCACGCCGATGATCGCCCGCCGCTGGGCCGGCCGGCCGCGCGAAGAAGCCGCGGTGCGCGCTGGGCTCGGGCGCGGCTTCCTCGCGCTCGGCGAACCCTCGCGCGCGGTGCAGCAGCTGCGGCGCGCGTGGGAATTGTTCGAGGCACACGCGACCGAGGATCTCACCTGGTCGACCTTGCTGCTGCACGACCTGAGCCGCGCCGAGCGGGAGGCACAGGAACCGGACGCGAGTCGCAAGCACCTCGCGCAGATGCTGGAGCTCGGCGCGCACGCGGTGGCAGCCAGTTCGCCGGAGCTCGCGAAACGGCTCTCGGCCATCGCGACCGAGCTGCCGTCGGCCGGCAAGAGTGCTTTGACCGTCGTGTCGCACTGCGACCGTCTGCTGATCCTGCTGACCGGCATGCAGCCGGTGAGCAAGGAGTTCAGGATCGGAGGACGGCTGCTCGCTGCCGTCGGCCTCGCGCTGCAGTCCGACCGCTGTCAGGGCAGCGATGACCTCGTGCAGCGCATGGAACAAGTCGCACGGCAGGTCCTCGGCGGCGACGTCGACGACGAGGGAGCCCCGCCCTTGTCCTTCCTGCTCGTGCTCGTGAACTTCGCCGAGAACCGGCTGCAGTCGGGCCAGGCCAAGCCAGCCCTCGAGCTTGCAGACGAGGTGCTGGCATCGCTGCATCGCCACGAGCTGACGGGCCACTGGCTGCAGGCGCAGGCCGAGCGCATCCGCGGCCAGGCACTCGTGCTGACCGGCGAAGTAGCCGCCGGGGAGGCAGCGCTGCTGGCGTTGCGCGAGCGCCTGACGGGTTGCGCGGCGTCCGGCAACCAGAAGGTGGCCGCTGCCTACGCGGCGTTGAGCGAGTTGTGCGGACGCCTCGCGAACAGCGGCGAGCTCGACGGTTTGTTGCGCGCATCGTTGTCCGGTTGGTTGCGCACGCGATCCGGAAACCCCGTGGCCCCGCCCTGGTGGCCTTCGACCTTCGACGACCTGCCAGCGGCCGTGACCGACGCGGCACTGAGCGCCGTCGAGGCGCAGCAGGCCGAAACCATGCCGCCGGAGCTCGAGGCCGTGCGCGGCGCCTTGCTGCTGCGCGCCGGCAAGTTCGCGGCGGCCGGGAAGAGCCTCGAGTCGATGCATCGCAAGGTCGAAACACGTTGGCCCGAACTGCTCGCCGATCTGGCGCTGAGCCGCAGCAGCAGCGGCGACGCCGCCGGGGCTGCGGCCGCGGTCGCGGAGCTGCATCAACTGGGCGCGGCCGATGCGGCGATGAAGGTCCGCTGCCAGCAGGCTCGGCGAAGGGTCGAGCTCGCCGGACTGCGCTGACTCGCGCGCGGTCTGCAGCAGTGCCTCCCTACTTCTGCGCGACGGTCACCTTGACGATCTTGCCCGTGAAGGCGTTGTTGCCCTGCGGGTAGTCCAGGGACACGTTCGTTTCGCCGTCGAGGCCGACGTCCGTACCTTCGTCCGCCGAGAACATGAACGGCTCCGTCTTCGGGATCTTGCCCTCGGCGGCCTTCTGGCCGTCGATGCTCAGGATCGACTTGCCGCCCGTGCCCGGCTCGGCCGCATCGGGGATGAACTCGTAGACGATCGTGTGCTTTCCTGCGGCGAGAGCAGCAGGCGCTTTGACGTTGGTTCGCTCCAGCGCGAAGAAGTTGTACTCGTGGTGCACCACGCCGGCCTTCATGTACAGGGTCCAGCCACCGAAGTAGCCGGCCTGGGCGATGATCACGCCCTCGGCCGTCGCATCCTTCACTTCCACCTCGGCAGTGACGGTGTGGTGCACACCCTTCACGTTGATGAAGGCGTTCTCCAACATGCCTGTCATGCCGGGGTAGACCGTCAACGACTTGCGCTCGCCAAGCAGGTCGGGCCTTCCGGCGACGACGGGGTTGAAGCGCTCGGCCCGCCGGTCGTCGATCGGCAGCACGTGGTTGCGCATCGCTTCCTTCATGAAGACCGCCTGCAACTCCTTCAGCTTCTCGGGCCGCTGCTTGGCCAGGTCGTTCGCCTCGCTGAAGTCTTCGTTCACGTTGTAGAGTTCCCACACGTCGTCGAGCAACGGCGTGGGATTCGCTGCGAGGAGCCAGGGGATCGAGTGGCGCGTGCAGGCAACCCAACCCTCGTGGTAGATGCCGCGGTTGCCGAACATCTCGAAGTACTGCGTGGTCCTGCGGTCGGCGGCCTTCGGTGCGTCGACCGAGTAGAGCATGGAAATGCCGTCCATCGGCCGCTGCGCGATGCCGTTCACGAGCTTGGGCTGCGGCACCTTCGCAGCTTCCAGCGCCGTGGGGGCCACGTCGACGACGTGGTGGAACTGGCTGCGGACCTCGCCCTTGGCCTTGATCCACTTCGGCCAGTGCAGCACCATGCCGTTGCGCGTGCCGCCGAAGTGGCTGGCCACCTGCTTGGTCCACTGGAAGGGCGTGTTGCCGGCCCAGGCCCAGCCGATCGCGAAGTGCGGGAACGTGGTCGGATCGCCCCACGCGTCGATGTGGTCCATCATCTGGTCCGCTTTGCCGACGATGCCGTTCAGCGCCATCATCTCGTTGTAGGTGCCTTCTGGTCCGCCTTCGGCGCTCGAGCCGTTGTCGCCGACGATGTAGTAGAAGAGCGTGTTGTCCAGTTCTCCGATCGCTTCCAACTGGGCCACCAGACGACCCACTTCGTGGTCAGTGTGCTCGGCGAAGCCGGCGAAGGTCTCCATCTGGCGCTCGAAGAGTCGCTTCTGGTCGGCACTCATGTCCGCCCAGGCGGGAATCTCCTTGGGCCGCGGGGTCAGCTTCGCGTCGGCAGGGACCACACCGAGCTTCTTCTGCCGGGCGAGAGTCTCCTCGCGCAGCTTGTCCCACCCACCGCTGAATTGGCCCTTGTACTTGGCGATCCATTCCTTGGGCGCATGGTGCGGGGCATGGGTCGCGCCGGTGGCGAAGTACATGTAGAACGGCTTGTCCGGCGTGAGGGCCTGCTGGGCGCTGACCCAGTTGATCGCCTGGTCCGTCATGTCCACCGTGAAGTGATAGTCCGGGGTCTGCTTGTGCTCGACGCGCGTGACTCCGTCGTAGATGGCCGGCGCCCATTGATTGGTCTCACCGCCGATGAAGCCGTAGAACTTGTCGAAACCGGAGCCCGTGGGCCAGCGGTCGTATGGACCCGAGACCGAGACCTCCCAGGGTGGCGTCTCGTGGTACTTGCCGAAGGCCGCCGTGCTGTAGCCGTTCTGGCGCAGGATCTCGGCCAGCGGCGTGATGCTGTTGGGACGCACGCCGGTGTTGCCCGGGAAGGCGGTCGCGAGCTCCATGATCGCGCCCGCGTTGTTCGCGTGGTGGTTGTGGCCCGTCAACAGCGCCGTGCGCGTGGGGCTGCAGAGCGCGGTGGTGTGGAATCGGTTGTACTTGAGGCCAGAAGCCGCCAGTTTCTCGAGCGTCGGCATGGCAATGGGCCCGCCGAAGGCGCTGCTGTGGCCGAAGCCGATGTCGTCGATCAGCACGATCACCACGTTGGGTGCGCCTGCCGGGGCCTTCACGTCGAAGCGGGGCGGCGCCTTCGCCTTGCGCACGTCCAACTCGGTGACCGACGCGAACGTCGGTTCGGCAATCGGCAACACCGTGCGATCGAGGGCACCCCCCGGCGCCGGCCCTGGCTGCGGGGGCGTCGAATCGGCCGAGGCACAGGAAGCTGCAAACCAGCAGAGACATGCGGTGCAGGCGAACAGGCTGAGCCTGCCTGCGCCGAGCCTGCCGGGGGAAAGGGGCTGCGACGGGATGCCGTTCATTTCAGAGTCGGTTGGAGCCTTGATGCGTGCGGCAAGCGAATGTCGCAGGGCCGCAGATTCCGGGGCGCGGCACGATACAGACCCGCTGGCATGGGATCGAGGCGGATGCGTCCGGCCGACGCGCGCGCGGCGCCGCAGATCCTCCAAGCAGAAGACCCGAGCCCGTGCCCTCCTTTCGTAAGGAGGCATGCGCGTGTTTCACCGGTTGCCCGTCTCGACCGGGAATCGCGCGCGGTCCATGCCTGAACTAGCCACTGAGCATCCGAACGGCAGCGCGTTAGGCTATGCGTCTCTCGCGCCACCCGATCCACGGATCACAAATGGCGCCTTCGCTCTTTCTTCCTCGTCTTCTCCCTCGTCGCCTCACGCAGACTGACCACCTGCGGTCCCTAGGTGGCGACGATCACGTATCGGCCTTCGACATGAGTCGCGCCCCATGAGAGTCATGCACGTGATCAACGGCAGCGGCTGGGGCGGCGCCTATCAGATCGCCGGCCAGGTCTGTGCATGGCAATGCAGCAGGGGAATCGAAGCCGTCGTTTGCCTGCTCGGGGGCGGCGTTGCGAAGGATCGCGCATTGGAGTTGGGCGCACCACTGCTGAGTCATGATTCGAACGCGCACGAGTCCAAGCGGGCGCGATGGTCGGACCTGCAGAACGGTTATGACCGCATCGCGAAGGAATGGCGGCCCGATGTGATCAGTACGCACATGCCGCTGTCGCACTTGCTGACCCACCGCATGCTGTCACGCCATCCGGGTCCGAAGTGGGTCGCGGTGGTACACCAGTCGTGGCGCATGTTCGGTCACCGTTCTCACGGCAGCGCCCCGTGGCTCAAGTACTACATGATGCTGCGTCACGGACTCGGGGAAGCATTCATCACGTCGCGCGCGCACCGGATCGTCGCGGTGTCCGACGCAATCTTGCGCGACTGCATGCGCGTCGGAATGCAGAAGCAGCGCATCACGAGGATCTACAACGGAATCGTTCCCGTTACGTCTCGTCCGGTTCCGAAGCTGCGTTCCCAGCTCGGGATCCCGGACCACCATCGCCTCATCGGCACATTGGGCCATCACAGTCCGAACAAGGGTTTCGACCAGCTGCTCAAGGCGTTCCTGTCGATGGCCGGCAGATTCCCGGAGGTGCATGTCGTGCTCGCCGGTCGCGACTCGGGCGACACGCTGTTCCGCGATGGACTGCATCGCCTGCGCGACGGATCTGCGCATGCAGCACGCATTCACATACTGGGCGAGCAGAAGTCAGGTCCGGAGTTCATGTCCAACCTGGACATCTGCGTGGTTCCCTCGATCGAAGAGGCATTCTCGCTGACGCTCGTGGAAGCGATGCAGTTCGGCAAGCCGAGCGTGGTCTCCTCGGGCGGCGGATGCCAGGAGGTTGCGCGCGATGGACTCGAGTCGCTCGTGTTCCGGGCCCGCAACGTCGCCGATCTGGCAGCGAAGCTCGAGCGTCTGCTGACGGACGCCGAGCTCGCCGCGAGGCTCGGCAGAGCCGCAGAAACGCGTGCACGCACGGAATTGACGCTCGATCGATGCGCTCGCGAACACCTGCAACTCTGCGAGCAGCTGCTCGGCGAAGCGCCGGGCGCTGCGTTCAGAACGACTGACCGATGAAGAAGTAGATCGCGTCGTGCCCGCCCTCGGCCGCGCCATAACCGAGGTAGATCGGTCCGAGCGGTGTGTCGGTGCCGACGAACGCGCTGCCCGCGAGCTTCATGTCCTGGAACAGCTGCGACCGATCGTCGGTGACGTTCCCGGTCTCGATCGAGCCGCCGATGTAGACCGGCAGGCCGAAGATGGCGGTCGTGCCCGCGATGCGGCGGTAGCCGATCAGGCGGAACACGGTCCCTGCCTGGCCGACCAGCTCATTGCGTTGGAAGCCGGACAGGTTCAGGAACCCGCCTCGCGTCACGAGCTGGTTGACCGGCAGCGTGCCATCGAGCGCGGAGCCCACGTCGGCGCTCAGCAGCAGCGTGTTCCTGCCGAACGTGTGCGCGTGCAACACCACGGCCTCGAAGCGCTGGTACTCGTCGTCGGCGCCGAAGTCGGTCAGCGCGTCCGTCCACTGCACGAGCCCGCGCCAGCCCGCATTCGGGAAATGCGTGTTGTCGAGCGTGTCGACTTCGAGGCTCGCGCGCACGCCGCCGTCGTCGAACGAGAACGCCTGGATCGGCGCGGTGGTGATGTCCGGGTCGACCTCGCCCCAGACACGGCGCACGCCAAAGCGCAGTTGCGCCCAGTTGCCGAAGTTCCTGCCGACGTCGGCGCCGATCCAGCCGACATTGGTGTCGAACTCGCCGACCTTGACGCCGCCCTGGAACGCGTTGATCTCCTCGATCTCGTATCCGATCTGCGGCGCCACGAAGTAACGCGCCGCGGCATCGACGGGTTGGTAGAACTCGGAGAACAGGCGGATCGGCTCGCCGATCTGGACCTCGTTGCGCCACTCGGCACCGAGTGCGTTCAGCGTGCGCATCGTGTAGCGCACGCTGAGCGCGTAGGCCGCATCGCCGCGGAAGTCGTCCTCGAGATTGAGCCCGAACTTCACGTAGTTCGGCCCCCAAGGCTTGGCGACCGTGATCAGCTTCAGCTCGACGTGTCCGGGCGACAGCTCGCGCAACTCGAACGTCACGCGCTCGAAGTCCTCGAGCCCGTAGATGCGGTCGAAATCGAGCTCGAGGCGCGCGGGATCGAATCGATCGCCGACCTTGGTCTCCACGAGCGCGAGGATCACCGCGTCGGCGAGCTTGCTGTCGTTCGCGAGCACGATGCGGTCGATGATCGGGGACTCGGTCGCGGGCCGCCGCTGCCGCTCGAGGAAGCGCCGATACTCCTCCTCGGACACCGAATAGCGGCGCAGACGTCCGCTCATCGCGCGCGCCGCCTTCTCGCCGATCGCGATCGCCTCGGCGACGCGGTCGAAGCTCGTCGAGCTGATGTCGCCGAGGTCGGGCTGGATCAACGTGTCTTCCGTCGTCAGCTTCGCGAGCTGGACGTCGACGTTCTTCTGCATCAGGATGCCGATCATCTGGTTGGTCACGTTCAGCAGCGACCGGATCTGGTCGGCCTCGAGCAGCGGCGTGCCGATGTCGACCGCGATCACGACGGTAGCACCCATCTGCTTGCAGATGTCGACCGGCACGTTGTTGACGACCATGCCGTCGACGAGTTGGTGGCCGTCGATCACGACTGGCGCGAACGCACCGGGAATCGCCATGCTCGCCGCCATCGCCTGCGCGAGATTGCCCGACGAGAGGACGATCTGTGCGCCCGTGACGATGTCGGTCGCCACGGCGCGATACGGCACACGCAGCTGGCCGAAGTCGATGGCCTGCTGCTGCTGCAGCACGAGGTTCTTGAGCAGATTGCCTGTGTAGTGGCCGGCCACCAGCCCCTTGGGCAGCACGAACTCGAAGTCGCGGAAGCCGAGGGTCGCCTCGATCTGGCAGACGAAGTCGTCCTGCTTGCGGCGGAACGCGCGATTGTCGCGCAGCGGATGATCGCTGAGCAGCTGCGGCCAGTCGATGCCGCCGAGGATCGCGTCCATCTCCGCGGGCGAATAGCCATACGCGTAGATGCCGCCGACCAGCGCTCCCATGCTGTTGCCGGCGATCAGGTCGACGGGGATCCGCAGCTCCTCGAGGACCTTGAGCACGCCGACGTGCGCCGCGCCGCGCGCGCCGCCGCCGCTCAGCACGACGCCGATGCGCGGGCGATTCGCCTCGGGCTGCTGGCCGGACGCCGGCCGCGACATCGGCAAACACGCGGCGAGCGCGCAGAGCCAGGGAACGAGAACGGATGGTGAGAGTCGCATCTGCGCGCGCAGGCAGTTGTCGAGACTAACTGCGGCCGGTTCGCATTCCCAGCGCGGTCCAGCCCGGCTAGCCTCTGCGCCGATGACGCTGAGCGGAGTCGCAGCCCGAACCAAAACACCCATCGCATGAGACCATCCACACTCCTGTCCCTGCTAGGCCTCGCGCCGGCAGCGGCATTCGCGCCAACGGTCCTCGCGCAAGAAGTCCTGCCGTTCCCTCCGACACCATCCGCCTCCAGCGCGGGGCTCACGATGCAGGACTCGATCCACAAGCATCGCGTCGAGCCGAGGCGCCTCGCCGCGGGTGCGCCGAACATCCTGATCATCCTGATCGACGACGTGGGACCGGCGACACCCTCGACCTACGGCGGCGAGATCAACACGCCGACGCTCGACCGCGTGGCCAGCGCGGGCATCTCTTTCAACCGCTTCCACTCCACTGCGATGTGCTCGCCGACGCGGGCCGCCTTGTTGACCGGACGCAACCACACGCGCGTCGGCAACGGTCAGGTCGCGGAGCTTGCCAACGACTGGGACGGTTTCAGTGGCTGCATCCCGAAGTCCTCGGCCACGGTCGCCGAAGTGCTCAAGAACTACGGCTACAACACCGGCGCCTGGGGCAAGTGGCACAACACGCCCGAGGAGCAGACCACGAACAAGGGCCCCTTCGATCATTGGCCGACCGGTTACGGCTTCGAATACTTCTACGGCTTTCTCGGCGGCGCAGCCTCGCAATACGAGCCGCAGATGGTGCGCAACACCACGCAGCTGGACCCGCACGAAGGCCACCAGAAGGGTTATCACCTGACCGAGGACCTCGCGGAGGACGCGGTCAGGTGGTTGCGCGAACAGCGCGCCTACGCACCGGACAAGCCGTTCTTCATCTATTGGGCGCCCGGCGCATCGCACGGGCCGCACCACGTCGCGCCGGAATGGGCCGACAAGTACAAAGGCAAGTTCGACGACGGCTGGGACAAGTATCGCGAGCGCGTCTTCCAGCGCGCCAAGCAGAAGGGCTGGATCCCCGAGACCACCAAGCTCACGCCGCGTCCAGCTTCGCTGCCGTCGTGGGACTCGATTCCCGAGAGCGAGAAACCGTTCCAGCGCCGGCTCATGGAGGTCTTCGCGGGTTTCACCGAGCACGCCGACTACAACGCGGGCCGCGTGATCGACGAGATCGAGCGGCAGGGCAGACTCCACAACACGGTCGTCTTCTACATCTGGGGCGACAACGGATCCTCCGCCGAGGGCATGAATGGCACGCTCAGCGAACTGATCGCGCAGAACGCGATCCCGACAAAGGTCTCCCAGCACCTCGAAGCGTTGAACGAACTGGGTGGCATCGACGTGCTGGGCTCGCCCAAGACCGACAACATGTATCACGCGGGGTGGGCCTGGGCAGGCAGCACGCCATACAGGTCGACGAAGCTCGTCGCCGCACACTTCGGCGGCACGCGGCAGCCGCTCGCCGTGTCGTGGCCCGACGGCATCAAGGCGGACGCGACGCCACGGACCCAGTTCCATCACGTCATCGACATCGCGCCGACGATCTTCGAGCTCACGAAGATCAAGGCACCCAACACCGTCAACGGCGTCGCGCAGGACTCGATCGACGGGATCAGCATGGCCTACACGTTCGCTCACGCCGAGGCCGTGGGAAGACGCAAGACCCAGTTCTTCGACATCATGGGCAGCCGTGGCATCTACCACGATGGCTGGTTCGCCTGCGTCGCGGGCCCGCGCGAACCGTGGGTCGCAGGGGCGCCGAAGGGCATCCGCGACTGGTCGCCCGAGAACGACACCTGGGAGCTCTACAACCTCGAAGAGGACTGGTCCCAGGCCGACGACCTCGCGGCGAAGATGCCCGCGAAGACAGCGCAGATGAAGAACCTCTTCCTGCTCGAGTCCGCCAAGAACAACAACCTGCCGATCGGCGGCGGCTTGTGGTCCACGGTCCTGTTCCATCCCGAGGACGCGCCGGCCACGCCGTACAGCGAGTGGATCTTCACGGGTCCCATGAACCGGATGCGCGAGTCCTGCGCGCCGAAGCTCGGCAAGTTCGACAACGTCGTCAGCATGGAGCTGGACGTGCCCGACAACGCGAACGGCGTGCTCTACGCGCTCGGCGCCTTCTCCGGCGGGCTCTCCTGCTACGTGAAGGAGGGCATGCTCAACTACGAATACAACCTGTTCGAGATCTCGCGCACGAAGATCACGGCCCGGAAGAAGCTGCCGACCGGCAAGGTGAATCTCGAGGTCGACTCGAAGCTGACCAACAAGGTCGGTGGTCCGATGGAAGTCACCTTGAAGGTCAACGGCGAGATCGTCGCGCGTGGTGAGGTGCCGATCACCGCCGCCTACCAGTTCAACGGCAACGACTGTCTCGACCTCGGCAGCGACTTCGGCTCGCCCGTGTCGCTCGACTACTTCGATCAGGCCCCGTTCCGGTGGAACGGCACGATCGGGACGACGAGGATCTCGTATCCGCGGAAGTAGCCGGTTCGATCGATCAGCGCGCCATCTCCGTCAGGAACCTCCAGGCCGTCGTGACACCGGGCCGGCTCTCCTTGCCCGTGGCTAGGAACACCCGGACCGTCTTGGCGCCGGACACGTCGGCCGTGACCGTGTGCTCTTCGACGATGTCGAGCATGCCTTGGCCCTCGCCGGGAACCTTGCGATAGAGGTAGACGTCGGCCTTGCCGCCCCCGTCGGCGTCGGCCGCCTCGAAATCCACGCGTACGAGCACGAGGTTGTAGTCGTTGGTCGGGGCGATCAACGTCGCCTGCAGCACCGAGCCCGGGCCGCCGTCGTCCCCCGGCAGGAAGCTCAACTCGATCGGCAACGGGGCGTGTGCTTGCGCCCCTTCCTTGGTCGGCGCGGGCTCGCTGCCAGCGCCCATGACCTGGCCGGCCACGGGCCGCTCGCCTGCCTCGTCATGGCCTTCGTCAGGCTTGGCAGTCTCGTCGTAGCTCTCGTCGATCTTGCCCGCGTGATCGGCGGCGAGCTTCTGGATCGGATGGATCTTCATGCCGTCGACCAGGTCGTAGGTCACACCCTGCCACCAGAGGTCGGCCTGCATCGGCAGGTCCAGCAAGCACGCGAACCCCGCGTCCTTCTTGCCCATCAAGAGCACGATTGCATTGCTGAGGACCGGGTCGCCGAGGAGCGGGACCGTGCCGTTGTCCAACGACACCAGCGCGAAGCCGAAGTCGGCATCCTGGTCGCCGATCTCGAACTCGATCGGCTTCTGGGGGGAGCCGTTGTCCTGGGCCATGGCGGGCATGGCGGCCAGTGCCGCGGCGAGCGACAGCAAGAGTGCGAAGGGCTTCATGGGTGGTCTCCGTGAGTGTGGGGTGTGGGAACAGCCCCCCAGGGGAGATCACCCGTCCGCCGCAGCGGATTTCCTGCAACGCAACACTCAGTTCCGGGTCAGGGAGTCGAACCGGTCCGGCAGCACGAGCTCCAGGTCGAGCCACTGGATCCCCCACGCAGGCGGGCCCGCCTTCTCGTTGCCGCCGCGCGTGGTCGAGCCGGTCAGCGCCCCCTCGAGGAACGCCGGCATCGAGCCGGTCTCGAGCTTGCCGCGCGTGACGTCGGGCGCGCGCGACTCGAACGGGCGGAAGTCCGCGTAACGCGGGGTCGCAATGACGATGTAGCGATCGACCATCGGGCGATCGTGCTGCCATTTCGGGTTGGGCCCGAGCTCGACCGTCATCGACTCGCTGCGGCCCCCCGCCAGCACGTTGTTGTTGTCCGCGCCCCAGATGACGTTGACGGCGCGATCCTCGGCGACGGAGAGCACGGCGATGTGCAGCTTCTCGGTGCCCTCGTTGGTCACCGTGAGCGTGACCATCGCGCCCGTGTCCCGCTTGTCGGGCAGGAACGGCGCGCCGACGAGAACGCGCCGTTCGCCGGCAAGGGTCCGCACTCTCGCCAGCGGCAGGTTCTTCTCGGCGGCCTGCGCTGCATCCCACGGCTTCACCGCGATGCGGATGCGGTGCAGGCCCGGCTGCGCCACACCCTCCCAGAGCGACCGGAAGCAGTGCTCGAAGAAGAGCTCCTGCCGGACCTCCTGCGGCGAAGCAGGCACCTCCCGCACGAAGGCGCCGTCAGCCTGCAGCGCGAGTCCGTCGCCGTGCTTGCAGAGAACGTAGTCGGCAGTCTCGCGCGGCGTGTTGACGGCCCAAGGACAGCCCTCGAGGACGGCAGGATCGACGCCCTCGGCGCAGCAGATGCGCAGCGCGGCCCGGCCCTCGAGACCCTTGTGGGGAACCGCGCGCAACGCCACGCCGACCGGGATCCTGCGACCTTCGAGCGGTTCGGCTTCGCAGAACGTCGCGCGCGCGCGGTAGACGCGCACGAGGCCGTAGTCCGTGTTGTCGAGCCCGACGAGCCGCAGTTCGGAGTCCTCGACCAGGCCGTGGATGCGACCTGCTTCGATCCGGCAGCGGGCGTCGTTGCGTTGCGCCTGGTAGCCGACCGGCACCGGCTTGCCGAGGCCGCCGAAGATCGCGCGGTCGCCAGGACCGATGCAACACACGATCTGGTCGCTCCTGGTCCCGCTGCGGCACGCGGCGACACGGGCGCGCACGATCTCGGCGACCGCCTGCCAGGAGGTGGCCGGGTCGACCTCGGCCAGCGCTCCGGTCAGGAACCAGGTCAGCGTGCCATACCAGCGATCCGCGCCTTCGCATTCGCCGGCTTCCTGCGTCGACTCACAGGCTGCAATGTGCACGGTCGAATGCACGACGCTGCCGCGATCGTCGTCGAGGAAGGGCACCGCCTCGGGCCAGAACGGCCGGATCAACTCGCGATCGAGCGGCTGCGTGCCGGCGCCCGCGTGGCGCACACCGCCGGTGGCGTTGCCGCGCAGCAGGCCTCCCGAATGACAGCAGTCCGTCACGAGCACGACGTCCTTCGCGCGCAGCGCGGCCAACAGCGAATGCAGCTCGTCGTCGGTGATGTCGAAGCTGCCGTCACGCTTTCCCTTGCGGCTGTCGTGCGCGAGCAGCGTGTCGTCCCAGGGAGCGTCGTACTCGTTGCGCAACGCAGGGTCTGCCTTGCTCGCGTCGGGCACGCGCGAACCATGCCCCGAGAACCAGATCACGACTTTCGTCCCCGGTCCGGCCCGTTCGATCAGGTGTTCGCAGAAGCTGCGCACGATCGCTTCGTGCGTCGCCGCGGGCCCGAGCAGCGTGACGATGTCGCCTGGCAGAAAGCCGAACCGCCTGAGCAGCAGTTCCTTCGCGCGTGCGGCGTCGTTGGCGGCGCCCCTGAGCGGTGAGAGCTTGTTCGACGCGTCGTCCGGCTGTTCGTAGTCGTCGATGCCCACGATCAACGCCAGGCAGCCAGGCGAGACGACGCGCGGCGTGAGCGGTGCAACCGCAGGTGTGCTGCCCTGCGGCTGCGCGACCTGCCCGAGGAGGGCAGCCGCGACAGCCAGTGTTGCGGCCGACAAAGCTGCCCGAAACAGGCTCGATCGGTTGGCTCTCTCCATGGCAGTCCGGCGTTGGTCGTGGACGCGTGACCGAGGGGAGATTCCATCTTCACCGCAGCGAGAATCCCCGGCAATCGCCAGCACCGCGTCGATCAGAGCACCTACAGCGCCGCTCACCGCTCGTCCGAAACAGTTAGTTCCCAGCCAAAGGTTGACCGCCGCGCTTCGTTGGCGACAATCCTTCCCCCCCAAGTCCGGCCCACCCACCGCGATGGCCCAGAACCTCCGCAACGTCGCCATCATCGCCCACGTCGACCACGGCAAGACCACGCTCGTCGACGGGCTGTTGCGCCAGACCGGCACGTTTCGCGCGAACCAGGCCGTCGGCGATTGCGTGATGGACAGCAACGAACTCGAGAAGGAGCGCGGGATCACGATCCTCGCGAAGAACACCGTCGTCACCTACAAGGGCACGCGCATCAACATCATCGACACGCCGGGTCACGCCGACTTCGGCGGCGAGGTCGAGCGCGTGTTGTCGATGGCCGACGGCGTGCTGCTGCTCGTCGACGCCGCGGAGGGCCCGATGCCCCAGACGCGCTTCGTGCTGCAGAAGGCGTTCACGCACCACCTGAAGCCGATCGTCGTCGTCAACAAGATCGACAAGCCCGAAGCGCGCCCGCAGGAAGTCGTCAACGAGGTCTTCGACCTCTTCATCGACCTCGACGCAGACGAAGCGGCTCTCGACTTCCCCGTGTTCTACGGATCGGGCCGCCAGGGCTGGATGTCGTCCGACCTCGCCGCCGCGAAGCAAGGTGGCGAAGGCAAGAACCTGCAGTCGCTGTTCGACGCGATCCTCGACCACATCCCAGCCCCCAAGGACGATCCGGCGCAGCCGCTGCAATTCCGCGTCACGACGCTCGACTGGAGCGACTACGTCGGTCGCATCGCGATCGGCCGCGTGCACCGCGGCCGCATCAAGGCGAACGAGCGCGTCGTCCATCTCTCGCGCAGCGGCACCCAGCAGGAGGTCAACGTGCGCGGCGTCTACCGCTTCGTCGGTCTCTCGCGCGAGGAGACGAAGGAGATCGAGGCCGGCGACCTGTGCGGCATCTACGGCATCGACGCCATCGAGATCGGCGACACGCTGGCGGCCCTCGAACGACCCGAGGCGATGCCCGTCATCGCGATCGACGAACCGACGATGACGATCGTCATGCGCGTCAACGACTCGCCGTTCGCGGGCAAGGACGGCGGCAAGTTCCTGACCTCGCGCCACCTTCGCGAGCGCCTCGAGAAGGAGATGCGGGTCAACGTCGCGCTGCGCGTCGAGCCCGGCGACACGGCCGACAGCTTCACGTTGTCGGGGCGCGGCGTCATGCACCTCGGCTTCCTGCTCGAGACGATGCGGCGCGAGGGCTACGAGTTCGCGGTCATGAAGCCGCACGTGCTGTTCAAGCAGATCGACGGCGAGAAGCAGGAGCCGATCGAATACCTGACCGTCGACGCGCCCGGCGACGCGATCGGCAAGGTCATCGAGATCCTCGGCACGCGCAAGGCCGAGCTGCTCAAGATGGACCGCAAGGGCTCGTTCACGCGCCTCGAGTTCACTGTGCCCGCGCGCGGCCTCATTGGCGTGCGCAGCCGCCTGCTCAACGCGACGCAGGGCCAGGCGACGATGCACCACGTGTTCCACGGCTACGGCACATTCCGCGGCGCGATCGAAGAACGCACGGCGGGAGTGCTCGTGTCGATGGCGCAGGGCAGCACCACGTTCTACGCGCTCGACGGGCTGCGCGACCGCGGCGTGTTCTTCGTGCCCGAGGGGGCCGAGGTCTACGAGGGCATGGTCGTCGGCGAGAACTGCAAGGACAACGACCTCGTCGTCAACGTCGTGCGTGAGAAGAAAGCGACCAACGTCCGCAGCTCCACGAAGGAGACGTTCGTCAAGATGCCGCCGCCGCGCAGCTTCTCCGTCGAGGACGCGCTCGAGTATGTCAGCGAGGACGAGATCGTCGAAATCACTGCCAAGAGCGTGCGGCTGCGCAAGGTCCAGCTCAAGGAGACGGACCGCAAGCGCAGCGAGCGCTCCCGCGAGACGGTCTAGAGGGCCCTGCATCCTGTTGCAGAAATGGAGTGGCCGGGGTGGCCGATGAGGGTGGTCAAGGCCCCGGAACGCGAGTACCGTTCCTGGTCCGGATTGCCAATGCGCGAGCCCGAGGAACAGCAGGACGAAGCCCGCAGCCGCACGCTGCGCAGCCTCTGCAAGGAACTGGGCTACACGTTCAAGGACCTCGACCTGCTCGACCGCGCACTGACCCACGCGTCGATGGGCAACGAGGGCAAGAAGAGCTACGAACGGCTCGAGTTCCTCGGCGATGCGTTCCTGAACTTCTCGGTCGCCGACGTGCTCTATCGCTCGGACACCGAGGTGGCTGAGGGGCAACTCACCGAGACGCGCGCACGCATCGTGAGTCGCAAACCGCTGGCCTCTGCCGCGCGGAACCTCGACCTGCGGCATCACCTGGTCTCGGGCAAGGGCCTGCGCGAGAGCGAGCGCGACAGCGAACGCATCCTCGCCGACCTCGTCGAAGCGGTGCTCGGCGCGATCCTGATCGACGGCGGCGTCACACCGGCCCGCGCGTTCGTGCGTCGACACCTGCTGCCGAAGAACGGCACCGTCGCACCGGCCGCCGAGAAGGACAGCAAGACGTCGCTGCTGCACTACTGCCAGCATCACAAGCTCGGCCAGCCTCGCTACGAGCTCGTCGAGACCGTCGGCCTGCAGCACGAGCAGGAGTTCGTCGTGCGCGCGCGATTGATCGACGGCCGGGCCGAGACGGGACGCGGCCGCACCAAGCGCGCCGCCGAGAAGATGGCCGCAGCACGACTGCTGACGTTGCTGCACGCGACGCCGTCCTAGCGCTCGTGTGAATCCCTGCAGGGCTTCCCGCGCCGCGAGCCCAGGCCATACTGTTGGCTGAGGAACAAATGATCTTCGCGAGGAACCGATGACTACCACCGCATTGCTCGGCACGGGCCTTCTCGGCACCGCCATGGTCGAGAACCTGCTCGCCAAAGGCCAGACCGTCCGCATCTGGAACCGCTCACGCCCGAAGCTCGAGCCACTCGTGCAGAAGGGTGCCTACGCCGCCGCCGATCCGGCCGATGCCGTGCGCTCTGCGTCGCGTGTGCACCTCGTGCTCACCGAAGACGCGGCCGTCGACGCTGTGATCGCGCAGCTGCGCGCCGGCCTCGGCAAGGACGTGCCCGTGATCGACCACAGCACGAACCTGCCCGCCAAGGTCAAGACGCGTTTTGGCGCGCTGCGGGCGCAAGGTGTGCGCTACGTGCCGGCCCCGGTGTTCATGTCGCCGCAGAACGCGCGCGAAGCGAGCGGCCTCATGCTCGTCGCTGGTCCCAAGGCCGACGCCGACGCGCTGCAGCCGGACCTCGCCGCCATGACGGGCAAGGTCTGGTACACGGGCGAACGCCCGGACCTCGCGGCCGTGTTCAAGCTCGCCGGCAACTCGATGTTCTTCGCGCTCGCGGGCGCGGTGAGCGACGTGCTCGCAATCGGGAAGGGCAGCGACGTGCAGGCCGAGGTGATGCTGAGCCTGTTCGACGTGTTCAAGCCCGGTGGTGCAGTGCCGTTCCTCGGCCAACGCGTCGCGAAGGCCGGCGCGGGTCCCGCGAGCTTCGAGCTCGTCATGGCGCGCAAGGACGCGCGTCTCATGCAGGAAACCGCCGGCAAGGCGCCGTTGCTGCTGCTGCCCGCGATCACGACCGCGATGGACCGCGCCATCGCGCGCGGCGAAGGTCGCGCGGACTACGCCGTATTCACGAAGTCGTGAGCGGTCGCGCGATCACGGCAGCTCGATCGTGGCAGTGCAGGATCGTTCCCGCTCGAGTGCCGGCAGACTCGGGACCGTGAGTGCGAAGGTGCCAGAACCGCCGGCGCCGAACACGAGGCAGAGCCACGCCACTGCTGCGAAGTCGCGGCGACTGCAGTTGCGTGCGCATCGCCGATTCATGTCACGAGTCTTTGCGTCCGTGCGGAACCGCACGAGCAGTCCGGATTGCGAGCAGGAAGACTGTTTGGCCGCGTCCTTGACCGCGACCAGCCAGCGCCCTCTCATTGCCGGGTCCGCCCGGTGGCACGGTCAGGTTGCGCCGGGATCGATGGTTGGCGGCGGCGTGCGGACACGACGCGGAGGGGTCCGGAGACCCACATCATGCCTCGTCACCTCCCCCGCATCGCGCGTTCCCTTCTGTTCCCGTCGGCGCTGCTGCTGACCGTACTGGTTGGCTGCAACAACAACGACCACGACAACAACGACGTCCCGCAACCGGGTCTGGCGTCGACACAGTCGAGCTCGATCGCGCTCAGCAAGAGCGGCAACTTCCTCGTCGTGGCGAACCCCGACGTGAACACGATCTCTGTGTTCCAGCCGACGACCTTGGCCAAGATCGGCGAGATCACGGTCGGCGCGGGGCCCGAGAGCGTGGCAATACACGAGGGCAGCCTTCGGACCGCCTTCGTCGCGAACTCGCAGAGCGGCACCGTCTCGGTCGTGACGCTGCCGTCCGGTCCGGTCCGGCAGACGATCCAGGTCGGCAAGGGGCCGATGGGCGTCGCGCTGTCGCCGAACGGCACGCGGCTCTACGTCGCCGAGAGCGCCGACAACTCGCTGTCGGTGTTCGACGCGACTTCGTATGCGCCGGTCGCCACGGTCGACCTGAGCTCGCACGGCAGCTCGCCGCGCGCGATCGCGGTCACCGACGACGGTGACGCCGACGACGCCGACGAGACCGTGTTCGTGGCGATGTTCTTCGCGCACCTGCGACCCGGCAAGACGTCGGTCGAAGAGGGACAGGACGACCAGCGGGAGGGCCACGTGATCGCGGTCTCGGCGGCGACCCACACGGTGATCGACCACGTCGCGCTCGCACCGATGGCGGTCACGGGCTTCAACTCGAACGGACAGCTCGCTCCGGGACCCGGCCTCGTGCCGGAGGTCGCCTCGACGAATCCGCAGACCTTCACGAGGCCGACCGCAGCGTTCCCGAACCAGCTCGCGTCGATCGCGATCCGGCCGGGGACGGGTCTCGGCTACGTCGTCAGCACGGGCGCCTCGCCGAACGGACCGCTGCGGTTCAACCAGATGGTGCAGGGCCTCGTGTCCGTGTTCGACGTCGCGGCGCTGACCGAGGTCACGGCGGCACAGACCGGCGCCACGTTGCGTCAGGAAGCGCCGCTGAACCTGAACCGCGGCATCAACCTCGACACCGCCGCCGTCCCGCGGCTGTTCCTGTCCAACCCCGTCGCGATGGCCTGGCGGCCGAACGGCAACGACGCGTGGGTCGTGGTCCAGAACACCGACGTCGTCGTGCGCCTGACCGCGGATGCAACCGGAGTGCCCACGATCGGCACGCCGCTCGTGGCCGGTCCCGGCCAGATCGTGCGCCTCGACCTGCAGGCCGTGTCCGGCACCGACATCGCGGGCAAGGCACCGCGCGGCATCGTGATCAACGCCGCGGGCACGCGCGCCTTCGTGCACAACTTCATCAGCCGGTCGGTGACCGCGATCGACATCACCGAGGGGCAACCACCGGCGATCCTCGGCACCGCGCAGAGCACCGCTCCGCCGGCGCCGGGGTCCGCAGCGGCGACGCGCCAGCTCGGCGCCGAGCTGTTCCACACGGGCCGCGGTCCGGACGGCCGCATGTCGAGCGAGTCGTGGGGCGGCTGCATCGTCTGCCACCCGAACGGCCGTACGGACAACGTGACCTGGATGTTCGAGGCCGGCCCGCGGCAGACGATCCCGCTCGACGGCATGTTCGCGAAGGGCGACCCGAGCGACCAGCGCATCCTGAACTGGAGCGCCGTGCGCGACGAGAACCACGACTTCGAGCTCAACACGCGCGGCGTGTTCGGCGGCCGCGGTCTGATCGACGACGACCGGCTGCTGTTCGTGATCGGCGGCGCCTCGGGCGCCACGCCGGACGACTCGGCAGTGGTCGAGCAGTTGCAGCAGGTGACCGGCGCGATCGGCACCACCAACGACCTCGCCACGGGCCAGGCGCTGCCGGCGCTGCCGTCGGCGCGGCGCGACTTCGCTGTCGCCACGCTCGACGACGCGCGCGTGTTCATGATCGGCGGCCGCTCGGGCTCGGGCCAGGGCAGCCTCGTCGGCGCAGCCAACGCGGTGCTCGAGTTCAACCCGCGCACGAACTCGATCACGCCGAAGAGCTCGACCGGCTTCACGCTGCGCCACTCGCTCGGCGCCGCGGCGGTCAAGACCAGCGCCGGGCCGCGCATCTACGCCATCGGCGGCTATCCGTCGACGGTCGCCACCGAAGCGCCGGTCGCCACGGT
>DASRJH010000007.1:0-26241 GCA_035649575.1 Planctomycetota bacterium
ATCGGGGGAGACGGCGGGGGACATCGGGCGTGAAAGGCTAGGGTCGGGGGCGGGCGCGGAGAAGCAGAACCTCGCCTTGCCGGGTCAGCGCATTGTGCCGACGATACAACGATGGCGAGCCACTACTTGTTTCTCGTCGACACCTACGCAACCGAGATCCTCAAGGTGCTGTCGGTCTGGTCCTTGGCGGAAGAAGGCGACCTCGACGTGAGACCGCGCAAGGGGGATCCGCGCGGGAGGACGCTGCGCGAGCACATGATCCACCAGTGCCAGAGCGAGAACGGCTGGTTCCAGTCGATGTTCGGGATCGCGACGCAGGGAGACGTGTTGCCGCCCGAGACGACGAAGCTCGGCTTCCTGCGCCACTATGCGGCGGCAGCGGAGCAACGGCTCACCGCGTTGGGGGCGAAGGACGACGAGTGGTGGGAGACCGAGGTCGCGTTCTTCGAGACGCGCCGGCCGCGCACGTGGATCATGGTGCGCCGGATTGCGCACACGGCGCATCACCGCGGCCAGCAGACGACGATGCTGCGCATGCTCGGTCGCAGCTTGCACAGCACCTACGGTCCCACGGCGGACACGGGTGGTCTCGCGAAGGACCGGCCGCCGGTCGTCTACGCGTACTCCGATGTGCCGGGTCTGCTCGCGGCCGAGGGGCGCGGCGGCATCAAGAAGCCCCTGCCGCCGCCTGTCGCTCGCGCGGTGACGGAGCTGCCGGGCAGCGAGAGGGCCTCTGGCCGACCGCGCGCGCGGCGGCGGCGCACCGAGTCGCGGTGACGCCACCGCTGCGTCACTTCTTGCCGGTCTTCCGCCCTTCCTGGAACAGCGCGAACGTAGCCCCGACGGGATCGGTGAACATCGAGAACGAACCGACCTCGGGGATCGGCGTGTTCTCGACGAGTGCTTTCGCGGTCAGCTTCTTCGCGCGCGTCGTGGCCTTGGCGAGATCCTCGACGAGGAAGTAGGCGAGCCAAGAGCTCGGCGCGCCGGGCTGCGGGTGCTTCATGATGCCGCCCGCCTGCTTGTCGCCGAGCAGTTGCACGTGGTAGGTGCCCATCTTGCCCATGTCCTTCGTCTGCTCCTTCCAGCCGAACATCGCGGTGTAGAACTTCTGCGCCGCCTTGTCGTCGGTGGAGAGCAGTTCGTTCCAGCAGACGCGGCCGGGCACCGGCAGGTCGGGATCGAAGCCCTGCGATTCGGGCAGGCCCTTGTAGAGCGAGAGGTAGGCGCCTTGCGGATCGCCGACGACGGCGAAGCGGCCGACCTTCGGGATGTCGGTTGGCGGGACACAGGTGGAGCCACCGAGAGAGGTGCACTTCTTCGCGGCGGTGTCGACGTCCGCGACCGCGAGGTAGGGCATCCAGTGCGAGACGGGGATGTTCTTCTCTTCGACGATGCCGCCGATCGGGCCGGGCCCGGCCATGATCATGCGGTAGACGGTGCCCTGCATCGGGGACTCCTTGATCTGCCAATCGAAGAGGGAGCAGTAGAAATCCTGCGACTTGGGTGCGTTCGTGGTCATGAGGTCATGCCAGACGAAGCGGTTGTTCCAGGGGCCTTGAGGTTTGGTCATGAGGTTCCTTGTGTCGGGGAAAGGGAAGTCAGCGAGAATGGGTGACGGTCAGGATACGTGCGCGAGGACGAACGGGGCGGTCCTGCATCGACGGCTTTCCCGCGTTTTCTCGGGGCTGGGGCGGGGCGGCCGCGTCGACGTGGTTTGCAGCGGGCGGACCCTTGTCGGGTGGCCTGCGCGCGCTACCATCGCGCCACCCCGAAGCCGAAACGCTTCACGTTGGTCCAGGTCGGAGCGTAGCGCAGCCTGGTAGCGCACCTGCATGGGGTGCAGGGGGTCGGAAGTTCAAATCTTCTCGCTCCGACCAATTCACTTCTGCTTGTCGAGAGCCCAGTTGGGCGCTTCCCGGTGCGTTGCCGGGCGCGAGTTAGAGCAGCCTGTTCTCGGTGTCCCCAAGGCGCAGGCGGTGTTGGTGCCGTGCTTGTCGCTGGATCCGTTGGCGTCGCTGTTCTCGCCGAAGGCGGCCGAGAAGGAGCGGGGCCGCGATGCGTGCTCGGCGCAAGACGAAGGTGTGGCCGTCTCACAGCAACGAGGCGCGGCGACGCGAAGGGGTCGGATGTTCAAAGCCTGCGGGAGTGCTACGACACGAACAGTTACCGGCGGGCGATCGCGCGCGGTTGCGAAGCGGCAGAGATCCCGTCGTGGAGCCCGAACCAGCTGCGGCATTCCGCCGCGACGCGGATCCGCAAGGAGATGGGGATCGAGGTAGCTCAGGCGGTCTTGGGGCACCGGCAATTGGAGACGACGCAGGTGTATGCCGAGGTGAACCAAGACCGAGCCGTGGAGGCGATGGAGCGGCTCGGGTAGACGTTGCGCGCATGGCCGCGAAGAAGCCTGCGAAGCCGAAGCTGCCGCCCATGTGGCCGCGCGTGGTGGTTGCCACGGCGCTGGCATCCGCAACGGACCGCGCACGCGTGTTCGAGGCAGTTCGCGAGCTGGACCGCTCGGGCGTCGTGAGCCTGGTGCTGCGCTACGTCCACGCCGAGAGCGGCACTTTGATGCGGCAGGGGGCGTCGTGGCCGGCATGGATCTGCGAGGTCGCGGCCTCGGCGTTTCGGACAGCGGAGCTGTTGGAGCAGTTGGTCCAGGAGTGTCGGTTGGCGGCTGCTCATGACCTGCCGAAACCGGTTGCAAAGGAGTTCGAGGATGACCTGCTCGCGGTGCTTCAGTTGCTCATGGATGAGCTCTTCGAGCAAGGCAAGAACTGGCGCCCCGGCAGTCAAGATGCACTGGCTGGCTTGAGCGGCGTGTCTCCCGAACTCGCACGATTCTATGCGGCAAGTGGCGTGGAGGCGGCGGTGCACTTGGCCTGGTGCGTGCGTCGTGCCGTGCTGGGCAAGGTCGAGGAGCCGTTCTGGCCGTTTGTGGTCTCCAAGCGATCGATGCGAACGATGCGCCTGCAGGTCGGTCGCGCCGAGCCGGAATCATGTGCCGAACTTCACGCGGATGACGTCGCGATCCTGCAGGCGTGCGAGGGCGGGCCATTGCAGGCAAAGGAAGTGTCGGGCAGGGCGGTTGTCGGTGGCCGCAATTTGTTAGTCAGCCACGTCACCAAGCGAAAGAGGGACCTGACAGCGTGGGGCCTGCTCACCGCCGCGCGTGCCTTTGAGCTGTCGGAGAAGGGCCGCGCGTGGTTGGATGACGTAGTTCCATCGATGCGCGACGGCGGCTACTAGCGGCAGCCCTGAAACTTCGCGACCGGCAGGCCACTTGGAACCTCGTGGGGGACGAGATCGCAGAAGTCGAGCACCCTATCGTCGAGCAAGGCTTCTTTGACGAAGGCAGTCAGGTCTCTGACCTGCTGATTGTTCAACGAGATCGGCGTTGCCAGCAACGGGTCGATGCCCAGGGCCAACATCGCCTGGACCGGCCCCACGGCGAGATCGTCAGGCACCTTGTTCTCATGCGCGTCGTAGTGAGCCAGCGAATGCGCGACGTCGAGGTGATGCTTGATCGCCGCTTCGATCGAGCCGAACGCGCCGTTGTGGAAGAAGGCCGGCGCGACGGCGAGGTTCCGCAACGGGGCGGTTCGAAACATGTAGCGCTGTGCCGGATTGCCGCTCGTCTGCTCGACACCGAAGTCCTCGCTGGCGCCCGGCCCGTCGAAGATCACGTTGCCGAGACCGACGCCGAACGACGGGAACAACTGTGGGCCGCCGATGCGGTGCAACTGGAAGTCGCTGAACATTTCGTTGGACTGGCCACCGACGGCGTGACATGCCACGCAGCCGGCTTGGCCGAAGAACAGCAGCGCGCCGCGCTTCTGCTCCGTGCTCATTGCATTGTGCTGGCCGCGTGCGAACCGGTCGATCGGTGCGTCGGCGCCCGGCAGCGACATCTGGAACTCCGCGATCGCCAGGCGGCGCATGTGGATCGTGATGCCGCCCGGGGGCAGCATCACGCCGCCATTGAACGCCAGACTGAAGAGAGCCACGTACTCGGGGATCGAGTTCAGCCGCGCATCGATCAGGTCCTGGATCGGGAAGTTGTGGAAGCCGCCGACCGGCGGCGGCAGCGCATCACCCGCGCCGTTGTCGAACTGATAGTGAGCGGGACCGAACGGACCCGGGTTGGCGATGATGCCCGTGAAGCCGGCCATCTCGACGAGCTCGGTCGACGGCAACGAGCCCTGCGCCTGCAGCAGCGTTTGCGTCGTGTTGATGATGTTCTCGGGCGGCGGGAACTGGAAGCCCGCCGAATTGTCGAACGGATCGCCGGACAGCGCGGTGAACCGCGCGGTCCACATCAGGGACGGATAGAACTCGGTGTTCGCGACGAGCGGAGAACGGCGCTGGTTGCGCGCACCGCTTCGGGACTTTCCAACCTTGCCGTTGTTGTCGACACCGATGGCCATCGGCTGCGAATCGCCGAAGCCGAAGGCCGGAGAGTGACAGCCGGCGCAGGAGTTGTCCTTGTGCAGCCCGAGCGCGTTGTCGAAGAACAAGAGCCGGCCGAGGTCGGCTTTGTTCGGGTCCAGCGGCCGTCCGAGCCGCGTCTCGAGCGTGCTCTCGATCGCGCCGGTGAAGCCTTGCAGCAGCAGCACCTGTTGCAGTTGGGCGTTCAGCGAGGGCGTCGACTGCGCGCTCGCCGCCGCGCCGGCGATGAGCGTGAGCACCGCGCACGAGGTGATCGAACGAAGGCTGTCCCAGTACTCTCTTCCGGATGAATCGAGTCGCGATTGCATGGCTTGCTCCTTGTGAACGAGGGAACTTCCTTGTGAACGAGCGAACTGCGGACTGTACCGAAGGCCGATGACCACCAGTGCGGCAGCAAGTCTGCGAGTCATCGGGGTCTGGGAACACCTCGTGACCAGTGGTCAAGCTCGAGGTGTCGACAGGCTTCGCGAGCGCGATCGCCACTGCGTCGATTTGGCTCGTGCCGCAGGAGTCTACTGCGAAACTGGTCGCCGGCTGACGTGTGGCTGCGCGTGGTCGGTGGCGGCCTCGCGGTGGCGTTGCTCGCAGTCGCCCATCGCAGCGCGATCATGTGCGCACCCGCCGTCCGGTTTCCGGCGGCCCTGATTCCATTCGTGCGGTCGGCCGACGCAGAGGTCCTCGTGCTCGGCCGGGTGCTCTGCGCGGCCAGTTCTGTGGCGTCGCACCGGCGCTCGGTGCTTCGGCCGGAAGGGTGGTGGAGGCGACGGTTCGCGGCCGGAAGTTCGGGCGTTCGTCGCGTCGCAGTTGTTCCCGGATGGGAACAGCCGACGTACCCGTGCGACACCAGACGGGGGTTCCCGCGGCACCCGCGCACGGCCCGGAGGTTGCCAAGCGCGCGCCAATCCCCTCTCCTGTCCGCTACCTGATGCGCATTCATCCGGCGTCCTTCTTCGTTCCGCTGTCGCTGCTCGCGTTGGCGGCCATCCTGGTGGCCTCCTGCCAGTCCCCCGGTCGCGCGACCGCCCTTCTCACACCGGACGCCGTCGCGATCGGCACCAACGCCTACCGCGACCGCGTGATGACGAGCGCGTTCTGCGGCACGTGTCACCCGGACATCTACGCCGAGCACGCGATGAACACGCACGGCCGCGCGTTCACGGATCCCGAAGTGCGGCTCGCGACCGGCGACTTCGAACACGGCGACTGCATCCGCTGCCACACGCCGCGGCCCGTGTTCGAAACCGGCATCGGCCTCAATCCGCAGCGCCGCTACTACGGCCTCGAAGAGGGCAACACCTGCATGACGTGCCACTGGCGCGAGGGCGTCGACTACGCGAACTTCACGGGCGGCGCCCAGTGCAAGACCGCGTTCGATCCGCGTGTCGGGACCGTCGAGGCGTGCGCGAGCTGCCACCGCAACCACGGCACGCCCTACCAATGGGAACTGGCGCCGAACGGCAAGGGCGCCGGCAAGACGTGCGTGATCTGCCACATGAAACAGGTCGAGCGGCCCATCGCCGTCGGCGGCCCGGTGCGCAAGGTGCGCGTGCACGTGTTCCCGGGCGCGCGCGACGAAGCGCACGTGCGCCGCGCCTACGAGTACGAGGCCAAGGTCGTCGGCAACGAGGTCGTCGTGACGGTCACGAACGTCGGCGCGGGCCACAACTTCCCGACCGAGCTGAAGCAGCGCAGCCTCGAGTCGCTCGTCGTCGTGCACGACGTCGAAGGCAAGGAGATCGCGCGCTCGCGGCTCGTCTTCCGCGATCCGTACAAACGGCCATACGGGCTGCACCTGCCGGTCAACACGCAGATCCCTTCGGGCGAGCACCGCGAACATCGCGTGCCGATCAACGTCGCTGCCGGCACCGTCGACTGCGAACTGCACTTCAAGCACTACTTCCCGATCGAGGACCACCACCCGCAGCTGTCGCGGCAGCTCGAGATGAGGCGACTCGTCTTCGCCGACGTGACGCCGAGCAACAAGCAGGTCGAGACCGAGCCCGAGGTGAAGGGCAAGACGCCGGAAGGCATCGATCCGCAGGTCGCGAGCGTCGCCGACTTCGTCGACTTCACGCGGCCGCCGATCGGCAAGACGCAGATCGACGTGCCGAAAGGCGACTCGCCGGCCGACATCAAGGCGCTCGTCGACCTGTTCATGTTCCCGGTGCCGCAGGGCAACCGCGAGGCGCAGCATCGGCTGCTCGAGATCGGTGCGCCGGCGGTGCCGGCGCTGATCGAGGCGCTCGGCAGCTGGGACGGCAAGACGTTCACGCAGGCGATGCTCGTGCTCGAGAAGATCGGGGCGGCGGCGGTGCCGGCGATCCGCGGCGCGCTGCAGCACGAGCAGTTGTATGTGCGCATGCACGCGCGGCGGCTGCTCGGCCGCCTGCCGGCCGCGGACGAACGCCGCGCCCTGCTGCCCGTCGTGCTGCCGGGTCTCGCGATGCCCAACGCGCTCGATCGCTCGACGACCTGCGAGCTGCTCGGGCGCCTCGGCGACCGCGCGGCGGTCGAGCCGCTGCAGCGGCGGCTCGCGGACGGCGATCCCGACGTCGTGATGGCGGCGGCGCAGGCATTGGTCGCGCTCGACGCGCGTGACGCGGTGCCGGCGATCGAGCAGGCGCTCGCGCAGGCTACCTGGGACGAGATCCGCATCGACCTCGCCTACGGCCTCGCGCGGCTCGGTTCGGTCGCGGGCATCCCGGAGTTGCTGCGGCAGCTCGACCACCGCGACGACCTGATCCGCGGGGGTTGCTTCGAGAGGCTGTTCGCGGTGACCGGCAAGCACTTCGGCTTCGAGAACACGGCGCTCCCCGAGGAACGCCTGGCCGCGATCGCGCGGCTGCAGGCCTGGTGGGCGCGGGCCGGCAGTGCCGAATCGCTGCAGCGGCCGCACGTGCCCGAGCCGCGCGCGGACGACGCGGCGTTCCACCTGATCACGGCGATGGGTGGCGGCGACGTCACGGTGCCCGCCGTCGAGGACGACGCGAAGGCGATCGAACAACTGGTGGGGATGGGCGCGAACGCGATCCCCGCGCTGATCAAGGGGCTCAAGTTCCCGCCCGGTTTCGCGGCGAAGCGCGCGTCGCTGCTCACGGCGATCGGGCGCATCGGCGACAAGCGCATGGCGCCGTTCGTGGCGCAGACGCTGCGCGATCCAGTCGTCAGCGTCGCCGCCTATGCGGCGTTGGCGCTCGAGACGTGTGGCGACGAAGACTGCCTGCCGGCCCTGGTCCGCTTCCGCGAGCGGGTCCGTTCATTGGCAGCGGCGGGGCACCTGCCTGCCAGCATCCGCGACGCCGACACCGTGCTCGTGATCGCCGCGCGCAGCCGGCTGGTGCTCGGCGACGAGAGCGCGCGAGCCGAGCTCGTCGGCCTGCTGCTCAGCGACGATGCGCCCACGCGCACGGCCGCGATCGCTGCGCTGCAGGAGAAGTATGGCGATGCGCGCGGCTACGACCCGGTGGCCGGTCCCGACGATCGCCGGCGGGCCGTGGCGCGCTGGCGCGAGTAGCGGCCGGCGTCACGGCAGAGCCACCGCCTGCCGTCACTGGCTGACTTCACTCTCCATGCTGGCTCTTGCAGCGGCGAGCGCCGCCGGCTCGACCAGGACACCGATCCGCTCGTAGCGCTTCCGGGTCTGGCTCGTGTGGACGTGATCGGAAGCGGCCATGCTCGAGGGCTCCCGTGTCGACTGACGCGTTGCGCCTCCGGGAAACTGATCGCGCCGATCGCGAAGGAGCGGGAAGATCGAGTTCACCATGGATCGAAAGTCACGACTGGTCCAACGCATCAACCGTCTCGGCACGATCGGCGACCCGAAGACCCCGGTGCCCCTCGTCACGCTCGAGGAGTTCTTCGAGGGAAACGATGATCCAGGTTCGATCGGCTGCAACCTTCCGGATCCCGTGCAACCGTCCGTGTTCTACGCGCTCTTCAAGGCGATCCGATCGCGTCCCGGCGTCGCGGACGTCCTGGTTCAGGTGACCATGCACGATGACCCGCAGATGTGGCCGTTCTCGGATACGGTCTGGGTCGTCACCTCCGCTTCCGATGCCGACATCAAGAAGTGGGTGCCAGAGCGGCTTCTGCCCGATGAACTGGTCGACGGCTTCCCCAAAGATCGACCGATGGAGAAGTGCTCCGTGCCCGAGGGCATGCGTGCCGTGGGCCTGTGGTACGACTGATTCGATCCAGGCCGCACTCGTGGCTCGATGAAGCTGAACGTCGTCGACGGCGACCTGCTCGACCGCTCGGGCGATGCGACACGGTCGGCTCTCGAGTGCGAGGCACGCACCCGTCGATGAGTGGTTCACGCCACACGGAGGTGTCATGAGCTACGACCTGATGGTGTTCGATCCCGCAGCGGCGCCGCAGGATCGATCTGCGTTCAAGAAGTGGTACGAGAAGCAAACGGATTGGGGCGAGGGCCATGCCTACGACGATCCCTCGGTCTGCTCGGATCGGCTGCGCGCATGGTTCCTGGACATGATCACGCTCTTCCCTCCGATGAATGGACCGCACGCGACCGAAGACTTCGACGATCCCAAGGTCACTGACTACAGCGTCGGTTCGAATGCGATCTACGCGGCGTTCGCGTGGTCGGAAGCCAGCTCGGCCCGCGCGACGATGCTCGAGCTCGCGCAGAAGCACCGCGTCGGCTTCTTCGACGTCAGCAGCAAGGACAGCGGCATCTGGCAACCAACGCGCGCTGGTGGTTATGCAAGAGTCGCGTGGTGACCATTGTGCCGGCCGCCTGTTCCCGCAGCGGATGATCTCGCGTACGTTCTCACCGCCGCCCTCTCCTTCCAAGCCACACCCATGCTCGAGGCAGGTCACCTGGTCTTCGGTAGTCTGATCGGCAGCACCGATGCGGAAGGACGGGGTTGCTGATGGAGAACAGCACATGATGAGCAAGCCCAAGGGAGCAACCCACGACGACTACCTGGCAGGGCTGCCTGCCGGCCAGCGAGCTGCACTCGAGAAGCTGCGAAGGAACATCCGGGCTGCAGCTCCGAAGGCCGAAGAGTGCATCAGCTATCGAATGCCCGCTTTCCGTCTCGATGGGAAGGTGCTGGTGCTCTACGCCGCGATGGCGAAGCACTGCTCCTTCTTCCCGGGCAGCGGAACGGCGGTGGAGGCTCACAGCGCCGCCCTCGAGGGATACAGTACGAGCAAGGGCACGATCCGGTTCGATACCGAGAAGCCCCTGCCTGCCAAGCTCGTTCGCGACATCGTCAGGTATCGCATCGTGGAGAACGCCGCTCGACCAGGGCCTGCAGCGAAGCGTGCTTCGCGCCGGCGCTGATCGGCGAAGAGTGGCTGGCCCTGATGGCCCTGGAGTGCCTGGCCGCGGGATCGGCGACGAGGTCGAGTTCTGTCGCGGGCAGTACCGCGCGCAGGTCGAATGGTGTGCCATGGCGATGGGACTCCGCCGCGTCGACGAGACGCGATTCACGCGCGATGGCGAGCGGTCCGACGAGAAGTAGCGCCGCGGTCGATCATGTGCTTGCATGAGCTGCAGTGGTCGAACTGCTCACAATCTTCGCGTTGATCCTGTTGAACGCGCTGCTGTCGGGAGCGGAGATGGCCGTGGTGGCCTCGCGGCACGCCAAGCTGCAGGCCGCAGCGGATCGAGGCAGCCGGCGGGCCCGGGCGGCGCTGCGCCTGCGCAACGACCCGGAGCGTTTTCTCGCGACGGTGCAGATCTTCCTCACGTTGGTCGGCGCGATTGTGGGCGTGTATGGCGGCTCCTCGCTGGCCGCGGTGCTCACGCCCGTAGTCGAGAAAGTGCCGGCATTCGCGACGGTGGCTCACGAGGTCTCGAAAGTCCTGGTCGTCGGCCTGATCACCTACCTCTCGGTCGTCGTCGGTGAGTTGATCCCGAAGTCGCTCGCGCTGCGATACGCGGAGCCGATCGCGACCGTGTTGGCGCGGCCCGTGCAGGTCCTCGAGGTCGTGGCCAGGCCGATGGTGTGGCTGCTCATGCGGAGCAGCAACCTCGTGCTGAGGGCGTTCCACGACTCGACGACGTTCGTCGAAACGAAGCTGGCCAGGGAGGACCTCGCGGCCATGGTCAGCGAGGCCACGACGCAGAGCGGACTGTCGCCGACGACGCGGCAGGTGTTCGAGCACGCGCTCGAGTTCTCGACGTTGAAGGTCGGCGACGTCATGGTGCCACGCCGGTGGGTCGTGGCCTTGCCGAAGGATGCGAGCGTCTCGGCGCTGAAGAAGGCGATGGTCGCCGCCGGACATCGCCGCGTGCCGATCTACGAAGGTTCGATCGATGGCATCGCGGGCTATCTGCTGCGCGACGACGTGCTGGCCGTGATCTGGGACGGGAGACCGATCGACTTGCCGGCAATGCTGCGGCCCGCCTACTTCGTGCCCGAGTCGATGCCGGCGGATCGCGCTCTGCGCGAGCTGCAGGCGCGGCGGCTGCATCTCGCTGTCGTGGTCGACGAGCACGGCAGCGTGCAGGGCATCGTGACGCTCGAGGACCTGCTCGAGGAGCTCGTGGGCGAGATCTACAACGAACGCGACGTCGAGACCTTCGACGCGGCGAAGAAGGAAGACGATGGCGCCTGGCTCGTGCAAGGCAATCTCGACGTGCGCGCGTTCACGCGCATCTCGGGGATCGACCTCGACGAGCCCGACGAGGCGCGCAGCATGGGTGGGCTCGTGGTCCAACTGGCCGGCGGCAGTCTGCCGGACAAGGGCGCGACCTTCGCGGCGGGGAACGGAACGACGCTCGAAGCGGCCGAGGTGTCGGTGCGGCGCGTTCGCATGGTGAGGGTGCGCCAGTCATCTTCGTGAGCAGGGACTGCAGCGCAATGGCCATGGCCGCGCTCTGATTCGCGGGCGGCGCCGGCATAATGCCGCGATGGGCAACGAGCAGTTCCCCGCGATGCGGGTCGAGTACGGCGACGAGCCGCTGGCGCGCGCTGGCATGCCGGACGACCCGATCGCGCTGTTCTCTGCCTGGCTCGCTGCCGCCGAAGCCGCGAAGGTGAACGAGCCGAACGCCATGGCGCTCGCAACGTGTGGCGCCGACGGCCAGCCACACTGTCGCATCGTGCTGCTCAAGCTGCTCGACGAGCGCGGCTTCACGTTCTTCACCAACAAGCAGAGCGAGAAGGGGGAACAGCTGCTGGCCAATCCGCGCGCTGCAGCGACGTTCTGGTGGCATCTGCCGCGCAACCGGCAGGTCCGGATCGCGGGGTCGATCGATCACAGCTCCGAGGCGGTCTCGGATCGGTATTTCGCGGCGCGGCCGCGACGGGCCCAGCTGTGCAGCGCCGCGTCGCCGCAGAGCCGCCGCGTCTCGAGTCGCGCCGAGCTCGAGCAGCTCGTCGAGGCCTTGTCGCAGCAGGTGGGCGCTGGCCCGGTGCCGCGTCCGGCGCATTGGGGTGGCTACGTGCTGCTGCCGCACGCGATCGAGTTCTGGCAGGGGCGCGACGCGCGGCTGCACGACCGCTTCCGCTACAAGAGGGCCGGGGACGGTTGGAGCCTCGAACGCCTCGCGCCCTGACATTCCTTTCGCGCGAGAAGCGCATTGCGTAGCGTTTCGCCGATGAAGTGCACCTCGATCTCGTTGTTCTGTCTGCTTTCCGCCTGCGCCAGCCCTCCCGCGACCGGCGGCGCGCAGGCGCTCTTCAACGGGCGCGACCTCACGGGCTGGCACGCCGACGTGCCAGAAGCCGACAACAACCCGTCGCTTGCGCCGTCGTTCATCGTGCGCGACGGACTGCTCGTGAGTCAGGGCAAGCCCGAGGGTCACCTGATCTCCGACGCGTCGTTCGGCGACTACCGCCTCACGGTGCAGTGGCGCTGGCCCGCGCTGGCCGGCAACTGCGGCGTGCTCGTGCACACTTCGACGCCGCGACGGCTCTTCGGGATGTTCCCGCAGTCGATCGAGTGCCAGCTGCACACGGGCAATGCCGGCGACTTCTGGTGCATCGGCGAGGACATCGCGGTGCCCGACATGGAGGCGCGACGCGGGCCGAAGGAGCGATGGGGCGTCGATGGCGACCGCGCGCGCCGCATCAAGAACCTGACGGACGTGAGCGAGAAGCCCGAGGGCGAGTGGAACGAGATGGTGATCGAATGCCGTGGACGCGAGATCCAGGTCTGGGTCAATGGCGAGATGGTCAACCACGGCACGAACTGCACGGCCGACCGCGGTCAGATTGCCCTGCAGGCCGAAGGCACCGTCTGCGAGTTCAGGAAGATCGAGCTGCAGCAGCTGCCGGCCGCCGGCGGGAAGTGATCATCAGGCGGGCGTCGCGTGCCGCCTGCTCCGCCGGGAAGCAGTGAACATCGCCTCGTGCTCGGCGAGTGCCTCGCTGACCCCTGCGATCGCCATGCGCACATGCGTGAGCTCGACCGCGATCTGGTCGCATTCGGCCTGCAGGTCCGTGCATCGCAGCACCATGAACACCACGCCATCGCCGCGACGTTGCAGCACGGACGATTCGCGGTGCCAGCTCTCGAACTCGGCCTGGAGCGAGTCGAGCGCCGCGATCAGCTACAGTTCCTGAGCGCGGAACCTCGCCAGCAGCCGGCGCAGGTCCAGCGAGCGCTCCGTTGGCTCAAGCGCTCTCCACATGGGCCTCTCCGGTGCTGTAGATGCCCGCGAGGACGCGCCGCAGCAGGCTGACCTGGTCGCGGCATGCGGTTCGTCGCGCACGGATGCTGAAGGGAATCACCGTTCCGTCGGCGCGAGCACTGGCTGCGGCGAGGTTGAACTCCTGCTGTGCAGCTGCGAACTGGGCACTGGCTTCCGTGAGTTCGGCCAGCAGCCGGGCGGTGAGATCCGCAGCCGCACAAGCAGCTCCATCGAAGGGTTGCAGTTCCATGCCGGAATGATCGGTCCGGCCCGTGAACGCGTTGCAAAGCCCGGGACAATCTCGCGAACGCGCTGAGCTCGCGTGTTCCCTGCCCTCCCAGTCACGGCGTCGTGGCGCGAAAGTGCCGCTGCCACTGGCAGCTCGCGCACTGCGACGTTCCTAGTCGACCCACTCCGCGAGGAAGAGATTCGTCTCGCCTTCCTTCTTGCCGAGGCGGTTGCTCGCGAACACGAGGTAGCGCCCATCGGGCGAGAACATCGGGAAGGAATCGAACTCCGGGCTGAAGGTGACCTGCTCGAGACCCGTGCCGTCTTCGCCGATCAGGAAGAGGTCGAAGTTACGGGCCGCTTTGTGGTTCCCGGTCTTGGCCATCTCCTCCATGCCGCGCACGTTGCTGGCGAAGAGGATGCGCTTGTCGTCCGGCATCCAGTACGGCGCGAAGTTGGCCTGGCCGTTGTCGGTCAGTTGGCGGAAGTCGGAGCCGTCGCGCTTGCACGTCGTGATCTCCATGTGCGAGGGGCGGACCAGAGCCTGGCCGAGCAGCTTCGCGTCTTCCTTCGCTTCGGCCTCGTCCTTCGGGAAGGCCGAGCGGAACACGAGCTTGCTGCCGTCGTGCGAGAAGAACGCGCCGCCGTCGTAGCCGGGGCGGTTGGTTACTCGTTTCACGTGCGAACCGTCGGCTTCCATCGTGTAGAGCTCGAGGTCCCCGTCCCTGACGGAGGTGAACACGATCGCGCCCGTCACCGGGCAAACGGTGGCCTCGGCGTCGTAGCCGGGTTCCTTCGTCAACTGGGCAAGGTTCTTGCCATCCGCGTCGGCGACGAAGATGTCGTACTCGCGATGGACGTCCCAGACGTAGACGCCGCGCTCGCGCTTCACGACCGGTGGCGGTTCCGCGCCCTGGTGGTGCGTCGACGCGAAGATGATGCGCTTGTCACCCTGCAGGAAGTAGGAGCACGTCGTCCGGCCGGTGCCCGTGCTGACCTGCTTCAGATCACCGGAGGCCAGATCGAGCACGTAGATCTGATCCGCGGGCATCGCATCCGTGCGGCGCTGCAGGATGAGCTTCCTGCCGTCGTGCGACCAGTAGGCTTCGGCGTTCTGGCCTTCGGACGTGAGCTGCCGCAGGTTGCGCAGATGCTTCTCCTGCGGCAAAGCATCGACCGGCGTGCCTGCGCGGATCTCGAGCGGCTTCGGCTCGACGAGGGGGGCCGGGGTCTGTGACCTGGCGGCACAGGTGGCGACGAGGGCGACGAGGAACACGCGGTTGCGAGGGGTCATCGCCGCATGCTGTCGCCGCTGGTGGCCGACTGCAACGGTCGAACTCCCGGCCCCGTCATGCGAACGTCACGCCCAGCGAACGCGCCAAACGACGTCGATCGGACTCATGCCGCAGCGGCGCCTGGTGGCTGTTTCGCCCTGTTCGTGCGTGCGTTGCGGCGATGCCAAGCTACTCGGACTCATGCCGCAGCGGCGGCTGGTGGCTGTTTCGCCCTGTTCGTGAGCGCCGCGTTGCGGCGATGCCAAGCTAACTGTCCGCGATCTCGGCGATCTGACCCATGGTGCCCTTCTCGCTGCCGACGAGCCCGAGCACGACGCGTTCGTCCATGGCCAGATCGGGATGAGCAGAAAGGAACTCCCCGCGGTGCTTCTGGACGAGGACGCGGATTCGCTGCAGGAAACGCTCGGGGTCGCTGACTTGCAGCAGGCCCGAGCGTCCCAGTGCGTCGGCGGCAACACGGTTGGCGGCGCGGTCCAGGTCTGCTGGCACGAGGCGATACTCGTCGAGCCAGAAGTCCGCGCGCAGCTCGAAAAAGGCCACCAGGTTGCGAAGGTGAGGCAGCGTGATCGCCGATCGCCCCTTGCAGATGTCCGTCGCGGTTTGCGGTGACACCCCCAAAGCCCGGGCGAGATCTCTCTTCTTGAGGCGACGCTGCTCGAGCAGAGCAGAGATCTTCTCGTGGATGAGGACCATGAGAAGCATAGGATAGCGAACGCGTGCGACCTGCTCATCAACGTTCCGGGCAAAGCTCGGCTGAGAATCCGGAGACGAAGCGGCGGGTTTTCGCACGCGGCGCGAACGCGAGCACGAACCAGAGCGAAGTGTCAAGGACGGTCAGGTGCGTCGTCTGGCTCGCGGTGCTGGTCGGATCGGCATGCAAGTCGGGCGCGCTCGCCGAATCGATCTGGCCGCCGAGTGACTTCGAGATCCTCGTCGAGGAGCTCGAGCTGAACGGCACCGAGGCGCGCGTGATGCGCCGCTTCCGCGCCGGTCCTGATGGCCTGGTCACCTACGGCACCTCGAAGAAGTCGGTCGTGGACCCGGAAACGCACACGCTGTTGCCGGTCTTCGATCGCCTGTGCGTCTATCGGCTCGTGAAAGAGAGCATCCGGGCGCTGGCCCGCCGGCTCGATCGCGCGAGGATCGCGGAGTTGGAACGCATCCAGGGGGAACGCGGCGTGGAAGAGGGGCCCGGCCTCGCGATGACCTGGCAGGCGTTCGGGCGACGCCACGTCGTGACGGCCCGAGGCCGGTTGCATGGCCCGATGGCGGAGCTCATGGCGCTCGTTGCGGCACACCTGCCGCCGGGCGAGACCTTCGGGTTGCCGGGCCTCGCTGAGCGCCCCGTCGTCCCGGTGCTGGTCGGGGTGCCGGCGCCGCGCGAGGATGCCGCCGGGGCGCTCGAGGCGCACGAGCGGATGCTCGCAGAACGGCCCGAAGACGAAGTCTGGCTGCTCGATGCGTTCGCGCTGGCGTGCCACCTGTCGCGGCGCAACAGCGCCGAAGCGCTGTTGCAGCGGTGGTGCGACGCGACGGCGGCCGAGCGCATGACGAACACCCCCCCCGAAGAGGAACCGCGCCTGCAGCCCGAAGTGCTGCAGCGCATGCTGCCCGCGCGGTGACGCCGGCATGCGGGCAGCGCCCCGTTCACTGGCTTACTTGCCGGACTTCGCGTCCGCGGCCTTGCCGGCACCCGGCTTGAAAGCCAGCATGCCCGACTGCTTGCCGAACGCGACGTAGACGCCGGCGTGGTCGTCAACGGCGTGCAGGCACAGCAGCAGACGCTTGCTCTCGTGTTCGCCTGCGTTCGAGAGGGTCATGTTCGTGGTCAGCGTCTTGTCCTTGCCCTGGAAATTGATCTGCCAGGCCAGTTCCTCGGTGATCGTGAAGAACACCTTGTAGTCACCAGCCGGGATCTGCAGGTCGCCGCACGTGACGTCGGTCGAGGTGCTGAACGAGCCGAGCGGCTTCTGCGGCGCACTCGTGTTCAATTCCTTGCGAGCTCCGGCACCATTGGCCTTGTCCTGGAGAGCGGCCATCTTCTCGCCTCTGGCCCAGGTGATCGAGATGTAGTCGAGCGAGATCTTGTTGTTGCCCGCCGTGATCGTCTGCTTGATCTCGGGGGCGTTGCGGTTCGACATGCCCTCCTTCTGGGCGAAGGCGGGGGCGCAGAGCGCCGTGACGAGGACGATCGAAAAGAGGTTCTTCATGGGTATTTGCTTTCTCGGCGACTTCGATGGTCTTCCGAGGGGCGGAGAGTCTACGCACCACTTGCGTTGCCCGTCCGTACCGAGTTGGGGTTTTCCCCCTCGAGGGTGCGCAGGAACAGCTCGCACGCGACGAGAAGGTAGAGGCCGTGGCCGAGGTTGCTGCGCCCGCTGCGGTGTCGGTCGACCACGGCCGCGATCCCGCCGGGTCGCAGATGCGGGCGCTGTTGCGTGCGGGCTTCGGCCAGCAGGTCGAGCCACGGCAGATTGCCGCGGAACCAGCGATCGAGCGGCAGCGCGAAGCCGTGCTTGGGCAGGCGCAAGACCTCGGATGGCAAGTCGTTGGCGAATGCAGCCCGCACCGGCGCTTTGCCCAGCGCCCGACGATCGGCGCCGAGCTCGGCGAGGTCGCCCTCGAGCCAGGGGCATCGCGCTTCGAGGCCGGCGGCCATGGTCGCGATGTCGACCTTGGGCAGCAGATCGTTACGCAGGTAGCCATCGAGGTCGGCTTGGCGCGCCCGTTCCACGGGATCGCGGTGGCCTTCGGGTCCGGACCGGGACAAAGACCCGAGGTCCCGCCACACGCGGCGGTTCGCGAAGTTGGGCACCAGCACCGTCTGGCCGAACGCCGGTGGCGTCACCGCGAGCAGCGCCGCCGCCGGATCCACGGCGACCGTCGCGCGCAGCCATCGCGACGTGTAGCTCATCGACCAGCGCGGTGCGAACGGCTGCAACCACGGCAGTCGCGGCAAGGAGGCCAGCGCGCGGTAGCGGCGATAGCCGAGGAACAACTCGTCCGCCCCTTCGCCTCCGAGCACGATGCGAATGTCGTCCGCGGCCGCGGCGCGCGCGACCGCGTGCACGGCGAGGATCGACGGGTCGCCGAGAGGCTGTCCCGCGAGCTGCGTCAATCGCGGCAGTGCCTGCAGCACCTCGGGGCCCGCGTCGACGGGTCGGAAACGCAATCCGCAGCTGGCCGCGACCACGCGGGCCGCCTCGCGCTCGCTCGTGTTGGCGCCTTCGGCCCGGAACTGGTAGGCGGGCAGGTGCCGGCCGAGCTCGCGCAGTGCGACCGCGAGACAGCTGCTGTCGATGCCACCCGAGAGCAGGAGACCCGTCCGCAATTCGGTATCGACGCATCTCGCGACGCTCGCGACGAGTCGGCCGCGCAGCGTCGAGGACACAGGCGCGGGCCACCAGGTCCGCGGTTGCGGCAGCGACGGTTCGTAGCGACGCCACCACCGGCTCGCGTTCGGGCTCGCGATGATCGGCAAACCACGTTGCGGCAACTGCTCCAACCAGCAGCGCGCGCTGAAGCGGTGCGGCTTCGACTCGGCGAACCCGCGGCGGAACCACTCGGCCAGGCGGCGCGTCGGGTTGCAGGCCGGCATGCCGAGGCAGCGCAACGCAGCCGGCGTCGAAGCGAACGCGACCAGCTCCGGCTGGCTGCCGTGTCGTTCGACGAGACAGAAGAACGGCTTCTCGCCGTAGCGATCCTGACCGAGCACGAGCTTACCCGTGTTGGTGTCGATCACGGCGTAGGCGTGATGACCGCGCAGGTGCGCGAGCGCTTCGGCGTCCTGCTGCTCGACGGCGAGCAGCGGCAACCACGCGTCGTTCGGAGGTGTTCGCCATTCGGCGCGTGGCAGCAGACGAGCCCACAGCTCGCGCGCATTCGTGATCGCGCCGTTCAACACGCCGATGTGGCGGCGACCGCGTCGCTGCACGGGCTGCGTGCTGTGCTTTTGCGTGATCGCGAGCCTCGCACAGCCGAACCACCAGTCGCCGGCGTGCACGACGGCAGCGCCGTCCGGGCCGCGCCACGCGAGCTCGTCGACGGCGCGCTGCAGGGCTGCGCGCGGCTCGATCCCGCGCCGCAGGAGCCAATCGTGTCGGGCGCCGACGATGCCGCACATGGGAAGCGCTGTGGGTTCAGCGCGTGCCGTCGCGGCGCACGCGGTCCAGGTAGTCGGCGAGCAGATGCCACTGCTTGTGCAGGTCGTGCTCGTCGGCGTCGAGCGGCTGTTTGAAGAAGCACGCGAGGTGCGGCATCGGCCCCTTTTCGCCGCGGCGGGCGGCGAGGTCGGCCAGGCGCACGAGGTCGAGCACGAGCGGGGCGGCGAGGATCGCATCACAGCCCTGCCAGATCAGCTGCAGCGCCATCTTGAAGCCGAGGAAGCCCTCGAAGTGCACGAAGTCCCACGCCGTCTTCAGGTCGTGCAGCGACGGCACGTAGTCGATGCCGACGTGCGTGTGCAGCGGATAGCCGAGGATCGACGACAGGAGACCATCCTTCGTCGCAATCTTCGAGCTCTTGTTGCGCTCGTCGGCGAGCACTCGCCCGTCGCGATCGCCGAGGATGTTGTAGCCCTGCCACGTCAGCACGCGCAAGTTGCGATACTTGAACATCGGCGCCAGCGCCGATTTCACGAGCGTTTCGCCCGTCTTGCCGTCGCAGCCCATGTAGGGCGCGTCGCCGCGCGCGAACAGCTCGCGGATCGCGGGCAGGAACGCGGAGTTGCTCGGCGTGAAGTGGATCAGCGGCAGGCCCAGGCTCGCCGCGGCATACGCGTAGATCGCCGACGGCCGCACTGCCTTGACGTCGTTGCGGTCGATCGCGCGGTCGAACGCCGCGAGCGTGCGATGGGCTGCACCGAGTGCCAGCGGCGGTTCGGTCGAGGTCAGATTGACGCACACGACGCGGTCCAGGCGGTGACGGTGCCTGAATCGTTCGATGTCGCGCTGCACCTGTTCGACCTGCGCGCGCAGGCGCTGCTGCTTGTGTCGGCCCGGCTCCGCGAGGCTCGTGATCGCGGGCCCCGCGTTCGGCATGACTCCACTGACGACGTTCTTGCTCGTCGCGAGCAGTTCCTTGCGCAGCGGTTGCACGAGCGAATGCGGCAGCGTGCCGGTGTTGCCGTGGATCTCGGTCGCCGAGCTGAAATAGTCACCGCGGCGGATCTCGTGTCCGCCGAACACGATCCCGCGCAGCGGTTGCCAGCCGATCCCGGCGCCGACTGGCGTCTCGGTCAGCAGTCCGAGCGGCTGCGCGAGACCACGCGCGATCGCGCGCGTGCCGACCACGAGCGTCGTGGCGAGGCCTCCGTAGGCACCGAAGATCCACACTCCGAGGCGCGTGGCGGGTGGTTTCGTCGTCGTCTTGACCAATGGAGGGGGCGGGAGGATACCCAAACGGGCGCGTCTCGACGATGGTTCGCAGTTCGGTCACGCCCAGAATCGCTTCGACGGCCGCGTGGTCAGTGCACCTGCTGACGTGGACAGGGCACGTGCCGCGCGCGATAACCTCGGAGTGAAGCGCGCGCACCTCTGGCTCCTGCCGGTGCTGTTGATCATCCTGGTCGGCGGTGGCTACTACTTCACCTTCCGGGCGAAGTCGCAGGACCGCGAGCTGCCGGTCTACATCGCGGGTGCCGAGCGCATGGCCGCCGGCGAGGAGATCTACCGTCGCGGCACGGATGCAAAGCCCTTCACGTATCCGCCCTTTGCAGCGGTGCCGTTCTGGCCGCTGTCCTGGTTCAGCACGACGTGGCAGCCGGCCGCCTGGTTCGTCGTCAACTTCGTCATCCTCCTGCTGCTCGTGCGCTGGTTGCACCAGTTCGCACGCGGCGCCGTGCCTGGCGCTGGTCCGCCGCGCATCGTCTGGTTCTGGATCCTGACCGTGCTCATCGGCGGCCGGCACGTGTTGTCGGTGCTGGCCAACCAGAGCCACGACCTGCTGATCGCCGGACTCGTCGGGCTGACCGCGTGGGCGTGGTGCAAGCGCGGCGAGAGCGCGAGCATCTGGGCGGGTGTCTCGGCTGGCATCGGCGGCGCGGTCAAGGCGACGCCGTTGTTGTTCGTGGGGCTGTTCGCTCTGCGCAAGAACACACTCGCCGCCGTGCTCGTGCTGTTCACGTTCCTTTGCCTGTCGCTGCTGCCCGATTTCTGGTTCCCGCGCGTCGATGGCGGCTCCTGGTTGAAAGCGTGGTACAACGTCAACCTCGCGGTTCTCGACGTGGGCGGAACCGCGAGTGCTGAGGGCGCGTGGAACTCGCACAGCGTGCTCAACCAGAGTCTGACCGGAACGCTGACGCGCCTGTTCCGGCCCGTCGAGACGCCGAGTGAGTTCGCGATCGGCGACAAGGGCGCCGTGCTGCTCCTGGAACTCCCGACGGGCATGTTCCGCGTCGTCTCCTTGCTCGCACAGCTCGGTGTGCTGGCCCTGATCACGTTCGGCGTGCTCGCTGCGGCGCGCGTCGTGCGCGGCGCCGCGGATGCTGCCGCTGCCCAGCGAGTGGTCGGCCTCGGCGAAGTGGCCGCCATCGCGTGCGGCATGGTCCTGCTGTCGCCGCAGAGCAGCAAATCGCACTTCTGCATCTGGCTGTTCCCCGCCGCGTATGTCGTCGATCGGCTGTTGCGGTACAGGCGCGATGCATGGGCCATCGTGCTGCTCGTGTCCGCGGCAATCATGGGTCTCTGCTCGAAGGAACTGCTCGGGACGGGTCTCGGCAACTGGGTGCTCGGCTACGGCAACGTGACGTGGTGCACGCTGCTGCTGCTCTGGGCGACGGTGCGTTGCCTGCGCCAGACCGCGGTGAAGGCGCCGAAATGAGGACGCTTGGCGATCGTCCTTGCCGTCGGCTCACGCTCCTGCTCGAAGCCGCCACCGGACAAGAGCTTTCGATTGCTTCGCGTCACCCGAGGTGCGGCAACCCGCGCAGCAACAGCATGACGAGTGCCGCGTAGGCGACGCCCGAGATCACGAGGGGAACGTCGCGGAACAGCAGCGTGGCCGGATCGCCGCCGTCGCTCTTGCGATAGACGAGGAAGAGATACCGGAACACGCCATACGTGACGATCGGCACCGTGTACATGAGGCTGTATGTGCCGTGCCGTTCAAACGTCTCCTGGCTCACGGTGTAGAGCCCGTAGGAGAGGATGCTCAGTGCGGCGAGCGGGCCGATCATCATGCTGAGGAACGGGGCCGTGTACTCGCCCATCGTCACGCGCGTCTGTCCCGTCGCCTCGGTCTGCCGGCCCAACTCCTCGTAGCGTTTGCAGAACGCGAGGAACAACGCGAAGAAAAACGTACACAGCTGCAGCCAATGCGAAGCGTCGACGCCGATCGCGGCGGCTCCCGCCAGCACGCGCATCTGGAAGCCCAGCGCGATGCACATGCAGTCCACGATGACGAGCCGCTTCAGGTAGAACGAGTAGGCGATGTTGAGCCCCAGGTAGCACGCGGGCCAGATCCCGAACCAGAGACCGTTGTGCGACGGGACCAGAACGGCCAGTCCCGCAGCAGCGAGCACGGTTGCGAGGAACTGCACCTTCGCCGCGCCGGCCGGCAGGCGGCCCGAAGCGATCGGGCGCAGCCGCTTCTTCGGATGGTGCGCATCCTCCTCGCGGTCGCGCAGGTCGTTGAGCACGTAGATCGAGCTCGCAGTGAGGCAGAACGAGGCGAACGCCGTGGTCGCGGCCAGCCATGCCGCCCCGTCGACGACGAGCTTCGTGAACAGGAGCGGCGCCAGCACGAGCAGGTTCTTCCCCCACTGCTGCGGGCGCATGGCTTCGACGAACGGGGGCATCATCCGCGCATCATTGGTTGGAACATCGACAAGGCAAGCGTGCCGCCGACGTTTCCGCCCGCCGGTCCCGAACGCTACTCTCCGGCGCCAACGATTCATGACGAAGGTACGCACGCAAGGTCTCGATGGCATCTTCCGCCCGCGCTCGGTGGCGGTCGTCGGTGCCAGCCGGCGCGAGGGTTCGATCGGCAGGCAGGTCGTGGCCAACCTGATCGCAGGAGGCTTCCAGGGCCCGGTCTACCCGGTCAACCTGCGTGCCGAGGTCGTCTTGTCGGTGCCGGCGTTCCGTTCCGTTCGCGCGATTCCGGGGCCCGTCGACCTCGCGGTGCTGGTGGTTCCGCCCGATGCAGTGCTGAGCACGGCCGAACAGTGCGGCAGCAAGGGCGTGAAAGGGCTCGTCGTGATCACGGCTGGATTCCGAGAGATCGGCGGCGTCGGCATCGAGCGCGAGCGCAGACTGCGCGCGATCGCGGACCGCTTCGGCATGAGGGTCGTCGGGCCGAACTGCATGGGCATCATCAACACGGAGCCGGAGTTCGCGTGCAACGCGAGCTTCTCGGCGACGCTGCCCGCGCCCGGCAGCGTGGCGATGGTGTCGCAGTCGGGCGCGCTCGGGGAGGCGATCCTCGCCGATGCCGCTCGAGCAGGGCTCGGTGTCTCGATGTTCGCGTCGGTCGGCAACCGCGTCGACGTCACGGCCACCGACTTGGTTGCCTACTGGGGTGACGACGACGCGGTGAAGATCATCCTGCTCTACCTCGAGACGGTCGGTGAGCCGCAGGAGTTCCTGCAGGTCGCGCGCGCCGTTGCGCGCAAGAAGCCGATCATCGCGGTGAAGTCGGGGCGCAGCGACGCCGGGGCCCAGGCCGCGAGCTCGCACACGGGTTCCATCGCGGGCGCCGACATCGCCGCGGACACGCTGCTGCAGCAGTGCGGAGTGCTGCGCGTCGACAACTTCCGCGACATGTTCGCGCTCGCGAAGGCGCTGCTGCATCAGCCGCCGCCACGCGGCCGGCGCATGGCCGTCGTGACGAACGCGGGTGGGCCGGGCATCCTGGCCACGGATGCGATCGTGGGGCTCGGCATGGCGATGGCCGAGTTGTCCGCGGCGAGCCACACGGCGCTGCGCAGGGTGTTGCCGGAAGAGGCAAGCGTGCACAACCCGATCGATCTGATCGCATCGGCCGACGCAGCGCGCTACCGCGCGGCATTGCGGATCGTGACGAGGGACCGCGCGGTCGACGGCCTTGTCGTCCTGTTCGTGTCGCCGATCATGATCGACGCTGCCGCGGTCTCTCAGGCGATCGTCGACGAGACGAAGCGCCTCGAGAAGCCCGTGCTCGCTTGCGTGATGGGACGCCAGCGCGGCGACGAGGCGCAGCAGATCCTGCAGGACGCGGGGATTCCGGTGTTCCGCTACCCCGAGGATGCGGCGACCACGTTGCGGCTCATGTGCCGGCGCCAGACATGGCTCGAACGCCGCCCGAGCAAGTTGCCGAAGCTGCGCGTGAACAAGGCCGAAGCTTCGCGTGTGTTCCGCGCGCAGCGCGGCGCCGAGTGGCTGTCCTCGGCCGCGGCCGAGGCGATCCTGAAGGCATACGGGATCCCGTTCGTCCCTGGCCGGCGTGTGCGCACACCTGGCGATGCGGTTGCGGCTGCGAACGAGCTTGGGTTCCCCGTCGCGCTGAAGGCAGAGGCCGAGGGCTTGCTGCACAAGAGCGAGCACCGGGCCGTGCAGACGGGACTCCGTTCGAGCGACGAGGTGTTCGCAGCCGCGCAGGACCTCGTCGATCGACTGCAGCCCGTGTTCCGCAAGGTCACGCTGCACGTGCAAGCGCATGCGCGCGGCCACCGCGAGGTGCTGCTCGGCATGACGCGCGACGCGCGCTACGGCCCGCTCTACGCGGCGGGACTCGGCGGCGTGCAGGTCGAGGTGCTGCGCGACGTCGCCATTCGCGTGGGACCACTCGACGGCCGCGATCCTGACGAGATGTTCGCGGGGCTCAAGGGCAAGGCCCTGCTCGGACCATTCCGCGGCGCGCCGGCGGCGCACGTTCCTGCCGCGATCGATGCGCTGCTGCGTCTGCAGCAGCTCGTGCTCGACTTCGCTTCGATCCTCGAGGTCGAGGTCAATCCGTTCATTCTCGCGAGCCGACCGGGCCACAGTGCGGCGGTCGATGCGCGGTTGCGCGTGGAGTCCCGATGACGGCCATCGACAGCCTGCGGTTCTCGCTCGTGGTCCCGATCTACAACGAGGAGGAAAACGTGCAGAATCTGCTCGCCGAGGTCGAAGACGTGCTCGGGCCGCACGGGCCGTTCGAAGCGGTCGTCGTCGACGACGGCAGCGTGGACCGGAGTCTGCCGCGCATGCAGGAATGGAAGCGGCAGCGCGGCGCAGCGTGGCTGCGCATCGTCACGCTCGTGCACAACAGCGGCCAGAGCGCGGCCGTCAGGGCGGGCGTCGAACGGGCACGCGCCGAGATCGTCGCGACGATCGACGGCGACATGCAGAACGATCCGCGGGACATTCCCGCAATGCTGGCGCGCGTCGAAGCACGCGAAGCCGATGCCGTCGTCGGCGTGCGCCGCAAGCGCCAGGACACGTTCACACGCCGTGTGTCGTCGAAGATCGGCAACGGCGTGCGCAACTGGCTCACGGGCGACCGCGTCACCGACGCAGCGTGCGGCATCAAGGTGATCCGGCGCGAGTACTTCATGCGCGCGCCGCAGTTCGCCGGGATGCATCGCTTCATGGCGACGCTCGTGCGCTACCTCGGCGGCAAGGTCGTCGAAATGGACGTGAACCACCGGCCCCGGGCCGCCGGCACCGCGAAATACGGCATCGGCAATCGCATCTGGAAGGGACTGCGCGATTGCATGGCGATTCGCTGGATGCGCACTCGTGTACTGAGGCACCGTGTGAAGGAGGAGTTCTGATGTTGGCGAACGTGATCGAGGGGATCGTGCCGGGGACGCCTTGGTACTGGTACGCGGTCGGCTACGGCGGACAGATCGTCTTCGGCTCCCGGTTCTACGTGCAGTGGCTCGCCAGCGAGAGACACAAGCGCAGCGTGATGCCCGTGGTCTTCTGGTGGCTCAGCTTGATCGGCGGCCTCATGTCGCTCGCCTACGCCGTTTACATCATGGAGGGACCGTTCATCATGGCGAACATCGGGGGCCCGCCGATCTATGCGCGCAACCTCTACCTGATCCACAAGGCCCGGCGAGCACCTGCCGCACCACCGAAGCCGCCGGCGGCGTGACCGTGCGCGAGCGCTTTTCCAGCGATCCGCGCGACCCTGGAGTCGCAGCTGGCTAGGTTCTCGCTCGTGTTGCTTCGCGCGTTGATCCTTCTGGTCGTGATTCTGGTTGGTTGCTGGCCGACCTGGCGACTTCCGGACTGGGATGGGACCGAGGGGCGCCGTGCGCAGATCGCGATCGAGATGGCGAACAGCGGCGACTGGCTCGTGCCTACGCTGGGCGGCCAGCCGACCTGGGCCAAGCCCCCCCTGCACTACTGGCTGCTCGGTGGGCTCGTGCGCTGCTTCGGCGAGAGCTTCGTGCTGCTGCGGCTGCCCGCGGTGCTCGCGGCATTCGGCGCGGCGCTGCTGGCCGGGGAACTGCTGCGGCGCACCTTCGGCGCGCGCGCGGGGTGGGTCGGGGCGCTTGGCATCGCGTGCTCCCCGATGGTCGTGATGCAGTGGCCGTCGGCCGAGATCGATCCGCTGTTCGCGAGCCTCACGGCCGGGTCGCTGTTCTGCCTCGCGACGGGAGTGGCGAAGGAACGACGCGGTCTGCTCGTGGCTGCCGGCCTGCTCGGTGGTTTGGCGCTGCTGCAGAAGGGGCCGCCCTACTTGCTGTTCGCC
>DASRJH010000008.1:0-11996 GCA_035649575.1 Planctomycetota bacterium
GCCACGGGCGTCGACGACTCTGCCCGAGATGCGCGCACTCGGCATTCGAGCTGCGTCGATGCGGATCACGACTTCCTCGGGACCCGGCACGATCGTGCGCTGCGTCATGACCACGCCGTAGTCCGCAGCGTAGACCTTCACCGTGTGCTCGACGCCCGGCATGCGCTCGCAGCGCCACCCTCCCTGCTCGTCCGTCCAACCGTTCTCCTTCGTCTCGCCCCCCACTTCGACGGTCACGAGCCGCTGTAGCAACGGCTCGTCGTCGGGTCCGAGCACGCGGATCGCGAGCGGCGCTCCGTCGCCGAGCACAGGGTTCCACTCGAACGTCTGGCCGCGTTCGAGGTCGATGCTCGTGTCGATCTTCATGCCGCCGCGACTCGTCTGGACCCAGTGCCTGCCGTGAAACAGGCCTCGCACGTCGAACCGGCCGTCGGACCCGGTCTTCGCCGACCGTCGCGACAACGGGTCGAGCCCGAGGTGGCGGAACCACACATCGCAGCTCGCGCCCGCGACCGGGAGGCCGTCCTCGTCGCGCACGATGCCGGTGATCCTCGCGCCATCGCCGAGTTGCAACTGCACCTGGACCGGCACGGCCTCTACGACGACCACTTCGCGCATCGTCGCGCGGGCGAGGTCCTGGTCGCTCGGCACCGCGGCCACGCAAACGCGTCCCGGTGTCAGCCAGTCCACGGCGAACCGGCCGGCCTCGTCGGCACGCAGGTCGTGCAACGCGAACTGCACGAACGTCGGGGAACCGATGTTCGTGTCGAGGCCGATGAAGACGCGCGCGTCCGCCGCGACCGCGCCCTGTTCGTCGACGACGCTGCCCGACATCCGCGTGCCCGCACCTCCGAGCACCAGCCGCACCTGGGCCGTGTCGACGCGCTGGTAGAGGCATTGTCGCTTGCTCGGCTGTCGCCCAGCACCGATGGCCCAGACGAGCCCGCTGCAGTCCACGTGCTCTGCTGCAAACGTGCCATCCGCGGCCGTGCGCGCCAGCAACACCGAGGACCACTGTCGTTCCCTGCGGACCTCGGCACCGCCGACGGGCCGTCCGTCGGGGTCGACGACCGTGCCTTCGAGGCGGCAGTGGGAGCGGACTTCGCAGCGCAGGCGCGTTTCGACCCCCGCCGCGATCGTGAAGCCCTCCTGCTGGCCACAGACGTCGAGCTCCAACAGGAACGCGCCCGGAGCGAGCGTGAACGCGACGGTGCCGTCCGCTCGAGTGACCGCCTGCGTCACCATGCGTTGCGGTCGCGTTCTCGTCCACACCGAGCACGCGGCGTCCGCGACCGGTGTGCCGTCTCGTTCGACGACGATCGTGGCGTGCAGTGACCCCGTGGAAGCTTCGCTCGTCGACGGAGTCGCCGCCTCGCGCTGCACGGGCAGCGGAGTCGGCAGAGTAGGGTCCTTGGTGGGCGTTGCCATCGATGCGACCTCGGGTTGCCTGCCGGGAGGCAGCGCCGCGGCCGGATCGGCGAACCCACGCGAGTACCAGCTGCCGGCAGCGACGAGCGCGAGCAGGACCAACGACACGGCGACCTTGTTGCCCATGATCATCACTCCGAACAACGACGCGGAAGCGGCGGCCGCGAGCGCAGCGGCGCCACCGGCCGGAGCAGGAACCCTGGCCAACACCTCGGTTCGCACGGCCGCGAGCCCGCGGCCGCCGGCCGCGCCGATCGCGACGGCAGCCGTGAGACTCGCCGGCAACTTGCGCCGCAGCAGGTCGAGACCGCGCGCGATCTGGTTGCGCACCGTGCTGTCGGGCCGCGTCAACACCGCAGCGATCTCCTGGCCCGACAACCCGTGGCGAAGGTGCAGGATCAACACCTGGCGATATGGCTCCGGCAGCGCGGCGATGGCGCGGTCGCAGGTCGCCGCGAGCTCGTTCGCGGCCGCCGTGTCGCCGACGTCGCCACCTTCGTGCGTCTGCGAAAGCGCCGGCAACACACGCCGCTCGCGGCGGTGCACCTGGCGCGCGTGATTCGCGAGGATCTCGAGCAGCCATGGCAACAGCGGCCGCGACGGGTCGTACTGGGCCGTCTTCTCGATCGCGGTCAGGAACGTGCTCTGCAGCACGTCTTCGGCACGGTGCCGATTCCGCGTGAGGTGCAGCGCCACGCGCAGCAGCTCGGCTGCGGTGCGGTCGAACACCGCACCGAGCAGGCGCGGTTCGCGCGTCTCCTGGTAGCGGTGGAACAACCGGTCGGTGCGGCGGAACATGACCATTCTGCTATGCCCGAGCGACACGTCGCGTCGCAAGATAATCAGGAATTGCCGTAGCGGCGTCCTCTGTCCCTGATCCGCACGGCGAAGCGCTTGCAACGCTAGAGGCAGCTCACCACACTGACTTCATGCTCGATACGTCAGATGCGCCAGCTTCGCTGTTCCAGCGCGAAGGCCTGGCCGCCATGCTCGCCCGCATCGATCGCCTGCGCCATGACGCGAAGCCCCAATGGGGCAAGATGTCGCTGCCGCAGATGCTCGCGCACTGCCAGCAGCCGTTGCGCGTCGCGGCGGGTGAACTGCAGCTGAAGCGCAGCCTGTTCGGCATCCTGTTCGGGCGCATCGCCAAGTGGAAGATGCTGGCGCCGGGCCGCATGAAGAAGAACCTGCCGACCGCGCCCGAGTTCAAGATCGAGAAGACGCGCGACATCGCCACCGAGAAGTCCGCGCTGCAAGACCTCGTGCGCCGCTTCGGCCAAGGTGGACCAGCCGGACTCACGCAGAAGCCACACCCGTTCTTCGGTCCGCTGCTGGCCACCGAGTGGGACACGCTGCAGTGGAAGCACCTCGACCACCATCTGCGGCAGTTCGGCGCTTGATCAGGTCGAGGCCTTGACTCGGTGATCCGAGAACGCAGCTCGAACCACTGACGCGCTCGTCGCTCGCAGGACTGGGCGACTACAGCATCTACCCGATGGTACCTGGGGTACGATGCCGTTTAGACTGCGGCGTTCCCCCACGTCCCCGTTCCCGCCCGCAGTCGCGGGCCTTGCCCCGGAGATCACCATGCTCCGCTCCTCCTGCATCGTGTTGACGTCGACCGTCCTGCTCGCCCAGAGCTACAGCCCCGCGCACTTCGCCAACGCCGAGGGCCCGCTCAACAACGTCGCCCCGTTCGGCTCGTCGGTCCCGTTCCGCTACAGCCAGATCCACGACGACGTGCCGGCCATGGTGATCACCGGAATGTCGTTCCGCCACGACTACTACCAGTTCACCACGCTCACCTACCCCGGCTACTCGTTGACGATGAACGCCTGGATGTCGACCGCGGTGACGGGGTCGTCGGGGATCAACACGACGTTCGATCTCAACCACGGCCTCGACAAGATCCAGGTCGTCACGAACCGCACCTACACACTGCCGCCGTCCGACCCGAGCAACCTGCCGGGCCAGTTCGTGCTCGACTATCCGTTCGACGTGCCTTTCACCTTTCAGGGCAGCCCTGCGTCGCTGTGCTGGGAAGTGCAGATCACGGCCAACACCGCCACGACCAGCATCGCCTACGACGCGGTGCAGGCCTCGAGTTTGACGTCGGGCGCCAACCCGGCGATGGCGATCGGTGCCTTTGGCGTCGGTTGCGTGTCGAGCGGCGCGCAGAGCCCGGTGACCGCCACGGCCACGCAGACGATGAGCTGGAGCCAGGGGGTGGGGAGGATGACGACGAGCGGCACCGACCTGCTGCCGAACGGCATCACGGTGTTCGCCACGGGTGCGGACAAGACGACGTATCTCGGCGTCCCGTTGCCGTACACGCTGCCGGGGACGTCGTGCACGGTCTACAACGACGTGATCGTGTCAGCGATCGTCATCGCGGACGCGAGCGGCGCCGGGTCGAACATGATCCAGTTCGTACCGCAGCCGGCCTACAACGGCCTGACCTTCTACACGCAGATCTGGGGGCTCGATCCGGGCGCGAATCCCTTCGGCCTCACGATGTCGAACGCTGCGATGCACCACATCGTCGCCCCGTACACTGCGCCGATTCCGGTCAGCCGCGTCTTCCTGAGCGGCCTCGGGCCGACGGGCAGCCGCAACACGAGCTACGGTCTGGTCACCAAGTTCTTCTGAGCGCCGGCGAACTGGCGCCTGCCGGCCGCCACGTTGGAGCCGACGCTCGCGCAACGCGAGCGCGGCTCAACGGCGATGAGCGTGAAGCTCAGCCCTGCTTCTTCGCGGTGCTCGCGATCTGGAGCTCGGCCATCTGCTCGGGCGACACTCCGCCGGGCGCCTCGGCCATGAGATCGAACGCCATCGAGGTCTTCGGGAACGCGATCACGTCGCGGATGCCCTCGCGACCGAGTGCGAGCGCGACCATGCGGTCGACGCCGAGCGCGATGCCGCCGTGCGGCGGACCGCCATACTTGTAGGCATCGAGCAGGAAGCCGAAGTTCGCGCGCTGCTGTTCCTTGCTGATGCCGAGGAACTCGAACACCTTGGCCTGCAGCTCGCGGCGGTGGATGCGGATGCTGCCCGAGCCGAGCTCCCAGCCGTTCATGACGAAGTCGTAGGCGCGGCTGCGGATCTGCTCGGTGTCGACCGAGAAGTCCTGGATGTCCCAGTTCACGGGCGCGCTGAACGGATTGTGCGCGAACTGCCAGCGACCCTTCTCGTCGTTCCACTCGAACATCGGGAAGTTGAGCACCCAGCAGCAGCGGAACACCTTCGGGTCGCGCAGACCCAGCGTGGTGCCGAGCTTGAGCCGCAGGTCGCCGAGTGCTTTGTGCACGACCTTCTTCTGGTCGGCCACGAACAGCAGCAGGTCGCCGGGCTTGGCACCCATGTGTGCTGTGAGCTCCTTGCCCTTGTCGCCTTCGTAGAACTTCGCGATCGAGCCCTCGACGCCAGCCGCCGTGACCTTGGCCCAGGCCAGCCCCTTGGCGCCGAGTCCGTTCACGAACGCCGTGAGCTCGTCGATGCCCTTGCGCGAGAACTTCTCGGCCGCAGCGGAGACGCAGAGTCCCTTCACGATGCCGCCCACCTCGACGGCGCCCTGGAAGACCTTGAAGCTGCTGCGCCGCGCGAGCTCGGAGCAGTCGATCAGCGTCATGCCAAAACGCAGGTCGGGTTTGTCGCAGCCGTACTTCTCCATCGCCTCGAAGTAGTCGAAGCGCGGGAACGGCTGCGGCAGCTCGATGTCGAAGCCCTCGCGCATGCACTGCACGACCATGCCTTCGACCATGTCGAGCACGTCGTGCTCTTCGACGAACGACATCTCGAGGTCGATCTGCGTGAACTCGGGCTGCCGGTCGGCGCGCAGATCCTCGTCGCGGAAGCAGCGCGCGATCTGGTAGTAGCGGTCGAGGCCGGCGACCATGCAGAGCTGCTTGAAGATCTGCGGGCTCTGCGGCAACGCGAAGAACTTGCCCGGATGCACGCGGCTCGGCACGAGGTAGTCGCGCGCGCCTTCGGGCGTGCTCTTCGTGAGGATCGGCGTCTCGATGTCGACGAAGCGGTTCTGCTGCATGTAGTTGCGGACCGCGGTCACGAAGCGCGCGCGCTTGATCAGGCACTCCTGCAGCGGACGCCGGCGCAGATCGAGGTAGCGATACTGCATGCGCAGCTCCTCGTTGGCCTCGGCCTTGTCGAGCACCTCGAACGGCGGCGTCTCGGCCTCGCTGAGCACCGTGACCGAGAGCGCTATGAGCTCGATCTCGCCGGTCTCGCGGTTCTTGTTGACCTTGTCGGCGTCGCGCGCGCGCACGCGCCCGCGCACGGAGATCACGTCTTCGGCGCCGAGACGCCGCACGGTGTCGAACGTGCCCGCGGCGGTGCCCTTGACTTCCTGGTCGACGACGATCTGCGTCACGCCGTAGCGGTCGCGCAGGTCGAGGAACACCAACTGGCCGTGGTGGCGGTGGTTCTCGATCCAACCGTTCAGGACGACGTCCTGTTCGACGTGGCGGACCGTCAGTTCGCCGCAGGTATGGGTGCGCTGCCAGGGAGAACGCTGCTTCATTTGGGTCCGTCGTACCCGGCACGGACCGGGCATTCCAGCAGCGAAGCGAGCGCTATTCGTAGCGGACGGACTCGCTCGGACTCTGCCGCAGCGTCCTGAGCGCCGGCACGAGTGATGCGAGCAACGCCGTGGCCAGCGCCGCGAACGGCACGGCGGCGAACCAGTCCCAGGGCAACGTCACGGGCGCATCGAGTCGCGCCACGTGGTTCATGCCGCGCACGAGCACGAGCGCCATCGGCGCCGCGAGGCCCAGCGACAAGAGGCTCGCGAGCAACGCGGTGACCGCGCCCTCGAGCAGGAAGCTGCCACGCAGTGCATTGCGGTCGAGGCCGAGCGCGCGCAACACGCCGAGCTCGCGCATACGGCCCAGCGCGGCGATCGTCATGCCGTTCAGGAGACCGACGCCCGCGAGCACGAGCATCAGCAGCAGCAGCAGGTCGAACAGCCCGAAGTCGCGGCCGACGTCGCGCTGCATGTAATCGGCGATCCACTGGCCGGTCTTGTACATCGGCAGGCTCGGCAGGATGTGGCGCGCCGCCGCGCCGATCGCACTCGCGTCTGCTCCAGGCGAGAGCCGCAACGTGATGTGCTCGACACACGCGTCGGGAATGCAGAAATCGCGCCGCATCCAGTGCGGCGACGTGATCGCGAACGCGCGTTCGTCCGCATCGAAGCCCGCGCGGTCGCTGATCAGCAGCACCTCGTAGGCGACCGGCACGCCGTTGCGGTCGCGCAGCGACACGAGGTCGCCAGGCGCCCACGATCTCGCCTTCGCGAGACGATGGCTCGCGACGAGCGTGCGCACGCGCGGATCCACGTAGCGCTGCACGAGCGTCTGGTCGCCTTCGAGCGGTCCGTCGCGGCCCCCAGCGCTCTGCACGTCGAGCCCCCGCAGCAGGAAGCCGCCGCCGCGTTCTTCGCCTTCGAGTGCCTCGACCTGCTGCACGCCCGGCACGGCCGCGAGCTGGCGCGCGAGCTCGGGCAGCACCGGCGTCGAGCGCAGGAACAGCCGCTGCGACAGCGCGACGTCGGCGAACGCCATCGCTTCGGCGTGCAGCGACGCGGTGACGCTCTTGAGCCCCAGCAGCGCGAGCAGCACGGCCGAGAGACCACACACGGCCGCCGCGACGCGGCCCGCGGAACGCGCGATGACCTTGCCGACGAGCCAGCCCGACATCGGCATCACCAGCCGGAACGGCAGCAGGATCACCCGGCCCAGGATCGCCGTGAGGCCCGGCGCGAGCAGCAGCACGCTGCCGAACAGGCCGAGCATGCCGGCCAGCTCGAGCAGCACGATGCGCGTCTCGGCCGCCTCTTCGACGACGAGCGGCGTCATCGCGAGATACGCGAGCGGCAGCGCCAGCACGAGCAGGCCGAACATCCACAGGTTGATCGAGCGCAGCAGGTCGACACGATCCCCCTTGCCGGGCGCGAGACCACGCGCCTGCAGGATCTCGATCGCCGGAACCTGGCGCGCCCTCACGAGCGGGAACACGGCACCCGCGAGCGTGAACAACACGCCCAACACTGCGGTCCACACGACCGGGAACAGCGGGATCTCGAACGTGGTCCACGGCTTGTCGGACCCCAGCGAGCTCACGCGGTAGTGCTGCAGCAACCTCGCGAGCAGCAGACCGAGGCCGACGCCGAGCCCCGAGCCGAGGACGCCGAGCAGGATCGCATCGAACAAGAAGATGCGCGTGATCGCGCCCGACCCCGCGCCGAGACAGCGCAAAAGGCCGAGCTGGCGCACGCGGGCCACGAGCGAGTGCGACAGCGTCTGGAACACGACGAACATGCCGAGCAGCAGCCCGAGCCCACCGAGCACCTTGAGTCCGTTGCGGAACGCGCGTTCGTCCGCGCCCTCGCCGATCAGCGCGCCGCGCATGTCGACGACCGTGTATTTCGCACCGAGCTCGGCCCGCAGCCGATCGAGATCGGCGCCTTCCTGCCGCAGCAGGTGGTAGAGGTTGTCGCCGCGCGTCTGCAGCTTCTGCGCGACTTCGAGGCCGCAGACGGCCATCTGGCCGAAGTTGCGTTTGCCGAGGCGATCGGGTTCGAGCACGCCCGCGACCAACACCTCGACCGAGAAGCGAGTCTCGGTCTCGGGCACCGGCAGCGGCACGAGCTTGCCGTCGCGACACTCGACGCGCCGAACCGCCGGTTCGACGAGACGCAGGCGCGCGCCCACGTCGACGCCGAGCAGACGCGCGGCTTCGCCACCCAGCAGAATGCCTGGCGACGCCAACCCGTCGTCACCGGGGCCCAGATCGCGGCCGCGGTGGATGCTGTAGTGCGTGAGCGGCCCCGCAGGCAACGGGCCGAGGCCGAACACGGCGAGGTCGAGTTCTTGGCCGGCGTGGTCGACACGCGCGCGCGCCTCGCGCCAGCTCGCGACGTCCTGCACGCCGGGCCGGCCGCGCAGATCGGCCAGCACCTGTGCCGTCGTCGCGGTCTTGTCGACGGCCTGCACCTCGAGATCGACGCGGCCGCGCTGCGGATCCTGCAGCAGCAATCGGCTCTGGATCGTGTTGTGATCCATCACGTAGATGGCCACGACGATCGCGACGCCGAGCGCGATGCCGGTGAGCGTCAAGAGCAGCCGCAGGGTGCTAGATGCCCAGTTCCTGGAGACGATGAAAGACGTCAGAGACACCGAAGGGGCCCCCTCTGAGTTCGGCCGATGGACGCAACGCACCGTCGTGCAGGAACAGTACACGATCCCCCGCCGCCGCATCGCGCGGGTTGTGCGTGACGAGCAGGATCGACGTGCCCAATTGCTCGCGCGCCGAACGCAGCAGCGCGATCACTTCCTCGCCGGCCTTGCTCGACAGGTTGCCCGTCGGTTCGTCGGCCAGGACCAGCGGCGGTTGCGTCGCGAGCGCGCGCGCGATCGACACGCGCTGCATCTCGCCACCCGACAACGCGGACGGCAGGCGCTTCTTGAGCTTGTCGACGCCGAGCAGCTCGAGCAGGTTGTGGATCCGGCCGGCGTGCCGGCGCGGGCTCTGCCCCGCGATGCGCAGCGGCAGCGTGACGTTCTCTTCGACCGTGAGGTCGGGAAGCAGGTGGAAGAACTGGAAGATGAAGCCGATCGCCCTGCGCCGGATCGCCGCGCGATGTTCTTCGTCGCCCCTGCCGAGGTCCTGCCCGGCCACGAGTATCTCCCCCGCCGACGGCCGATCGAGGCCCGCGAGCAGGTGCAGCAGTGTCGACTTGCCCGAGCCCGAGGGGCCCATGATCGTCGCGAACTCGCCCTTCTGCAGCGAGAAGGTCACGTCGCGCACGATCGGCACCTCCTGGCCGTCGACGCTCCGGAAGCGGAACAGCGAGCGTGCTTCGAGCACGGTGGCAGGAGGCGCGGCAGTCGTCGCGGGCGGAGCCTGGGTCATGAGCTGCGGGGCTGCGGAGTTGGTGCTCGCGACAGCCGGGCACCGGGTGGCCTTCTACTTTGCCTTGCCAAGTGAATGGCGTCAAGCCTCGACCGGCGCACCGCCACGAGCCCGCCCGCTGGCGGTGCTGTGCCGAGTATCTCCGGCCCGAGTGCAACCAATCGCCCCACTCGCCGCCGTGTTTGCCGCGGACTGAGCGCAGCAGACCCTCAGGAACGCAGATCGAGACGCCGTCTGCGGCGTCTCGTCATCAGCCGCCCGTTCTCCCTGGCCCACTCTCCTTGAAATCCACGAGCTCGACGAGGAACACGAGCGTGGCATTGGGCCCGATCTTCGGAGGTGAGCCAGCCGCGCCGTAGGCGAGGCTTCCCGGGATCGTGAAGATGAACTTGCCGCCCTTCTTCATCAGCTGCACGCCCTCGGTCCATCCCTTGATGACGCGGTTCAGAGCAAACTCCAACGGTTGGCCGCGCGCGTGCGAGCTGTCGAACATCGTGCCGTCCGTGAGCCACCCCGTGTAGTTGACTTTGACCGTGTCGGTCGCCTTCGGCGAGTTGCCCTCGCCCTGCTCGATCACCTCGTACTGGAGGCCGCTCTGCGTGATCACCGTCTTCGCGGCGTCCAACACGCGGAACGCGGGCACGTTCGAGATGGCCGTCAGCTCGAGCTCCCACACGGTGTCCTTCTGCGCGTTCGGGAACTCCTTCTGCGGCACTTCGACGCGCAGGACGTCGCCGACCTTGCACGCGACGATGAGCTCGTTGAGGAACGCGAAGTCGAGCTTCGTGGCCAGGCCGCTGATGCGGAAGTTGTCGTTTCTCTCCGAGCAGTCGAGCAGCTGGCCCTCTGGGTTCCAGATCGCGAAGCGGACAGCGACACCATTCTTCTCGGTGCACTGGTCGCCGCTGCCGGCCTTCACGACCTCGTATTTGACTCCACTCGCGAGCGTCTTCTGCGCGCTCGACGTGGCGGGGCGGAACTTCGGCATCCGCGTGACCTTGAGCAGCTCCACGTCGAAGACGAGCGTGGCGTTCGCGGGGATCTTCGGCGGGCGTCCCTCGGCGCCGTAGGCAAGCTCGCCAGGGATCACGAGCTTGCAGCGCGCGCCCGGCGTCATGAGCTGGAGGCCTTCGGTCCAACCCTTGATGACCCCGTTCACGGGGAACGAAGCGGGCTGACCGCGGTCGCGCGAGCTGTCGAACTTGGTGCCGTCCGTGAGCCAGCCCGTGTAGTGCACCTCGACGACGTCGTCGGCGGCAGGGCCGGCTTCCTCGCGCCCCTTCTTGAGGAAACCCCACTCGAGGCCGGACGCGGTCTTCTGCATCTCTTTGCACTCCGGGATTCCGGCGGGCTTGTCGGGGTCCTGCGCAGCGGGAGACGACGTCGCCGCCGCTTCTGTGGAAACGACGGCGCCGAGCAGGCAGGCACAAAGGGTCAGGATTTGCATGATCTGGGTCGGTTGGTCGGAGAAAAGGCGGAGAAGTGTAGCGTCGCCGCCACCGGAATGCCGCACGGGAAATCCGCGGCGGCGGCACCTCTATCCCCCCCCGGCAACGGGGGCCGAGGCTCAGGCCAGACCGCCGGTGCTGCAAGCGCGGCGCACCATGCCTCTTTGGCCAGCGCCTTGCGAAGAGAGCCTCAGCCTCGAGGAACTCTCACAGCTCCTGCCCGAACGCCCAGGCGGCGACGGACGGCATCAGCAGGTAGTTGTGCTGGAATCGGAGGGCCGGAAGCCGCGGTTCGTGCCGGCGGAAGTGGCGGCCGAGGCCGAGTGCTGCGCCCATGCGGGCCGTGGCGGGCAGCGACTCGTCGCCCGCGAACGCGAGCAGCGCCGCCGGGACGCGAGGATCGACGAGACCACCGAGCGCGAACGCGGCGGCGCGCTGCACGGTGGCGTCCTTGTCGCTCTTCATCGCCGCGATCAGCGCGTCGATCGCGTCGTTGCCGACGCACGCCATCGCGCGCACGGCCTGTTGCCGCGCCCACGGGCAGCTGTCGTCGACGGCGGCCTGCTGCAGGGCGGGCAGGGCCGCGCGATCGCCGAGCAGACCGAGTGCCGCGGCGGCGGCACCGCGGATCGGTGACGACGAGCCGTCGTGCAGCGCGCCGGCGAGCAGGGCGCGGGACGGTGCGTGGCGCAGCAGCCCGAGCGCCAGCAGGTAGGCGCCCTTCTGGTCGCTGTTGCGCTCGCTCGCGAACGCTTCCGCGATGGGGTCGGCGACGTCGGCGCCGGCTCGACCGCGGCCCCACAGGCCGAGTGCGAGCGCCGCATGGCCGCGCAGCTGCTTGTTGCCTCGCGTCAGCTGCCCGAGCAGGAACGCGCGCGCGCCGTCGCCGGCGTGGTCGCCGATCGCAAGCAGCTGCAGACCACGCGTGATGATCTCGTGCTCGAGCTCGAACGCGGTCTGCAGCGCGGGCAGCGCGAGCAGGTGCTTGCTGCGACCGAGCGCGAGCGCCGCCGAACGGCGCACGTCCACGGCGCGGTCGTTCGCGAGCTTCGTCAGCTTCGCGATGTCGTCGGCATCCGGGTGGAGGCCGAGCAGCGACAGCGCACTCGCGAGCTCGGTGGGAGTCTTCGCGGCGGCCACCGCCGCGCGCGCCGCGCTGTGCACGTCGTCGTCGTCGTCGCTGCTGCGGGC
>DASRJH010000009.1:0-36845 GCA_035649575.1 Planctomycetota bacterium
GGCATGCCGATCGCGAGCGACGTGAACGTGGACCCGGTCCACGGCAGCGAGGTCGTAGTCAGCACGTTGAGGCCACCGGAGCCAACGCAGCCGGTGCCGAACGCCGTCGCGAACGCGGGGCACGTCGAGGTGAGGGTCGCCAGTCGCGACGAGACCGCCCCGCCCGCCGTGAAGAAGGCACCCCCTGCCACGACGTCGCCATTCGTCAGCGACGCGAGGCAACGCACGGGCCCATCGGTGCCGCCATCGATCGGCGACCACGCGTTCCCATTCCATCTCGCAACGTTGGCGGCGCTGACGCCGCCCGCCGAGGCGAAGTCGCCGGCCACGAGCAGGTCACCATTGGGCAGCACGCGCATGGCTTCGACCTGGGAGTAGACGCTCCCACCGATGCCGGCGCCGAGCGACGACCAGAAGGCACCGTCCCAGCGCGCGATGCGGCTCGCACTGACGCCGCCCGCGGCCGTGAACCACCCACCGGCGACGAGATCGCCGTTCGGCAGCACGAGGATCGCGTGCACACTGCCGTACGGACCGTTGGCGCCGGTTCCGGGCAACCAGTTCAGCCCGCATTGGGCGGCGAGCGATGTCGCGAGCGCGAGTGCCGAGACGAAGGAAGCGAGGGACGCTGGACGCAGTGGGCAGGCCATTGGGATCTCCTTGCAACAAGACGGTAGAGAGGCTCTCGGCATGGCTTCGCCGTGGCGCGCTTCGCAACCTCGGTCAAGGGGACAGTCATTCTATGCCGCGCGAGACGTCGCGGTAACGTGATCGCACACGGACAGCCGTGCGATTGCGCTCGCCGGCTTCACCCCTGCGCGAGTCTGGCGGCCTTGCCGGCCAGATACTGGCTCTCGGCCAGATTCCCGGTGCCACGCGCGGCCGCGAGGTAGTGCCGAACGGCGGCGTCCTTGTCGCCCGACATCTCGCAGAGATGCCCGCGCACCGCGTCGAGCCGGTAGTTCCCTGCCAGCCGGGCGTCCTGGTCGAGCGGCCGCAGCCACTCGAGACCGACCGCGGGCCCGTGCACCATGGCCGCCGCGATCGCGCGGTTCAGCGCAACCATCGGGTTGTCGGCCATCCGCTGCAGCATCCCATACAACGCGAGGATCTGCGGCCAGTCGGTCGCCTCGACGCTCGGTGCCTCGTCGTGCAACGACGCGATCGCGGCCTGCAGTTGGTAGCTGCCGATGGCCCCGCGCGCCATCGCCGTGGTGACGAGCGCCGTGCCCTCCGCGATCGCACCGCGATCCCACAGAGCGCGATCCTGTTCGTGCAGCGGGATCAACTCGCCCTCGGGCCCTGTGCGAGCCGCGCGCCGCGCGTCGGTCAGCAGCAGCAGCGCCAACAAACCCGCGGTCTCGGCGTGGTCCGGCGCGAGCCGATGCAGCATGCGCGCGAGCCGGATCGCCTCGCGACACAGTTCGACGCGCACGAGCTCCGGGCCCGCGCTGCTCGCGTAGCCCTCGTTGAACATCAGGTAGAGCACGTGCAGCACGGCGTCGAGCCTTGATGAACGTTCGGCCGGCGCGGGCAGCGCGAACGGCTCGCCCGACGACGCGATCGTCTGCTTGGCCCGGCTGATGCGCTGCGCCATGGTCGCCTCGGGCACGAGGAACGCGCTCGCGATCTCGGCCGTCGTGAGGCCGCCGACGGCGCGCAGCGTCAACGCGATCGCCGAGGCGGGCGTCAGCGCCGCGTGGCAACACGTGAACAACAGCGCCAGCGTGTCGTCGGCGTTCTCGGCCAGCTCGTCGCCGCCATCGGGCGGCGGCACCGCGGCCGCGGCTTCGGCCGCGGCAACGGCTTCGCGCCGGCGTCGCGCCCGTTCGGCATCGATGGAGTCGGCGAGGCGGCGGCACGCGACGTGGAACAACCAGCCGCCCGGATTCTGCGGCAGGCCGCGCCGTGGCCAGTCGGTCGCGGCCGCGAGCAGCGCGTCCTGGACGGCGTCCTCGGCGGCGGCGAAGTCGCCGCTCCGGCGCACGACGGCACCGAGCACACGCGGCGCGAGCTCGCGCAACTGCTGCTCGGTGGCCGGGTCGAGCGGACTGCCGCTCATCCCTCGACGTGCGGCGCGCGCATCACCTGACGCACCTCGATCGGGATGCCCATCGGAGCCCCACCGCGACCAGGGGCCGTCGAGGCCTTGGCGGCGATCTCGATCACGCGCTTGGCCGAACACTCGACGATCCAGAAGCCGGCCAGGAACTCCTTGGCCTCGGCGAACGGTCCGTCCGTGACGATCGGGGCGTTGGCCTTCTGGGCTCGCACGATCTTCGCGTTCTGCGGCACGTCGAGGCCCTCGGCGAGCACGAGCTCGCCCGAACTCATGAGCTCCTTGGCGAGGTTCGACATGAACCCGATGTGGGCCTGGATGTCCGCGGGGGCCCAGGTGCCCATCGACTCCCAGCCCGATTGCGTACCTTGCATCAACATCATGAACTTCATTTTTCGTGCTCCGTGTCCTCGTTCGCGAGGCATCACAGCCGAGTCGGAACACAGCGCGCGTTCTCGACATGGCCGGCAGGTTTTTTTCGTGGCCACCCGCGAGCGGCGAAAGCGCTCACCGGCCGCGCCGCGGCGGTGCGAGCCATGGCCGCAGGCGACGCCTCTCCGTGGCGGTCACAGGTTACCTGCCACGCACCGATGATCCAGCGCGGCGGCTCCGGCCCTGACCTTCCCCGAACACGTCGAGTGCCGACGTCGCCTCGACAGCGCACGCGGAGTTCTCTGCACGGCTCGTCGTTGGGCGCGCGCCCCCGGACTGCAGCCACCCTGCGACCCGGACCCGCTACGATCGGGCCGATCGATGCGACGCTTCCTCTCCGTTGCCCTGCCGCTCAGCGTCGCGCTCGTCGCCCAGGGCAAGCCCGTCCTGGCCGAGGCCGAGACCCGGACGCTCGAAGGCCGTGTCGTCGACGTGCTCGGCGATCCGATCCCGGTCGCGACCGTTGTCGCCGTCGTCGGCGGCCGCGTGGTGCAGCGCGCCACCACCGATGGTGAAGGCATCTATCACCTGTCGCGAGTACCTGTCACCGGTGCCGAGATCTGCTTCACCGCACGCGGCAAGGCCGAGGTGCGCGCGCCCTGGCACGGCCTCTCCGCGCCGCCGTTCCGCAACGAAGTGCTCGAGGACGCGGGCCGTCTGCACGGCCGCGTGCGCGACGCGCGTGGCACGGCGATCGCGGGGGCAACCGTCATCGTCGTGACCGATCGCTTCTGGGGCGAGGCCACCACGGACGCGAACGGCGACTACGACTTCACCGCCGTGCCGCTGCGGCGCGCCTTGGTGCGCGCCTGGACACCGACCGGCTGGGCCGAACGGCGCGTGTGCGTCGTCGACGAGCACCGCTGCGATCTCGAGATGCCGCTACTGGCGGCCGGCACGCGTGTCGTGCGCGTGAAGGGCCTGCCTCCCGAAGCACTCGCCACGGCGCGCGTCGAGGTGACGTCGGTGGACATCGTGGCGCGCAAGAATCTGGGCCGGGTCGCGCTGCGCGCCGACGCCACAGCCGAATTCGTGCCCAGCCACTGCTGCCTCGTGCAGCTCGTGGTCCCGGGGTTCGCATCGGCTCCGGTCGGTCACTTCCTCTGTGGTGGCCAGACCCCGATCGAGTTCGAAGTCGCACCGCTGCAGGCAGCGCATACCACCGTGAAGGGTTGCGCCCGCGATGGGCGCAGCCACCCGGTCGCCGGGGTCCGGATCGTGGCTCGCGATCGCAGCGGCTGCGATCTCTGCAGCGCCGTGACCGACGCAACGGGCGACTTCGTGCTCGCGACTCCGCTGCCGCCCCACTCGTTCCTTCGCTTGGGTCTCGAGCTGCGCGAATGGCAGCTCATCGACGCCACGATGACGATCTCCGACGGGTTCAGCTGGATCCACACGACCGCCAATCCGGTGAAGAGCCGCGAGCTGTTCCTCGAGCGCACGGGTGACTTGCGCAGCGAACTGCGCGGCGAAGGCGGCACGCGGTTGGTGTTCGCCGACGTCGAGGTGATCGACACCGAGCATTACCTGACACGCGTGCGCACAGTCAGCGACCGGGCGGGCAGGGTCGATCTTCGCCTGCCGCCCGGGGACTACGAGTTGATCGCGACCGCGAGCGACGGCCAGATCACGAGTGCCATGGTGGTCTTCGCGGAGAACCAGCCCGCACCCAAGATCAAGTGGACACCGCTGCCGAGCGGCTCGATCGAGGGAGTCCTGCTCGACGACGCGAACCAGCCCGTGCCGGGCGTCGAGCTGTTCGTCGCCTTGCAGGAAGAGCACGGTGCCGCGTGCGCACGCCGGCGCACGACCGTGCTCACGGACAAGAACGGGCGCTTTCGTTGCCGCGGCCTGACACCGGGCACCTGGACCGTGGTCGGATTGCGCGAGCAGGGCGTGGAAAGCGCCGGCGGGGATGTCATCAAGGACCAGGCGACGAACGTCGTTCTCCGCCTCACGCGCTGACGCTGCAGTCAGTGGCTCACGCGATCACTCGGCATCGGTGCGCCGGGTCCTCGCGCGCTTCAGCGACTTGAACTTCGGGCGGCAGACGAAGACTTCGTCGCGCTCCGCTTCGGGCACGCCCGCACTCTCGGCATCGAGCCGGGCCCGCAGGGCCAAGGCGGCCTTCCGGCAGCTGAGGCGGCTGGCGTGTTCGCTGTGGATGCTGCGCACATAGGGTCGCTTGGAGCCAGCGTCGACGAGCCGGGAGTGCACGACGTGCCACTGGTCCGAGGTGATCGCGGAGGTTCCCTTGCTGGTCTGGACGTCGGTTATCACGGTTCACCTACTGTTGGGGTTTCAGGTTCAGCGATTGGCAGGCCCGTGCCGGCGATGCTTGCACCCCTCTTGCCGCCGATCGTGCCCCCAAAGCGCGACTTGGGCTTGTGTGCCACACTCACCCGAAGCTCGCGGCCATCACATTGCGCACCATGGAGCAACCTGACCGCATCGAGCGCGTCGCCGTCCGTCTCCATCTCGACGAAGGCAAAGCCCCTCGAGCGACCCTGTTCACGGCTCATCACGAGGTTGACGCGGGACACCTTGCGGCCATCGCGCTCGAAGACCTCGGTGAGGGCCGCGGTGGTGGTGGTGACCGAGAGATTCCCGACATGCAGACGTGTGCTCATTGAAGACCCGGACCGACAGTCTGCGCACAAGGCGCAGGGCCGAACGACATCGTTCGGATGCAGCTGGCACAGGGCCAGCATGTCTCACAGCACCGAGCCCCTCGACAAGAGGGACGAACCGCGCGGGGGCGGCAGAAGCCGCGCAACTACGCTGTTCAACCAGTTCCGCCTCGAATGGAGGCGGAAACCGGATTGCCGACTGCAAGAAGACTCATGATACCACACATTGACGACGGGCACCAGCTCTGGGCGCGACCTTGCAATCTTGCCAGTTATGATCGGGGCATGAACGCACACGCACGCACGCTGGCCCTCGCCGCCATCGCCCTGAGCAGTGACGTCGCGATGGCACAAGTCCGGAAGGGAACCATGCCACCGGTGTTCACCTTCATCCAATGCTGGAATGGCGCGCCGAAGAGCTTCGCCGATCTGGCGGGCAAGGTGGTCATCCTCGACTTCGCGAACTCGAAGTGAGAGCGCTGCAAGGCAGCCATCCCGCGACTCAACGAATTGCACAAGCTGTTCGCGGCGCGGGGGCTGCTGGTCATCGGCGTGTCCGATGAGCCCGCTGGCACGATCGAGAAGGACATCCTGCGCAATCTCAGCGTCGGCTACCCCTTCGTGAAGGGCAACGACGTCGTCAAGAAGTACCGCGTGCGCTTCCTGCCGAGCACCTACTCGATCGACAGCAACGGCGAGGTCGCCACGGTTCCCGACGGCTGGCTGCCCGACGAGCTCATGCTCGACGAGATGTTGCACGACGTCGTGAAGCCGGCGCCGTTGCCCGACCTCAAGGTCTACGACCCGATCCGCACGCTGTGGGCGAAGCACGAGTTCGCGCAGTTGCGCGAAGGCATCGACAAGATCCTGGCGTTGCCGGAGCAGACTGCGGACGTGAAGCAAGAACTCGACGTGCTCTCGAAGGCCTTGGACAAGAGGCAGGAAGAAACGCTGGCCCGCGTCGCGGAACTCGGCAAGGGCCCCGACTACCAGGGCAAACACGACTTCCACGGCGCCATGATCCAGCTCGAGCGCATCGAACGCGCCTGGAAGCCGCTGCCGCCCGCGGTCGAAGCCCGCAAGCACCTCGATCGCTTCGCCAGCGACGAGGTGATCAAGAAGGAGATCGCGGTCGGCAGGTTGTTGGCCAAGGTCATGACCGAGGTCGACACGAGCAAGCCCGCGGTCCTGCGTGGACTGCTCGACGAGTTGAACCAGTTCCGCAAGCGGCACGACGGGACCTTCGCCGCCAAGCGCGCGCTGCAGGAGTACACGCGCCTCGCGGGCCGCTGATGCTCCGAACGCGCGTCACCTGACGTCGAACGTTGCCGCCGGCGACGTGGCCTGATTGCCGGCCGCATCGGTCGCGACGACCACGAGCGAGACGCGCCCCGTCTTCACGAAGGGTACCGAGGCACGCCAGAGATACTCGCCATACCAGACCAACGGCTCGTCCTTCGTCGCCTCGTCGTGCGAGCAGCGCAGCACGACGCTCTGCCAGTCGTGCGGCATGCACGGGCTCTTGCGGTCGTGCACGCGCACGCGCACGGCGACCGGCGCTCCGGCCGCGGCCTGCTGCACGTCGAGCGCGCCGATCCACGGCGCTCTCGTGTCGGGCGCGATGCTCTTGCCGAAGAAGACCTTGTCGGCGAGCGCCTTCTCGACCTCACCCTGCGCATGCACGACGTCGAGCCGCTTGTCGCCGTCGAGATCGGCCAGCGCGATGCCGAGCGTGCCGTTCGTCGGATCGCCGTCGAACACGGGCGCGCCCGCGCCGAACTTGCCGTGGCCGTCGTTGACGAGCAGGCGGTCCGGCCCGTCGAGCGAGCCGATCAGGAAGTCCGCGTCGCCGTCCGAGTCGTAGTCGAGGAACGCGATCATGTTGTCGTCGAACCGCGGGTTGTCGGCCACGGGCCAGAGCCGCTCCGTCGCGTCTTCGAAGCCGCCCTTGCCGTCGCCGCGAAACAGGTGCTCGCAGAATCGCATCTCGCCCTGGCCATCGTTGATCGTGACGAGATCGAGCACGCCGTCGCCATCGACGTCCATCGGCTCGAACTCGTAGTTGTTCGTGAACTGCGGCAGGCGCTCCTTCGAGACGTCGGTGAACACTCCGGCGCCGTCGTTGCTGAACAGGAACGAGCCCGGTGAACGCTTGCTGCTCACGAGCAGGTCGAGGTCGAAGTCGTTGTCGACGTCGACGAGCTCGAGCTCCCACGAGAAGAGCACGAGCACGTCGGGCATGCACTGCTCGGTCACATCCGTGAACACGCCGCCCGCGTTGCGCCAGAGCCGCGTGCGGCCACCTTCGTTCTTCATTGGCGAGCCCTGGCCCCATTCGGCGAGCACGAGGTCGAGATCGCCATCGCCGTCGACGTCGCCGAACTCGACGTCGCCGACCGAAGCGAGCAGCGCGGGCAGGTTCGACGACGTCGCGTCGCGGAAGGCACCCTTGCCGGTGCCGAGGAACAGCCGGCTCTGCGTGCCGAACGTCGTGCCGACGAAGATGTCGGCGTGGCCGTCGCCATCGACGTCGCGCACCTTGATGACCCGCGCGAGGAAGAGCGCGTCGCCGAACACCTGCGTCGTGGCTTCGACGAACAGCGGTTCCACGCCGCGGTTGCAGAAGACGCGGCTCGCAACGGGCGGCGCGGGAGTCTGGTAGTTGCCACCGTTCGCAAACAGGATGTCGGGCCGGCAGTCGCCGTCGATGTCGGCCACCTCGACCTTGTTGGTCCACTCGGCAGTCGCCCCGATGGTCTTCTCGGTCACGTCCTGCCAGAGATCCTTCGGCAACGAGAGCGTCGGCTTCCACTCCGCGCGACGCGGTCTCTGCGATGCCGCGGGCGACGGCTTCGTCGGCGGGTTGGCCGGTTCCTGCGGGGCGGCCGCGCACACGAGCGACGCCAAGACAGGCAGAACCGCGAGGCGGCCTCTGGGCGTGAGGAAGTGATTCATGCGTGGGGGCCCGCCGTTGCTGCGGGACCGGCACGATACCTGCCTTCGCTGGGAGATTCTGTCGGAGGATTCTGCGCGCGACGATCAGGCCGGCTGCAGCTGCTCGGGAAGCAGCGACGCCAGGTCCTGCACCACGAGCCGTGCGCCGGCGTGCGACAGTTCCTGCGCGGCATGGTTCGTCGCCACGCCGACCGCGGCCATGCCGGCGGACAGGGCGGCGCGCACACCGGACGGGGCGTCCTCGACGACGACACAACGCCGCGGTGGCACCTCGAGCAGTTCGGCCGCGCGCAGGAATATGTCGGGGGCCGGCTTGCCCCGCCGCACCATGCCTTCGTGCACGACCGCGCCGAAGAACGGACGGATGCCGCCGCGATCGAGCACGAGGTCGACGTTCTCGCGCGGGGCCGAAGAGCCGACGGCAAGGCGCGCTCCGTTCGCCTGCAGCGCACCGAGCAGCGCCCGACAACCGGGTGCCAGCGGCACATCGGCTTCGATCGCCGCGCGGACCGCGCGTTCCTTCGCGTCGGCGACTCGGGCGATGAATTCGGGCGTGACGCGAGGGCCCCACAGCAGCGCACAGATGTCGGGATTGATGAGCCCGTTGCACCGCAGGAACATGTCGCGCGTGAGGTCGACGCCGTGCGCCGCGGCCACAGCACGCCACGCAACCCAGTGCGCCCCGAGGCTCAGCACGAGCACACCATCCATGTCGAAGATCACCGCGGTGGCCGTCATCGGGGGCGGCGCAGGGTAGCGGCAAAGCACCGCTCGCGCGACGACGGCAATAGCCGTAGTCGGGCGCCCGAGACCCGTGGCTGCCGAGGCGGCGTGATTCTCGACAAGCTCGTTGGCCAAGAACACAGGTCCCCGTAACACGCGCCCATGCTGCGAACGACCCCCCGCTCTCTGCTCGCCATTGCCCAACTGGCAGCGCTGACGCTGCCGCTTCTCGCGCAGGAGGATCCACCGCGGCTTGGTGGACTCGGGGGACCAGGAATGCAGGGCGGACCGGGCGGCATGGGGACGATCGCAGTGCTCGAGCGCTGCGACGCCGACAAGAACGGGCGCCTCGACGCCGACGAACGCAAGGCCGCGCGCGCCTGGCTGAAGGAGAACCGCCCCCAACGCGGTCGGGGGCCGGGTGGGCCCGGTGGTTTCGCGCGTGGTCCGGGTGGTCCACCACCGCAGGAGGAAGTGCAGCGCGACAACGGCGCGTCGAAGAACGGCGCCAAGGTCGTGCCTGCGGACGTTGCCACCTACGCGAACCGGCCGTTGTTCGACGCCGACATCGTGCGCACGTTCTTCTTCGAGTTCCCGCAGCAGGACTGGTTCGAAGAGCTCAGCGACTTCTATCGAACCGACGTCGAGGTCCCGGCCACGGTCACCGTCGACGGCGTCACCTACAGAGACGTCGGCACGAGCTTCCGCGGCAACACCTCCTACATGATGGCGCCTGGGCGCAAGAAGTCGCTCGACCTCGCTTTCGACTTCGTCGACGGGAAGCAGAACCTCTACGGCGTGCGCAACCTCGACCTGCTCAACTGCCACACCGACGCGTCGTATTTGCGCGAAGCGCTGCACGGCCACATCGCGAACAAGTTCTTCCCCGCCCCGCGCGTCTGCCTCGTGCGCGTCGTCATCAACGGTGAGGACCACGGGCTCTACGCGGCCGTCCAGGCGTTCGACAAGACCTTCCTGCAGGATCACTTCGGCACGACGAAGGGCGATCGCTTCAAGGTGCCGCCGGACTTCTCGGGCAACGGCGGCCTCAGGTGGCTCGGCGACGACCCGCAGGCGTACAAGCGCAACTACCAGCTGAAGTCCAACGACAACGACGCGGCCTGGCGCGGGCTCGTCGACATGTGTGCGGTGCTCGAGCGCACGGCGACCGAAGACCTCGAACGCATCCTGCCGCAACATCTCGACGTCGATGGCATGCTGTGGTTTCTCGCCGTCGACAACGCGCTCGGCGACGACGACGGCTACCACTCGCGCGCCAGCGACTACTCCCTCTATCGCGATCCGCACGGACGCTTCCACGCGATCCCGCGCGACAACAACGAAGTGCTGCTCGGGGCGCGCGGTGGCCCACGAGGTGGTGATCCGGGCGGTCCTGGTGGCGGTCCTGGGGGATTTGGGGGGCCGGCCCCGGATGGCCCGCCCGGTGCCGGCCCTCGCGGCGGAGTCGCTGGGCCCGGTGCCGCACCGGGCGGTCGCCGCGGCGGGCCGGGGCCCGGTGGCGCTGTCACTTCGCCGCTGCAGATGGCGAGCCGCGCCGATCGCCCGTTGCTGCGGCGGCTGCTCGAAGTGCCGGTCTGGAGGCAGCGTTATCTCGCGAACCTCAGGGAACTCGCCACGACAGCGATGAGCCCCGACGTCATCGGCGCCCGGATCGATCAGTGGCAGAAGCTGCTCGAGCCTCTCGCGAAGGCCGATGTGCACTCGCTCCACGGCTACGACGCGTTCTCGCGCAGCTTCGCGAAGGACGAGACCGGCAAGCCCGCGCCACGCTCCCTGATGGCGATCATCGCGCAGCGCCGTGCCCAGATCCTCGAGGACGCGTCCATGCAGGGCCAGTGGCCGGAGCTCGCGGAGCCGACGACGACCGCGCATCTCGCGCAAGACGGTACCTACACGCTGGCGATCTCGTGCCGCGTCGCGGGCAGCAAGGTCGCTGCCGTCCTACTGAACTCCGATCGCGGGGCGTTCGGCCACTTCACGGTCGAGCAGATGCACGACGACGGCGCGCACGGCGACGGCAGCGGCGGCGACGGCGTCTACGGCGCTCTGTTGCCCGCGATCGCCCCCGGCGAGACGTGGCGGTTCTGGATCGAGGCCACGGCGGCCGACACGGGCCACGTCGACTGCCAACCGGCCGGCAACGGCGCGAAGCCGTTCCGGTGGACGGCGCCCAAGATCAAGGCCGGCAAGCGGAATTGACCGGCCGCGATCACGCGAGCAGCACGAAGAAGCTGCTCGTCCGCGTCGATCAGGTTCTGAAACGGCTCCGCCATCGTCACGTCCGCGTGCGAAGCTCGTAGCGCAAGCAACGGTCGATGCCGACGACGTGGTTCCGGACTTTGCCGATGCAGCTCGCATGGCCCTTCCGTACCGTGGTGATCATCACTGCCATGCAACTGCCCTCCTGCCTGTTTGCGTTGTCGCTGTGCGCAGCGACCATCTGCGGCCAGACCACGGTTCCCGCCGGCGTACCACACGCGGTTCTCGAGACCGTGGGGCCCGACGGCTGGCGTATGCGTCTTGGGCCGACCAACCTCGGCAGCCTGCTCGAGTCCGAGAAGGGACGCGCGTTGTGGCAGCAAGGCGCGCTGCCGATCCTCGCCCTCTGGCAGCACATGCTCGGCGACGAGGCGGCGTTCGCGGCCTCGAAGACCCGTGTGCTCGGTTACGGCGGACGCATCCGCCTCGGCTTGTGGGTCGAGCAGGGCAAGTTCTCGCGACAGGAGTGGGCTCATCTCGCGATGGTGATCGAAGGCGACGGTCGCACGGACCTCGGCGCCATGGCCACGGACCTGCGCCTGCTGCAGGAGAGAGTCGCGGGCGGCGACTGGGCCAAGACCGAAGTCGGCGGCACGATGCTCGATCTCTGCACGAAGGGAGATGACGTGATGACGGCGCCGCTCGCCGAGACCAACTGTCTGTTCGTCGTGATGGCCAGCAAGGAGAACTTCTCGAGTGCGCTGGCCGAAGGACGCGCGTTCGCGGCGACCGCGACCGGCAAGGCTCCGCCGCCGAACAGCGAAGCACTGCGTATCCAGGTCGACCTGCCGGCGCTCGTCGCGATGGGCTCGAAGGGGTCCGAAAAGGACGCCGCGATGATGCAGAAGCTCGGTCTGCCCAGCCTCGGACCCTGCGAGTTCTCGGTCGGGACCGCCGGACCGCACGTGCGTCTCGAACTCGCGCAGGAGTTCGTCGCCGGTGCGGAGCGTGGTCTGTTCGACGCATTCCTGCCGGCAACTGCGGGTGTGCCGTCCCTGCGCCAGGGCGTGCCAGCCGGCCCCGGGTCGTGGAAGGTGGGCCACTTCGACTTCCTCGCGCTCTACCTCACGATCGAGAAGGCGCTCGCGACCGTGAACCAGACCGCCAACGAGATCCGGGCCGAAGCCAAGAAGGAGCTCGGCGTCGACATCGTCGACGACCTGCTTGCGCACCTGACCGACGACGTGCTGCTGATCACCTCACCCGTGGTGCAGCTCGATCGCCCCGAGGACTTCACGTGGACGCTCTCGATCCGGCTGCGCGACGAAGCGGCGTTCGGCAAGAACCTGCTCGCAATGACCGCGAAGAGCAAGCCGTTCCTGCAGCGCGAAGCGACGCAGAAGGTCGGCGAAGTCGAGATCCACCGCTACGGCAGCATGTTCGGCTACGACGTTTTGATGGGCGTCGGCCATGGCGTGTTCGTGCTCGCGGGTGGCCGTGAGGCCGAAGGACAGATCACGGCGCTGCTCGAGGCGCTGAAGTCGATGCCCGCCGCAGCAGACGCCAAGAACCCCGGGTTCGACGACCTGCAGCGTCATCTGCCACCCGGATGCAACGGGCTCGCGGTCGGCGACATCGGTTCGCTAGTCTCGATTCCGGCCAGGGTGTGGTTCGGGATTGTCGGCGAGTTCATGCCGCTTCGCGGGCTTCCGGGGCTGCCTCACGACGAAGAGGACGATCCCGGGCAGCGCGAGGCCGTGATCGAGCTGCTGAAAGCGCACGGCCTCGCGACGCTGCGTTCGGCTACGGGCTTCGCCGAGCGCACCTGGCGCTGGCGTTTGTTCTGGTGACCGCGGCCGTCAGCGCGGCACGGCCGGCGTGCCCCCGGTGGGGCGCTCGGGCTGCAGATCCGCGAGGAACGCGAGGATCGCGCGCGACGCGTCGAACGGAAACGGCGTGTCGGCGAGCAAGCGCGGCTTCGTCGCAGACCCCGGCCACGAGTGGCCGCCACCCTCGAGCGTGATCACGCGCAGCGGCGCCCTCGTTTGCTTGCCTTCCTTGGTGACGGCGTAGGTATCGGTGCGGATCTTGCCTTCCTTCTGGCTCTCCGGGTAACCACGCAGATCGTTGCGCTCGAGGTAGTAGTCGATCGCGTCTTGCACCGATGCATCGCGGCGATCGCCGGCCCGACCGCTCGAACGCGGCGGGCCGCCTTCGTAGTCAACGTGTTCGTCGGCCGAACCGTGCACGAGGAACACCGCGATCGGCGACGTCGGCCGCGCTTCCGTGAAGTTCATGGCGCCAGCGACCACGGCTATGCCCGTGAACACGTCGGCAGCCTCACGCGCGAGGCGGTGGCACATCATGCCGCCGTTGCTGTGCCCCACGGCAAAGACGCGGGAAGGGTCGATCGCGACGCGTCGCTGCACGTCGGCGACGACCGCGCGCAGGAATGCCGTGTCGTCGACGTCGTGTTCCGACGCGTAGACCGGCATGCCGCCCGAGTTCCACGTGAGCAGCCGGCCGCGCAGCGGCCCCGTGCCATCGGGGAACACGACGACGAAGCCCTCGCGAACGCCGAGGTCGGCGAGCCCCGTCGCTTCCCTGGCCTGCTCGCCGCTGCCGCCGTCGCCGTGCAGCACGACCAGCAGCGGCAGCCCGAGCGCGCCCTCCGCATTGGGCGGCACGTGCAGGTGGTAACGCCGGTCGCGGCCCCCGTGCTCGAGGCTCACGGTCGACTCGTGTCCCGCGACGATCGGCGACTGCACGGTGCGACGCACCTCGTCCTGGATCTTGCGCAGGTGCGGCAGCACGCGACTCGTCCGGTCGCGCACGGCCAACACGCCGCCCACCTGCAGGTCGAGGTCGAGCCACGGCGTGAAGCCGAACGCGCCAGGATCGCTCACGCGGCTCGCCCCACCGCCCAGCGGTTCGATCCAGGTGCCGAGGCCATACCGCACGTTCGCCGCATCGAAGCCCGCCGCCTTCACCTCGATCGATTCCGGCACCTGATCGCGCCACATGGCCTGCACGCTGGCCTCGCTGAGCACCTGCTTGCCGGCGAACTTGCCCTTGCTGGCCAGCATCTGCAGGAAGCGCGCATAGTCGTCCAGCGTCGACACCGCACCACCGGCGACCCACGGCAGCGCGGTGGTGCCCGCTTCGTCGCCGAGAGGCTGCAGCGCGCCGAACCGCGTGTTCTCCATTCCGAGCGGAGCTGCGATGCGATCGGTGAACAGTTCGTGCCAGCGCTTGCCGGTCGCACGCTCCGCAGCAACCGCCGCGATCTGGAACCCGACGCCGCCGTAACGGAACGCCGCGCCCGGCTGGTCGCGCAGCGCCATGTCGGCGGCCGCCGCGGCGAACTTCGCCATGTCCCAGCCGCGCATGCTCGCCGGCACCCGCGGGGCCACGCCGCCCGCGCAGGACAGACACTGGCGCAACGTCAGCCTGCTCTTGTCGTCGCGGTCGAACTCCTTGACATGGCGTGCGACCGGCTGGTCGAGGTCGAGGGTCCCGCTGTCGACGAGCGACATGATCACGGCGACGCAGAGCCACTTGCTCGCCGAAGCGATCGGGATCGCGAGGTCGCTCTCGAACTGCCCGTGCACGCTGCGGTGCAACTCCGTACCCTCGCGCACGACGCAGAGCCCCGCGCCGTCGAGCCGCAGTTCGGCGACCAGACGTTCCATCGTCGCCTTGACCGGGGGCAACTCGGCTGCCTGGGCGACAAGGGTGCTCGTGAGCAAGAGGGCAGAACCTAAGACTGCGAAGCCCGTGGACATGGCCGGTGCTATCGTCCTTTCACGCGTCGCGCACCAAGTTGGGAAGACGACATTCTGCGCGAAACAACGACGGGATGCACCCCACGCTGTGGCCGCTCCTTGGAGCACACCATGAGCATCGTTACCCGTCGTTTCGCCCGCGTCCTGGTCCTCGTCCTGGTCGGTGCTTGCCTCTCGGCCTGCCACTTCCACCCGAACGGCTGCTTCGGTTGGGGATACCACCACCACCACTGCGCACCGGTCTACCACCACTGCCGCTGAACCCAGCGATGCCGACCGCCCCATGGCAGGCGTAGCATGCCGCCATGCACGGAGCCCAGACTCGCCTCGCCGCACTTCTCGCCGGACTCGCCGTCGCTTTGGGGGCGTTTGGCGCCCACGCGATGGCCGACCACTACGACGCGCGTGCGCTGCAGACCTTCGAGATCGCGGTGCGATACCAGATGTATCACGCGCTCGCGGTTGGGCTGTGCGCGGTCCTCGGCGTGCATGGCCGCCGCACAGGGAAAGCGGCGACCTGCTTCGTGCTCGGCATCGCGCTCTTCTGCGGCTCGTTGTATGGCATCGTCTTCTTCGAGGCCCGCTGGCTCGGAGCCGTCACGCCGCTCGGCGGCCTCTCGTTCCTCGCCGGCTGGCTGTTGTTGGCAACAGGTGCGCACAAGCCCGCCGATGCCACTGCCACGTGAGGCGACTCCGTGCCGCCGCCGCACGGCTCTTTCCGGGCCCGGTCTTGGTGAGACTGCACGCAGCATCCTAGACTGCGCGGCATGAACGTCACGATCGAGTACTGCGTCGTTTGAGACTACCTGCCGCGCGCGACCAGTCTGGCCGCTGCCATCAAGAAGGCACATCCCAAGTCCACGATCGACAAGAAGCCCGGAGGCAAGGGTGACTTCGTCGTCAAGGCCGATGGAAAGCTGCTCTGGGACAAAAGGAACCGCAATGACGACCGCTTTCCCGAACCCCAGGAAATCCTGAGCCAGCTCCCGGCCCGCTGAGGCACCTTGCTCGCGCGAGTGTGATTCGAGCCAGGGGAAAGCGCGCATGGAATCCGAACCTGGACCGCCGCTACACGTCGTCATCGCGACTCCGGCACCTCGCGGCAGCGGCAGCGGCAACCGCGTGACGGCCCTGCGCTGGGCGCTCTTGCTGCGGCAGCTCGGCGCCCATGTGAAAGTCGTCGAGTCGTGGAACGGTCAGGTGTGCAACCTGCTGGTCGCCGTGCACGCAGTCAAGGAGGCGCGCAGCGTATTGGCCGCGGCCGTGGCGTTGCCCCGGCTGCGCATCGCCGTGCTCTTGGCCGGCACGGACATCTATCCGCACTTCGCGCCCGACGGCGACACTGCCGCGGCGTTGGCGCGCGCAGACGTCGTGATCGCGCTGCAGCGCCACGGCGCGGACAGCATGCCCGATGGCATCCGGCGCAAGGTCCGCACGATCGTGCAGTCGGCCACGCCTGTCCCCACACAGCACAAGGCGAACGTGTTCCAGGCCTGCGTGCTCGCCCACCTGCGTCCCGTCAAGGATCCGCTGTTGCCGCTGTTGGCCCTGCACCACGTGCCGCAGCAGGTTCCGATCACACTGGTGCTCGCGGGACGCGCAATGACGGAGGATCTCGGATCGGAAGTGGCCGCAGCGGTTGCGGCGGACCCACGCGCGCGCTGGCTCGGCGAACTGCCGCGCCGCTCCGCACACGAACTGCTCGCGCAGAGTCACCTGTGTCTCGTGCCCTCGACGGCCGAGGGTGGCGCCAACGTCGTTTCCGAGGCGATCGCAGCCGGCACGCCGGTCCTCGCCTCGGCGATCCCCGGCAACATGGGTCTGCTCGGCGATTCCTGGCCGGGGCTGTTTCCGCCGGGCGACCGAGCCGCGCTCGGCGCACTGCTCGCGCGAGCCGCCACCGACGTCGCGTTCTACCAGAGTTTGGTTGCAGCTGCCGTCGCGCTACAGCCGTTGGTGGACCCGCGTCACGAGATGGAGGCATGGCGCCAGCTGCTCGCTGACCTCGGTCTCGCGCGCCGCATCGCGACGGTCTGAGCTGCACGAAATGCAGCGAGTCATGCCCCCACCGAGGCACTTCCTGCAGCTGTCGCATCTCTGGCAGCAAGGACCTCGCCTCATGAACCAGCAACACACGGCGCGCGATTCCCTGCGTCGCCTCACCACACCCCACGCCCTCAACTTCGGCAGCCGGCTGCTGCACCGCGGCGGCGGTGGGGTCATCACGTTCCGCGAGTTCGTCGCCGTGGCGCGCGAATTCGTGAAGCAGATGCCCGAGCAGAGTGCGGTCTACCTCGCGGCGCTGGTCGCGCTCGACATGTGCCGCGACGAAGCCACGCACGAACCCGACAAGCCTTCGAAGAACTGATCACTCCGCAGACATTTGCATGAGCGCGGGTGCCCTGGTAATCCCAACAAAGCCCCACCCTTGGGCGGCAACCAATCCCCCGCGATGGACCTCGAACGGCTACGTGAGAGTTGGCAGAAGCTCGGCGCCACGGATCCGCGCTGGGCAATCCTGAGCCAGGCAGGCCGCGAAGGCGGCCGCTGGGATGACGCGCCGTTCTGGCGCAGCGGAGAGGACACGATCGATTGGATCGCCCGGCATCTCGGCGGGCTGCGAGCGATGCCGAAGCTCGGTCGCGCTCTCGACTTCGGCTGCGGTATCGGTCGTCTCACGCAGGCGCTCGTCCGGCATTTCGCGAAGGTCGTCGGCGTGGACATCGCCGAGTCGATGTTGGCCGGTGCGCGTGCCGCCAACCAGCACGGCGACCGCGTCGAGTACGTGCACAACACCCGTGCCGACCTGCGCGTGTTCGACGACGCGTCGTTCGACTTCGTGCTCACGCTGATCGTGCTGCAACACATGCGGCCGGACTACTCGGCGGCCTACCTGCGCGAGTTCCTGCGCGTGCTCCGGCCGGGCGGAGTCGTGTTCTTCCAGATCCCGATCGAGCCGCTGTTGCAAACTGGCAACGCGGCGCGCCAGAGCACGGAAGCCTCCAGAGTGGCGTCTCCGACAACGCTCGCTGCGTTCACGGCGGTGCTGCCGACGAGTCGCGATCTCGCGGAGAACGAGTGGCAGTGGTTTCGCGTGGACATATGCAACGTCGGCAGGGAGCCGATGCGGGCACGTGGTGCTGGTGCCGTGGAGATCGGAACGCGTTTCGACCTCATCGAAGGGTCCGCCGCGGGCGAACCGCGTTGGGCCCCACTTCCGCACGACATCGCGCCAGGTGAGCGGGCGACGCTCATCGTGGCCGACCGCGCTCCGCCGACCGCAGGGTTGCACACGTTCGTCGCGTTGCCTTGCGTCGGCAGGAAGTGGTTCGCGCACGCGGACAACGTGCCTGGCACTTGCCGCACGACGGTCGTGCCCTCGCCACCGGGCTACCAACAGCCCGATGTGCCACCGCCGCGTCCGATCCTCTCGCCCCCGGACGGCAAGGCACTGATCGAGGTCTACGGCACCAAACTCGGTGATCTGTACGCAAACATCACTCGCGCCGGTGGTGAGTTCGTCGATGTGGGTCTGAACTGTTGGGCCGGCTACGAATGGGTCAGCGGCCACTTCGTCGTCCGCAAGCGGTGATGCGCCGCTGACGCCGGCTGTGCGCCCGGTCTACCGAGACTCGATGCGCACGTCGGTCCAGTAGGACCAGTCGAAGTCGCTCCTACCTTCCGGCCCGCAATCGGTCGCGAGCACCAACACGGAGCCGGCGGTCGCCTCCACGGTGACGGAGAAGCGGTGCGTACCCCTGTCGTCGGGTCTCTCGAGCGGCTGCAGCAAGCGCTGCAGGACTTCGCTGCGCTCACTGCCAGTCTCGCGCACGACGTGGAAGTTGACGCCGTTGGTCCTGACTTCACCCTGCCAGGCCTCCGGCAGGATGCCGAAGGCACCTGAGACGACGTTGACACCGGTCCGCAGGTGGAAGCGCAGCTCGGATGGCGCATGCGCAAACAGGACCTTTAGCCCATCCACCACCCTGGTCTCCACGCGACAGCCGGCGGTCACGCGGAACGGCACGGCATGGAACATCGGCCAGAACGCGCGGTCGATGGCCTCGAACTGCTCTGGCGACAGTTCGCCGGGCGCGGGCCTGAGGCCATCGCACGCGAACAGGCGGACGCCGTAGTTCTCGGCGAAGCTCGACTCCTGGCCCGCCACGGGCAGCACGCGGAAGGCCACGACGCGCATCGGCATGTTCCGATCGCCGAACAGCCCCAGGAACTCTTGCGTACTGAGCAGCAAGGGGTCGAGCAGGAATGGTGCGCGGACGATCGGGGGCGCGATGCGGAAGCGCCGCACCTGTCCGTCGACCTGCTTGACTTCCAGATACAGGAGCGCGGGTCGCAGCAGGAAACTGCGCAGGCGCCCCTGAACCGTGTACTCGACGTCGAGACCGAGCAGGCGCAGCTCTCCGCGCAAGCCAGCCAGTTCGACCCAGTCGCCCATCCTCACCTGTTTTGCCAGCAGCGGCTGCCGCGGAATCATGCCGCGCGTGCGCAGCTCCGGGCGACGCTGCAAGACCAGATACTCGCGTTCGCCCAGCACCGGCCGGTAGCCGGCCATCAGCGCGAGCAGCGCTTGACTGTCCTGGACCGTAGGGAAGTACTCGTCGATCGGCTGCTGCTTGTAGAGCACGAACCGCGGTCCGTCCGGAGACTCGTAGCTGGCGGCATTGGCCTCCTGCAGCAGCGGCGTGTAGGCGGAATAGCTCTGGAACACAGGCCGGTGCCGCACGCGCAGGCCGTTGGCGAACATCACGCCCTGCTCGTAGCCGAAGCAGTCGACCGTGTCGTTGCCCACGGCGCGCTGCGTCTCTGTCAAGGCCACTGCGGCCGCAAACCAGTTGCGCACCTCCTGCAGCAAGGCCCGGTATCGCGGCATGTCGGCCAGCAACCCGGCGGTGTGCGGCGCCCTCGCCAGTACGCGGTCCGGAATCTGCCGCAGACCGCCGAACGAGCCGAACGTCTCTTCCATGCCGAGGACGGCCAGTACCGTCACCAGCAGGCCCGGGACGCGCAGCCAGCGGCCGTGACCGACCTTGGCGGCAATTGCGGGCAGCAGCACGAGGGGCGCGAAGGCGGCGAAGGCGAAGAGCAGCCGGGCATGGCCGTCGTCGTGACGCACGAAGCCTCCCTTCCAGGCGACGAACAATGCTGCTCCGCATACCACCGCAACGGCCAGGTGCACGAAGCTGCGCGGGCGCATGCACACGAGTGCGGCAAGCGTTGCGAACAACAGCAGCGTGCACGCTTGGCCAAGATGCATCTGCAGCGGCACGCCCCCGTAACCCATCGCTTCGTTGTAGCCCGAGGCGATCGACGACGACATCCGCAGCCATTCCGGGATGTTGGCGAGATGCTGACCGGCAGACAGCCAGCAGCCGAGGAACGCGCCGAGCCAGCAGGCCACGAGAGCTGCGGCTCTGCGCCAGGAACGGCGCCGCCAGCTGACCGCTGCCATCGCCCCGACGCAGGGCAGCGCGACCATGAAATTGGTGAACTTGACCAACCCGAAGGCCGCGATCAACAGGCACACGAAGACGAGCAGCGACGTGCCGCAGTCAGCCCGGTACAGCACGAGGGAAGTGCCGGCGATGATGGACAGCAGGAACGGACCTTCCGGAATGGTCGGCGCCAGGTAGAGCAGGACCACGGCCGCCAGCAACCGCTCCCACGTGCTCGGCATCTGGCGCAGGAACGAGGTCATCACGAGCGCCATGGCGAGCGACACGGCCAGAGCGGCGATGACCTTGGTGATGAACAGATCGGGCTCGAAGCCCAGGGGCGGCGACAGCAGCCAGCCGAACGGACCATAGGTGAAGACGAAGTCGATGCCCGATTGCAGGCCTTCACGCCAGTCGTGAGCCAGCAGTGCGTTCCAGGAAAAGTCCAGTTGGTCGAACGGTGTCGCGATAGGCATCGCGACCAGTGTGAACCACAGGAACACGATCCATGCCGCCCAGCCGATACCGGCCGAGCAGCGGAACAGGCGAGCTCGATTCTTCAGGCAGGTCAGGTGAAGGATGGGGCGGACTTGGCCACGCGGGACCATACCGGGGCCACGCAATCCTTGCCGCACCGACCAATGGCGTCCGTCCAGTAGGCTGCCGGCCGTCGATGGAGGCCGAGCCGTTCCAGTCCCGCGCTCGTGCACAAGCGACACGAATTCGAACGTCTCTGCACCCCTTGCCCCCTCCGCCCGGATCGACTCCCGTGCAACCCGCCATCGCGCCGCCGGCCACCGACCTCGCCGCTCTGACCGAGCGCTTCCGGCCCGCGTTGTGGCGCTACGTGCGCACGCTCGGCGCCGACGCAGCGACGGCCGACGACGTCGTTCAGGAGGCTTCGTGGTCGTGCTGCGGCGCGCGCACTTCGACACGAGCGCGCCTGGCGCCGTGTTCACGTTCCTGCGCACGGCGGCGCGGCAACTGTGGCTGCGCGCTGCCGCGGGCCGCACGAAGGAACGCGAGCTCGCCGAAGCCGACGCGGTGTGGGACGCCCGCTGCGGCAAGGGCGACGGCGACGACTACGTCGACGCACTGCGCGCCTGCGTCGAACGGCTGCCGCCGCGCAGTCGGCAGCTGTTGGCCGCGACCTACGGCGATGGCGACGGCCGCGCCGCCGGAGTTGCGGCGTGCGTGCGCGGACGCACTCGCCGAGGCCGTCGACGCGCTGCGATTGACCGAGCTGCGCTTCCGCGGCGAGCTCACTGCAGAGCTGCAGCGCGCGATCGCCGCGCAACCGGACCTCGCGGAGCTGCACGTGACCAGCGAACGCATCGGCGCGCTCGACGGGCTCGCGCCGGCGTCCGCGCTGCGACGCATCACGCTGTGCGAGCTGGTGTCGCCCGGCCTCGTGACCCTGGACTCGCTCGCGGCGCTGCGCAGCTGCAAGAACCTCGACACGCTCGCGCTGTACGTGCTGCAGGGCCTCGACGAGGCCGACGTCCGCAAGCTGTTCGACGACCGCGTCGCGATCACCGTTCGGAGGTGATCGCCCCGGTGCCCCGCAGCAGACGACGTCGACCGCCGTGTCGGGTTGCCGTCAGGCCCGTCGCTGGATGTCTCGAACTCGTCGTTGTCGAGGACGACGAGGCCGTACGCGTTGCCCGATGAGGACAAGATCCGACGTCCTACCTACGATCGGCCGAGAAGTACGAGCGGGTACGCGAGTTGCTTTCACGCTTGACGCGCGATGGCCGCAGCCACACCCCTCGCCATCCTTGGTGCTCATTCATGGACCGCGACAACGACATCTCCACCTGGTCGCTCGCGGCGATCCTCTGGCTGGCACTCGTCATCACCTTCGGGATCGTCAACCACGAGCGCTTCTTCTCGGCGCAGTTCCTGGAGATGGGCGACGATGCCGTGAACGGCATCTACACCGAGCACGCGAGGCACTTCGCCGAGATCTACGGCAACTACTCTCGCTTCCAGTTCAACCATCCCGGGCCAGTCTTCTACTACGCCTACGCTCTCGGCGAGTTGGTGCTCAGGGACTGGCTCGGCGTGTGCCCCACTCCGGGCAACGCTCATCTGGCGACGATCATGGTGGTGCAGAGCGCCTTCTTCGCGCTCGCCGCCGCGATGTTCTGCTCGTCGTGGCGCTGGCGGGCCTGGCTGCCCCTGGCACTGCTCGGTGCCGCGATCCAGTTCGGTCCCGTGCCCGGAGCGTTCCTGATCACGTGGCCGCCACAGGTGCTGCTCATGCCGTCACTGGCGTTCCTGGTGGCATGCATCTCGGTGGCGTGTGGGCGGTGGGACCACCTGCTGGTGATGGTGCTGGCCGGCGGCTTCCTGTTCCATGGCCACGTGGCGCAGTCGCTCGTCGTGGGCACGCTCGGCCCACTCGCCCTCGGTCTGAACCTGGTCCGTCACCGGCGCGCTGCCGGCGCGTGGTCATTGCGGCAGTGGTTCTCGGGGCATCGAGCCAGCTGGATCGGCTTCGGCTTGCTCGCGGGGCTGTTCCTGCTGCCGCTGGCAATCGACGTGACCTGTTACGGCGGCCACAGCAACGTCGCGACCATCCTCGCCCGGTTCCACACCAACACGACCGACGCCAAGAACCCCTGGCAGTCGCTGCTCTACTTCCTGTCCTTCGGTACCTCGGCCGGGAACCAGGAAGAGCTCTTCACCACCATCGGCCCAGCCACGCGCGCGTTCTTCGCCGCGAACACGGTCCGTCTGGCGGTCTGGGGTGTGATCTGGTTGCTGCCGCCCGTGGCGCTGTTGTCGTTCCGACGGCACCTCGCGCCACGCGACCGGATGCTCCTCGCCACGGGCTGGCTGTTCTTCGTGTGCGCCGCCGGACTGTGCGTCATGTGGGGCATGGCGCAAGCGGGGCACATGTTCAACTTCAACGGCGTCTTCTACTACGGGGTCTTCTACCTGGCGCTCATGCTGGCGCTGGCCGTGGTGAGCCGGGCGATCGACCGCTGGTACCGACCCGCCGCCGCGGGAGCCATCGTCGCCGTCGCTGCCGTGCTGCTGAGCTGGCAGAGGACGATGCCCTCGCTGCATGGCGTTGGTATGCAGATCCGGAGTGCCGTCGAGAATGCACTGGCCGGAGAGACCTTGTCCGGGCCGCGCTTCCTGGTGTTCGAAGCAGGTTCCTGGATCGTGGCCGCGGCCGTCGCGCTCGAACTCGAGCGCCGCGGCGTCGGCTTCCGGGTCGCGCCGTGGTGGTCGTTCATGTTCGGCCGCGAGCACGAGCTCGCGTACTCGACCAACAACCGCTCCACGGTCTGGTGGATCACAACGCCGGCGCCCGACGGGCTGCCACTCACGCCGGAACTCAGCCTGTATCGGCTGGCCGCGCCCATCCAGCCGGAGGGCGATGAGGTGCGATTCAAGAGCGCCGACAACGGCTCCCGCTACGTCGTCTGCGGACTGAGCTCCTCCATGGAATGGGCCTACAGCAACCTGCCGCGTGCCTGCTTCCTGTTCGCGACACCACCGGCGAAGCACGACGTGCACATCGCCTTCGATGCAGGCAGTGTCGAGTTCAGGGACGGCAAGATCGTGCCGCAGCCGGCCGAAGTGTTCTTCAACGGTGTGCCCATCGGTCGCGTGGAGGTGGTGGAACGCCGCGAGGTCGCCGTGCGCGTGCCGGCCGACGTGTGGAACGCCGCCCCCAGCGCGCTCCTCGAGCTGCACTTCCCCGCCTGCTTCGCCGACGCCGAGCCTGGCCGGCCTGCCTACCAGGGACGCGGAGCCTGGATCCTGTTCGCGATGCGCTTCCGCCCGACACCCTGAGCCGCGCGTAGGAACCGCGCTCAAGATGCTCCGATCGGACACACCATGGCGCACACTGCAGGCGCTGTAGCGCGCGATTGCGGCTGCAGACCGCAACGCGCGCATGGCATGATCTGCCGCGGCGCGACCGCGCCGGAGAACCGCGTGTCCCGATGGCCCCTCTTCGTCCCGCTGCTCGCTGCGGCGTTCGTGCTCGTCGCGCTGCAGCTGCCTTCCCACACGCTGGTTGCCTGCGTGTGCTTCGCGGCGCTGATCGGCGCTGTCGTGGCGGCCGTTCACCACGCCGAAGTGATCGCACACCGCGTCGGTGAGCCGTTCGGCACGCTGGCGCTGGCGCTAGCCGTCACCGTGATCGAGTCGTCGCTGATCGTGATGCTCATGATCGGCGGCGGCGCCGCCAACGCCGCGCTGCCGCGCGACACGATGTATGCAACCGTCATGATCATCGCGAACGGCGTGGTCGGCACGAGCGTGCTGCTCGGGGCGCTCCGCCACCGCGAACAATCGTTCCGCATCGAGGGCGCCGGCCCGGCGACGGCGGCGCTCGCCACCCTGGCGACGTTGGTGCTCGTGATGCCGACGTTCACGGTCGGCGGCGGGCCGGGGGGATACACGGTGCCGCAGCTGGCGTTCGTGGCCGTGTCGTCGCTCGTCATGTGGTGCGTGTTCGTGTTCTTCCAGACCGTGCGCCATCGCGACTACTTCCTGCCGGCGACGAGCTCCGCGGACGAGTCCGCGCACGCCGTGCCGCCGACCGATAGAGAGGCGTGGGCCAGCGCGGGGCTGCTGCTGCTGTCGATGATCGGCGTCGTCGGCCTGGCCAAGGTGCTGTCGCCGGCAATCGAGAACGTCGTGCGCGCGACTGGCGCACCGCCAACCGTCGTCGGCATCGCGATCGCGCTGCTGGTCCTGATGCCCGAGTCGCTCGCGGCGATCCGCGCCGCGCTGGCCGACCGCCTACAGACGAGCCTCAACCTCGCGCTCGGTTCGGCGCTGGCCAGCATCGGCCTCACGATTCCGGTCGTCGTCGTGGTCTGCATCGTGTTCGACCTGCCGCTCGTGCTCGGTCTCGATGCGAAGGACACCGCGCTGCTCGCATTGACGTTCCTCGTCTGCACGATCGGCGTCGGCTCGGGTCGCACGAACATGATGCAGGGTGTCGTGCAGCTCGTGATCTTCGCGGCGTTCCTGTTCCTCGCCGTCGTGCCCTGAACGCCGCTGCCCATCCCGGTCGCGGACCAGTGTCTGTCATTGGCCGGCGTGGAAACGCCGGTTGCCGAAGTCGAGCGTGACGCGCCCGAGCTTCTCGAGGAAGTTGTTGCCGACGAAGCCCTTCGCGTCCGCAGCCGCGAAGTAACCCGCTTCCGGCTGAACGATCAGCCAGGCGCTCGCGAGATCGAGGGGCCCGATGCGCACGTCGACGACCTTGGCGACCGGCAGCTGCACGGTCGTCCCGTCGGCGCCGGTGCCCTGGAAGTGCCGCTCCGGAGCCAGCGACGGGTCGCGTTGCTGCAGTCTCGCCCATAGCGCCGCCGGTACGTTGACGTAGACGTCCGCGCTCGCGAACAGACTCGCGCCCGTGTCGATGCGGAGCTCCGCGGGCTCGCCATGGATCGTTGCACCGATGGTGGGGATGCCGTCGTCGATGCCGAGCGTCACGCCGTCCGCGGCAGGCGCCGCGGACGCCTGCAGGCGCAGCTCGGACTGCATGAAGTCGATCGTCAGCCGCATGCCCGCGAATGCGTCCGAACCGAGGATCATGTCGACGGGACGGTCGTCGGGCGACAGCAGCCCGACAAGGCTCCGGCGCGTGGCGCGCAGCGTCGGGAGTCTCAGCGCCCCGAGCCGCAGGCCGGCGACTTCCACGAACTCGGCCGCAAGCGTTCCCGTAGTGCCAACCACTGTGCCGGTCTCGATCGCGCGCAGGCTCGCGCCGCGGCGCTGGCACAGTGCCGACGCGTTCGCGCCGGTGTCGAGCAGGGCGAGCAGTGGCGGCTCGGCTCCCCAGGCGACTGGGACGAAGAGCAGGCCGTGCGCACGCGCGCACGGAACGGGCCCGCTGTCGTCGTGAACAGCGCAGGCCGTCACGGACAGGAGCAGGACGCAGGCCGGGACACAGCTCGACCGGGAACTCATGGGCGCGGTGGAGCTCCGATACCGGCTGCCCACCCCCCTCGCGAGCGGCCACGGCAATTTCCCCGTATCCGACGCCTCCGCAGCCGACCGACTCCTCGACTGCTAGCGAGCGGCAGGCTCGTTCCGATCCGCCAAAACGCTCGCGGCCCATGCGACGACCGCCGCGCCGAGCGCGAGCTCGCGTTCGTTGACCATCGCCAGCGTGTCGGCAGCGCTGTGGTGGTAGTCGAAGTACTTCTGGCCGTCGACCCACATCCCGAAGCAGGGCACGCCGGCCGCGTGCAGCGGTGCGAGGTCGGCGCCGCCGGACCCGGCCCCCGCGAGGAAGGTGCCGGCGCCGATCTCCTGCAGCGGCGCGAACAACGTCTTCACGGCGTCTGCCGCAGCATCGCGCAGCGAACACGAGAAGCCGATCGGCGTGAAGCCGCCGGCGTCGGTCTCGATCGCGGCGACGTGACGCGCCAGTTCGCCGGCGTGAGTCTCGCCATACGCGTTCGCCCCGCGCAGTCCGTTCTCCTCGTTGGCGAACAGCACGACGCGGATCGTGCGCGCCGGCCGCACACCACACGCGGCGAGCAGACGCGCTGCTTCCAGCACGTGCGCGACGCCGGCGCCATCGTCGTGCGCACCCTCACCGAGGTCCCAGGCGTCGAGGTGGCCGCCAATCACCACGACTTCGTCGGGCCGCTCGCGGCCGACCAGCTCGCCGACGACGTTGGCCCCCGGCACGTCGTCGCCGATCCGGCAGCCGAGCCACAGCCGCACGCGCACCGACCCCTTCGCGAGCGCTGCCGCGAGCAGCTCCGCGTCGGCAGTCGCGATCGCCGCCGCCGGTACCTTCGGCACCGCGGCGTCGTATTGCATCGCTCCGGTGTGCGGGTAGCCGTCGATCGCCGTCGTCATCGACCGCACGAGCGCAGCCACCGCGCCGACCTTGCCGGCCTCGATCGCGCCGTTGCTGCGCTGCGGCACGGCTTCGCCGTAGGCCTGACCAGTGCGGCGCAGCGTGCGCGGCATCGGCCGGTTGAAGAACACGAGCTTCCCGCTGGCTCGCTGACCGAGCTCGCGCAGCTGTTCGAACGACCGCACCTCGACGACTTCGGCTTCGACGCCGTCGGGTGGCGTCGGGATGCTGCCACCCAGCGCGGTGACTCGCAGCGGTTGGACCGCCGTGCCGGCGAGCTCGGCCCGTTCTTCGCCGCGTAACCAGCACGGCACGAGGCACGGTTCGGCCCGCACGTTCTGCAGACCGAGCTCGCGCATGTGGACGAGAGCCCAGTTCACGGCTGCCGCCGCGCCGGCCGATCCGGACAAACGCTTCGGTGCGACCTCGATCAGGCTGCGCAGCGTGTTGATCGCCTGGTTGTCGCCGAGCGCGCGCTCGACCAGCATCGCGAGCCGCGCGTTGGCAGCTGCAGCGGGGACCGGCGTCGCAGACGCCTTCGGCGCGACTTCGGGGGTGCTGCACGCGCCGCACAGGACGAACGGGAAGACGAGCCGGAGGAACGATCGCACGGCGCGAGCGTGCCGGCGCCCCGGCGGTCTGTCCAGCGCCCTGGCGCACTCCGCTGCGGCGGGAGCTACACCGTCGCCGTGATCGCGACCGTGAACGAGAGTTGGCTGTTGCCGACGCCGATCGCCTGCACCGACACCGACGTGCCGATCGGCAGCGTCGGCGGCACTGTGAAGGTCAGGAATCCGAAGGCCGGCGGGCACGACAGGCACGGCGACACGTTCGTCAGGAGACCGCCGAACACCGTGTAGGCCGGCAGATCGAGCACGAGGCCGTTGCCGAAGCCGGGGATCGGCAAGCACTGCGTGGCACTCGCCGCCGTCCCGAGCACGAACGGCGAGTTGAAGTCACCCCAGATGCGAACGGTCACGAGATCGCCGGGCAGCATCGTGACGTTCAGGTTCGTACAAGTCGGGAAGAAGCTGCCGGTCGCGCCACCAGCCGTACCGGTCCAAGTCAGTCCCGGTCCCGCGGCCTGGGCGAGGGCGGGGCCAGCGATGCACACGAAGAACGCGCCGATCGAGCAGGGAAGTCGCATGGAGATGCCTCCGTGGTGAGAACCTCGACATGCTATCCACGATCGGCGGCGCCGGCAGCCTCCACAGCAGTCAGGAAGTTCAAGGCTCCTTCGGATCGGTTGGAGCTACGCTTGGACCTCCTACACGCTCTGCGCTACCGCCCTGGAGAATCGAGACCGCCGTGACCAGCAGTGGGACAGCTCCCGTGGTGTTGGCCGGTTCCCATCCACCAAGCGCTCGGGTCCCCGGCAAGGGAGGCCGGCATTGGGAGCTGGCCGGAGCCGTGCTGTTCGGCCTCTTCATCTTCGGAACCCTGCCGGCCGGAGTCCCGGTGATGAACGACGACTTCGGCTATCTGCGCTCGGTCATCGCCACGCTCCAGCATGGCAGGCCGTGGACGGACGACTGGCTCGAGCCGTGGAGCGCCGGTCTCTCGGTCCTGTCCTCGCTCGTCTATCTCGCCACCGGCAGCTGGCTGTTTGCGATCCAGGGAGTGCAGGCGCTGCTCGCGGGCGCGGGATTCTGGGCGGCGACGCGACTCCTGCGGGACCGAGGGCACTCCGCCTGGACCGCCGCGCTGATCGCGCTTCTGCTGCTCACCACGCCGACGATCTTCTGGAAGACCCTCGAGTACACGAGCCTTGTGCTCTCGCTGCCCGCCCTGCTGCTGGCACTGCTCGCGGCTGAGCGCCGCCGGTGGATCCTGTTCCTGGTGGCGTGGGGCCTGGCAGTCGTGACGCGGCAGAGTGCCGTGGCCTGGGGCATGCTGCCCCTCGGCGCCGCGATCTGGCCGCGCGGGGGCGAAGCTCGACGCTGGCCGCAGGTCATCTTTGTCATCGCCGGCGGCACGCTCGCCTACGTCGCCGCGGCAATCGGCATGAACAAGACGCACGCCCAGTCGGAGGTCACGGATCAGATGTGGCAGGTCTTCCAGTTCGGCCGCGCGCTCGAGCTGGCTGCGATCGGCCTCTTGTTGTTCGTCGGGGCCGCCGGAATCGGGGCCGTGATCTCGGGCGCGCCGCTGCGTCGGGCACCGGCTTGGGCCTGGTTCGTCGCGGTGCCGCTCGTGGCCTGGCTCGCGTGGGGTGTCGAGTGGCACGACCGGATCTACTTCGAGCAAGGCCAGTTCATGCGGCCCCTCGGCAACAACTACCTGCGCGCGCTCCTGATGCTCGGAGCAGCCGGGTGGCTGCTCCTCGGCTTCCGGGTCAGGAGGGAGGTGGTGTTGACCGCATTGGCCGCGTTGGTGCTGGTCTGTCTGCGCAAGAACGTCTGGGACTACTACTACCTCGACGTGATCGTCTGCGGGTTGTTCAGCGTCAGCATCGGCCAGCGGGAACCGCAGGTGCAGCGCGGCGCGAAGTGGGAGCAGTTCGCCTGGTGCGGTGGCGCAACCGCAGCCCTCGTGACTCACGTCTGCTTCGCGACGGCCATCAAGATCGACTGCGACCGTCAGTGGGCGGCCAATGTCCTGGCCGAATCGGCCATGCGCTCGGGGCACGCGCCCCCATCCACACTGCGCGGACTGCCGGGCGGCTTCGTGGGTTGGAAGTTGCATCCCGTCTCGCTGGAACGCCAGGCTGACGGCAGCATCGTCGCCCGGACTTTCTGGGACTATTTCGACGGCAGCTCGCTGGAATTGAAGTGCCAGCCCGTCGGCGTCGCGACGTGGCTGGACTGCTGCGGAGACGCTCCTCCAGGTGCGGCAGACCGGGTGGTCGCGAGCAAGCGGCTGCGCTTCGGTTGGTGCGGCGTCGCCGACCATCACCTGGTGCTGAGGCCGGACCACGAGCATCGGGCCCCGGTGCGGTCACTGGCCGGAAAGGACCTGCCGGTGTTTCCGCTCGATGACGCGGAATGGGATGCACTGATCCGGTCGCAGCGCTCGGGTCGGAGATGATGCAGTCATCCGCATTTCACTTCACCTTCGCAGGCTGATACGGATCCGGCGTCCCAGGAGCGATCGGCGGATGCTCCCTCGAGCTCTTCTCGAACTCGCTGGCGACGCGTCGCCGCTCGGAAAAGCGCTCGAGCACCGGCAACAGCTTCTGCTCCCCTCGAGGTTCGGACAGCACGGCGGCTGCGGCGCTACGAGCTGCTGGCGCGCAGACCCCATCGTCACAGCGAGATGCCGATGACGTCGAGCTCATCGCTGTCTGCTTGCGGAACAAACGCTCCACACACAACCGGCGACGACCAGACTGGCGAAGTCGAAGCAACAGACCTCTCTTCGAGTTCCGTCTCGCCGCAACCGACTTGTCTCCATTGTGCGTTTTCTTCGAACGGCGTGTTGCCGACCGCTGGACCGAGGTAGTTCCGCCACCACAAACAGACGCCCGCACCCCAATGGCGGGCGTTTTCTTTTCTGACAACCATGATCCGTACCCTGACTTCCCTTTCCATCGCGGGATTGTTCGCCATGTCGGCGCCAGCCCAGTGCGGCAACTTCGCCCCCGCGGCCAACTCCATCGGCAACGGAGACGACTTCGTCTCCGTGCACTACGCGCTGGCCGCGCCGTTCACGATGGCCGGCAGCGCCGGCACGACGACGTGGACGCACTTCGTCGCATGCTCGAACGGCTGGATCGCCCTGACCGACGGCGTGACCGCCACCGGCATCCCGTCGTCCACCAGCTATGGCAGCGTCGCCGCCAGCACCACCGCGTCGCTGTACGGACCGGCCGGCAGCAACCCGCGCATCATGCCGTTCTTCGGCGACCTCGAGAGCTTCGCCCCTAACGGCCTCTCGTACGAGACGATCGGCTCGCAAACCCGCGTCGTGTGGTCGAACGTCGTCGAGTACGGCAACGCCGTCCAGAAGAGCTTCGAGGTCCTGATCGACTCGGCCACCGGCGCCGTGAAGTTCAGCTACGACCCGACCTGCAACGTCGAGACGATTCCCGGCTGGAGCCCGCTCAAGCACGTCGGCATCTCCCCATCCAACGGCACGCCGGTCAACGCGCGCGACTACGTCCCCGGCCCGCAGGTGACCGCCACCGGCGGCATGCACCAGAGCTTCGGCCTCCTCGCGCTCGACCTCGGCGGTCGCTCGATCACCTTCACCCCGAACGGCGCCGGCTGGAACGCAGCGGTGACCTGCCAGCTGCTCGCGGCCAGCCACAGCAGCTACGGCAGCGGTTGCTACAACTCCAGTGACTCGGTCTACCAGGCCTGGTCCACCGCCGCCGCGGCGGCCCCGGTGCTCAGCAACACGGCGCTGACCTTCACGCCCTCGGCCGGCAGCTACCTCGTCACCGCCGGAGGCACGTTCCTGCCGGTCGGCTCGGTGCAGGCCGTCCCGACGATCGTCGCCAACAGCGACGACACCGAGCAGGTGGTGCCGTTCACGGCCGGTTCGTTCCCCGGCTCGACCGGCCTCGCGATCTGCTCGAACGGCTTCGTGTCGCTGGCCACGGGCAACAGCACGACCTGGAACCAGTCGGTGTCGCTGCTGCTCAACGGCACGCAGACGTCGTTCCGCAGCGCGCACGACATGAACCCGACGCTCCCAGGCAGCGGTCAGATCAAGTACGAGGAATCGGCCGCGGTCACCGTGGTCACCTACGACGGCGTGTGGGACTACGGCGGCACCTCGGTCGCCGACGCGAACACGATCCAGTTCCAGTTGTACCAGTCGGGCGTCGTGACGATCGTCTGGGGCTCGCTGTCCCCGCTCGGCGCCAGCGGTATCGGCTTCTACGTCGGCTACTCGCCCGGCGGCGCGTCGGCTGATGTCGGCCCGACCGACTTCGCGACGCAGCTGCCATACCAGGTGTCGCCGCTGAACACGACGGCGATGGCGCTCGCGGCCGCGCCGGCACCGGTCTCGACCGGTGTCTCGGGCACGCTCGTGACCTACACGCAGTCGAACATCCCGGAAGCCGCGCCGACCTCTGGTGTCTACCTCGGCGCCACGATCCTCAGCCTCGGCCAGGACCTGCCCGGCGCGAGCCTGAGCTTCATCGGCATGCCGGGCTGCAAGCGGCACGTCGCGTCGCTCGACTTGATGCTGGCCTTCGTCGGCAACAGCAGCTCGCTGCCGTCCCAGTTCCAGGTCCCGGCCGGCGTCCCTTACGGCTTTCAGGTCTTCGCCCAGTCGGTGGCGTTGATCACCCCGTTCAGCCTGCCCGGCGGCCAGAACGCCTTCGGCGCGACGGTGTCGAACGGTGTGGCCAGCTTTATCAGCGGCTTCTGAGCTGAGCGCTGACGAGGAGTGTCCACGCCGCACGGTGTGGACAGCGGCGAGCCCGGGACCCGAGCGGGTCCCCGGGCTCGTCGCGCTTGCGGGACGAGCACCCTCACGCAATGAGCTCGCGGATCGGCTGCGCGCCTTCGGTGCCGACGAGCCGCTGGTTCAGGCCCGCGTGGAAGAACGCGAGCCGGTTCGACCGCGACAGTCGCCCAGATTCCCACGCCATGGCTTGCCCCCGTTCGCGCACTGGTTCGGTACCATGAACACGATGACCTCCTACCGCGCACGCGTCCACAAAGGCCGCCTGCTCCTCGACGTACCGACCGAACTGCCGGAAGGCACTGAAGTCGACCTCTTCGCTGCCGACGTGGACACCCTGGCAGAGATGACGGAGGACGAACGCCGGGAGCTTGCCGCTGAGATCGCCGCTGCCCAGGCCGACGCGGAAGCCGGCCGAGGCGTCGACATCGAGGATCTGTTGGAACAACTGGGGAAGTCGTGACCGGGCGCTCGCGCATCCTCGTGATGCCGCGGGCCACCTCTACTACCGGTGGAACGAGCGCTCGCGGATGCTCGTCATCCTGGCGATCCAGCACACATCGCGCGGGCCCGCACAAGACGCACCTTCGTAGGCTGCCCCACCCTCACGCAATGAGCTCGCGGATCGGCTGCGCGCCTTCGGTGCCGACGAGCCGCTGGTTCAGGCCCGCGTGGAAGAACGCGAGCCGGTTCGGATCGAGGCCCAGCCGCGTCAGGATCGTGGCGTGCAGGTGCTTGACGTGGAACGGCTTCTCGACCGCGCGATAGCCGAGCTCGTCGGTCGCGCCCACCGAGATGCCCCCCGCGATGCCGCCGCCCGCGAGCCACATCGTGAAGCCCGCCGAGTCGTGATCGCGGCCCGTTCCCTCGGCGTATTCGGCCGTCGGCTGCCTCCCGAACTCGCCACCCCACACGACGAGCGTCGACTCGAGCAGCCCGCGCTGCTTCAGGTCAGTCAGCAACGCCGCGACGGGCTGGTCCGTCGCGCCCGCGTGCTTCTCGTGGTTGGTCACGAGGTCGCCGTGCGCGTCCCAGTTGTTGTCGTTGTGGTTGCCGCCCGAGTAGACCTGCACACACCGCACGCCGCGTTCGACGAGCCGCCGCGCGAGCAGGCACTTGCGCCCGAAGTCCTCGGTGCGCGCATGGTCGAGTCCATACAACCGCCGCGTCGCCTCGGTCTCGCTGCCCAGATCGATCGCCTCGGGCGCGTGGCTCTGCATGCGGAACGCGAGCTCGTAGCTCTCGATGCGCGCGGCCAGGTTGCTGTCGTCGGCGCGCGCGTGCAGATGTGCTTCGTTCTGCTCGCGCAGCGCATCGAGCAGCCGCCGTTGCTCGCGCATCGTCATTCCAGGCGGCACCGCGAGGTCGAGGATCGGCTCGCCTTGCGGCCGCAACACCGTGCCCTGATACACCGCCGGCATGTAGCCGCTGTTCCAGTTCTTGGCGCCCGAGATCGGCCCTCCGGTCTGGTCCAGCATCACGACGAAGCCAGGCAGGTTCTGGTTCTCGGTACCGAGCCCGTAAGTGGCCCACGAGCCGAGGCACGGCGCGCCCGAGAGGATGCGGCCGCTGTTCATCATCAACATCGCCGAGCCATGCAGCGGCGACTCCGCATACATGCTGTGCACGAACGCGATGTCGTCGACGCAGCGCGCGAGGTGCGGGAACAGGTCGCTCACGTGCTTGCCACACTGACCGTACTGGCGGAACGACCACTTCGGTCCGACCACGCGGCCCTTGTTCTTGTTGCCGCCGCGGCCCTTCGTCTCGATGTCGATCGTCTTGCCGTCGAGCCCGTAGAGCTTCGGCTTGTAGTCGAACGTGTCGACCTGGCTCGGACCGCCATACATGAACAGGAAGATCACGGCCTTCGCGCGCGCAGGGAAATGCGGTGTCTTGGGCGCGAGCGGGCTCTCACGTCCGCGGCCGTCCACGTTGCCGAAGAAGCCGTCGTGCGAGAGCAGGTCGACGAGAGCGATACCAGTGAACCCCGCGCCGGCTTCCCAGAGGAACTCGCGGCGCGTGCGCCCGCAGAAGGTGTTGCCGTGGTGGCTCATGGGCATTGTGACTCTAGTCGAGGAAGAGGAACTCGTTGCAGTTCAACAGCACGAGGCAACAACGCTGCAGCGCCTGCTCCTCGCTGCGCGCGAAGTCGCGCTGCAGCTCGGTCGCGAGCGCGAGCAGCCGCTCGAGATCCGCCGCGCGCGCCGGCCGCTGCGTGACCAACTGCAGGCCGAGCTCGAGTCGTTCTTTCATGTCGCCGGCCTCGCGGCCCAGGCGGTCGGCGAAGCGACGGGCCTGCTCCTGCGCGAAATCGCCGTTCAGCAGCACGAGCGCCTGCGTCGGCTGCACGGTCGCAAAGCGCACGGGACAGCTGCCATCGGTGTCGGCCTGGTCGAACGAAGCGAGCAGCGGCTCGGGCAGCGAACGTTTCTTGTGCACGTAGAGGCTGCGGCGTGCGGCCTGTTCGGGCGTCGACTTCTCCCAGGCTTCTTCGGGACGCGAGGCCGTGGCGAGGACCTCCGCGGGCATCGGCGGGTAGACGCTGGGGCCACCGCGCGCGAGATCGAGCACGCCCGAAACCGCGAGCATCGAGTCGCGCACTTCCTCGGCCGTGAGCCGGCGGCGATCGAAGCGCCAGAAACTGTCGTTCTGCGGATCGGACGCGAGCGCGTTCGCAGCGGCCACACTCGACATGCGGTAGGTTGACGATTGCACGAGCAGGCGGTGCATCGCCTTGAGGCTCTGGCCGCGCGCGAGCACTTCGCACGCGAGCCAGTCGAGCAGTTCGGGGTGCGTCGGCAGCTCGCCGAGGCGGCCGAAGTCGTTGCTCGATCGCACGAGGCCGCGGCCGAAATGATGTTGCCAGAGCCGGTTGCCGATCACCCGCCACGTCAGCACGTTCTGCGGGTCCGTGATCCAACGCGCGAGCGCGGTGCGGCGGCCGCTGCTCGCGGCGGTCGCTTTCACGTGCAGCGGCGCTGCAACTCCGAGCATCGCGGGAACGCCGAGCTCGACGGGTTGCCCCTTGTAGTGCACGTTGCCGCGCAGACGCACGAATGCGTCGGGTGCCTTCGGCCCCGCCTCCGAGACCGCGAGCACCTCCACCGTCGCGAAGTCGGGCCGGCGCAGCCGGAGGAGCTCCGCCAACGCGCGCGGCTCGCAAGAACCAGCCGCCGACGCGATGCCACCTGGAAGGTCGAACGCGAGCCCCGCGACTTCCTCCGGGGTCAACGCGCGCGAGTAGAACGTCAGCTCGTCGAGATCGCCGCGGAAGCCGGGGCCACCGGGCTGCGAGCGCCCGACGACGATCCGCCGCGGGCTCTGCAGCAGCTTCTGGCTGCCGACGGCCTCGCCACACGCCACACCGTCGACGTAGAGCACGATGCGTCCCTGGGTGCGATCGCGCGTCAACGCGACGTGGTGCCATTCGCCGTCGTGATGGCCCGGTCCCGATGCAAGGAACGTCTCGGGCGCACCGGTGCCGGCGACGATGCGCCCGTCGCTGTGCCACGCGATGCCCCAGTCGTCGACCACGCCCGGCATCTCGCCGTCGACGAGACCCGTGCCCGTGAACCACCGCGTGTCGCTGCTGCGCCCGGCGCCGCGTTGGTTGCTGCGCACGAAGAACGAGACCGTGAACGAGTCCTCGACGAGGCGCGGCAGCACGACGTGGTCGTCGCTGTCGAACCGCATGGCCTGGCCATGACGCCCGGCCACCGCGACGACCTGCCCCACGATCGTGCCGTGCTGCGCGCCGACCTCGTCGAGCAGTTGCGTGCTGCTGTCGCGGTCGCCCGAATACTTCGCGACGATCGCCGCCTCGGCGTCGTGGAGCCGCTGTTCCCGCGTCGCCGCATCGAGCGCCGAGAAGGCCGCGTCGCACGCGCGCGCGAGCCGCGTCACGGCGTCGCTGCGTTTCTGCGTGTATGCCGCGAGCTCGGCTTCGTAGCGCTGGCGCGCTCCGTCGACCGGCACGGCGCGGGCCTGCAGCTCGTATGGCTTGATGTTCTCGAAGAACGCGAGGAACGAGTGGTAGTCGCGTTGTGGCAGCGGATCCCTCTTGTGATCGTGGCAGCGCGCACAGCCCATCGAGATGCCGAGCAGCGCTCGCGCGGTCGTGTCGGCGATGCCGTCGAGGTCGTCGTAGCGATGTTGTTCGGCGTCGGTCGGCTCGTCGTCCCAGATCCCGAGCCGGTAGTAACCCGTCGCGACGAGGTCGGCGACGGTCGGCTCTGGCCCTTCGTCGCCGGCGAGCTGCGTCGCGACGAACTGGCCGTAGGGCATGTCGCTGTTCAGCGCCACCTCGACCCAGTCGCGGTAGCGCCACACGAACGGCTTCTTGCGATCGCGTTCGTAGCCATCGGTCTCGGCGTAGCG
>DASRJH010000010.1:0-3140 GCA_035649575.1 Planctomycetota bacterium
CGAACACGTTCTCGACGGTGTCGATCGTGTTCGGCGCGCCGCCGGCCGTGCTGTAGTTGCCCGCGAGCAGGCCGTTGTTGCCCCAATACACCGTGGCGGACGGCGACGTGACCTTCAGATCGAGGTTGTTGATCCGGTGCAGGGTCGACGAGGTCGTGCCGGGCGGGTCGCGGTAGACCATCGTGACCTTCAGCTCGGGCGTGCCGGCAGTGACGTTCACGGCGTGCGTGCTCGTCTGCAGGTTCGCCAGCACGACGCTCTCGTCGATCACGAGCATCTGGTTGCGCCGATCGTACATCTGCTTGAGGTCCGGGTGGCCCCAGCCCTGGTGCGTGCGCGTCAGGTCGTGGGTCGTGCCCGAGAACGTCCACTGGCTCGCCGTGTTGATCAGGATCGCCTTCGCGGTCGTGTTCTGCGGCGCCGAGGCGAACACCGACGTCGAGGTCGGATTGCCGAACGCACCCTGGTGCCAGAGCTGGTAGAACGCGGCGAGCATGCCCGCGCAGATCGGCGTGGCGCCCGACGTGCCGCCGAACGAGGAGTAGTAGTTGGTCGTCGTGTAACCCGCCGCGCCGACCTGGTCGGTGCACAGGATCGAATCGTAGAAGCTCGCGATGTCGGGCTTGATGCGGCCGTCGGCGGCCGGGCCGATGCTCGCGCCGCCGGTCCAGCTGTCGTCGCTCTTGCTCAACGTGCTCGCGTGCTTGATGCCGCCGACCGAGATGATGTTCTTGGCCCACGCCTGCGGCCGCGAGCTCTGCGTACCGACGTTGCTCTGCGACTGCAGGATGCTGATGCGCGAGTGATCGAACAGGATCTGATCGAGGTCCTGGCTCACCGACGTGTAGGCGGTCGTCTGCGTGCTGCCCCAGCTGTTGCTCTGCAGCACGCACTGCCACGACAGCGACGGGTTCACGAGCTGGGCCGTGTGGGCCCACCGGCTGCCGCCCGCGAAGCCCGACTCGTAGTCGGCGATCGCGAGGAACGCGCTCGGCACGACGCCGCGCGCGGCCGCGTTGCCGGCGCCGCTGCCGACGACGATGCCCGATGTGCAGGTGCCGTGCGCCGACGACCCATTGGTCGCGCCGTGCAGCAGGAAGTTCGTGATGTCGGGGTGGATCTGGTCGCAGCCGCCGTCCATGACCTCGACGCGCACACCCTGGCCGCTGACTCCGGCCAGGCCCTCCACGTAGTTCGCGCCGTGGAACTCGCGCGCGATGTCCATGTCGCAGGACGGCGCGCTCCAGCGGTCGATCCACTGTACCTCGAGGCTCGCCGCGAGGGCCGGCATCCGGTGCACGGGCAGCGTGACGCTCATCAGGAAGGTCTCGGGCGACACGTCTTCGACCACGCCGCCGAGCTGCCGCACGAGCCGTGCGACCCTGTCCTGGCTTCGAGCCCCGCGGTGCATGGTCAGCACGTTGACCCGCAGCTCGTCGCTGGCGTTCGCTTCGATCGCGGCCAGCAGCGCGGGCTCGAGCTTGTAGGCCGGGTGGAACGGCACGACGGCGCGCACGAACGGCAGCGCCGCGACCGCGTCCACGGTGCCCGGTGGCAGCGCGTAGACGTTCGCCGCGTTCGGCAGGAACAGCAGGTTCTCGCCGCCGAGCAGCTCGATCGCTTCCCGGTATTGCGGGAGGCCCGGCGTCCAGTACTGCACGATGTGCAGACCGGCGATCGCATCGGCGGCCAGCCCTCGCGGCGGTGCGGGGTCATCGAGCAGCGCATCGAAACCGTGCAGGCGCAGCTTGATCGTGTAGTCGGCCGCGGCGGGCGGAGTGAACCCCCGGCCGTCGGGGCTCAAGCGGTAGAACGACTTGCCGTCTTCGGTCCAGTGTTGTGCGACCACGGTGCCGTCCACCGCTTGGAAGTTGCGAACGCCGTGAGACGGGACGCCGGCAGGCGGATTCTGAGCGACGGCCAGGCAGCAGAAGAGCGTCGACGAGCCAACCGACAGGAAGCGCGAGGAAATGGTGGCCTCCGGAGCCGAGGATGAGGTGCCGACCCCGACGGGTCGTGAGGAGGTGATTCTGCCTCCGTTTCCGCTCGACGTGACTCCGGGAGGCCAGTTCGTCCCGGAGTGAGCCGAGGCGCCCGCCGGGACCAAGTTGGTCGCGACGCGCGGAGAACACGCTGCGCGCCCTGTCATCGAGCCTGTCGCGGCATGTGGGGTTCACGACGACGACGGGACCGCGCACCAGCAGGTCGCGTGCGTCTGCCGCGCTTCTTGACGGCCTACTGCGCCCGCACGAACAGGTGGTCGACGAACACCGAGTCGTTGCCCACGGCGTTGCGGCGGTTGTCGGAGTCGATCACTCGCACTCGCACGGTGCCCGAGACGCCGGCCGGCAGCGCGGACGTCTGGTAGACGTTGTCGTCGATCGTCTTCGTCACGGTGACCGCCGTGACCCACGCGTTGCCGTTCCGCACCTGGAACTGGAACGTGTCGTTGTCGGCCGACACCGTGCGGTACGCCTGCAGGTAGAGCGTGCGCGTGCCAGTCGATGGCACGCCGGCAATCTGCCACTCGTGCTCGAGGCTGTTGCGTTTGTTGGTGGTCACTTCGGTGACCTGCTCGTACTGCGCGTCGTCGGTGAGCGTGAGCGTGAACGTGCCCGTGACGATGCCATGGTTCGGCGTCTCGCCGGTCACCGGGTAGTCCGTCACGCTCGCCGTCGTGGCGCTCGCGACATTGCTGTAGCCCGAAGGGCCGGCGGCGTTGGTCGCGAACACGCGATACCAGTAGGGCGTGCCGGGACTGAGGCCCGTGTCGGAGAACGTCGTGACGTTGCTGCCGACGCTGCCGGCCGGACCGAAGGACACGCCGTCGGTCGAGCGCTCGATCTCGAAGGTCGTTTCGTTGCTGCTGTTGTCGGTCCAGGCGAGGTCGATCCGGTCGCCGCCGACGGCCGTTGCCGAGAGTCCGGTCGGTGCGGCGGGCGGCGCAGGCGGCGCCGTGTTGACGCCGCTGACGACGAGCGCGTAGTCGCAGTCGACGCCCGGCGTCTCGACGTGGCTGTCCTGGTTGATCTCGGCCGCGATGATCTGCACGGTCCAGGTTCCGGCCGCGGGATTCTGCACGAACACGTTCTCGACGGTGTCGATCGTGTTCGGCGCGCCGCCGGCCGTGCTGTAGTTGC
>DASRJH010000011.1:0-2814 GCA_035649575.1 Planctomycetota bacterium
GCAACTACAGCACGGCCGGCGGCGCGCCGAACACGATCGACACCGTCGAGAACGTGTTCGTGCAGAATCCCGCGGCCGGAACCTGGACCGTGCAGATCATCGCGGCCGAGATCAACCAGGACAGCCACGTCGAGACGCCGGCTGTCGATTGCGACTACGCGCTCGTCGTCAGCGGCGTCGATGCCGCTCCGCCCCCGCCGCCGCTGCCGCCTGCCGCACCGACGGGCCTCACGGCCACGGCCGCGGGCACCAGCCAGATCAACCTCGCCTGGGTCGACAACAGCAGCAACGAAGCGACCTTCGAGATCGAACGCTCGACGGACGGCTCGAACTTCTTCCCGGCCGGCAGCGTCGGCCCCGACGTCACGACTTTCGCCGACACGGGCCGCAGCCCCGCCACGACCTACTGGTATCGCGTGTTCGCGAACAACGCGGTCGGCGCTTCGGGCTACAGCAACATCGCCCTCGCGACGACCGCGAGCGTGAGTGTGGCCGACTACCTCGTGACCGCGCAGACGCCGAACCACGGCGTCGTCACGGGCGCGTTCTCGCTGACACACGCTGACGACGCACAGCGCCAACAGATCACCGAAGTGACCACCAACAAGCGCAACAGCCTCGAGCACGAGTGGCAGATCGCCAACGTGCCCTCGACGGGCACGCGCACGCTCTACGTGCAGGCCTACCGCACGGTGTCGGCGGACAACGACACGTTCCCGATCCAGGTGCGCAGCGGCAGCTCGTGGGTCACGGCGGTGACCGTGACCAAGACGGTCGACGACAACGTCTACCAGACCTTCGTGCTGCAACCCGGCGTCTCGGGCACGGTGCGCGTGCGCGTCATCGACTCCGACAACCGCCGCAACGTCGCGGGCAACGACTCGGTGTTCGTCGACCACCTGTTCGTACGCGCGCAGTGATTCCGTCGCCGCGAGGCGACCCACCGACCGGCGAGTGACGTCCTGCGGGGAGATCGCTAGAGCGCGCGCGCGAGCACACGCTCCCCGGCCGCGATCACTTCCTCGACCGAGATGTCGCGCATGCAGCGATGATGCCCGAGCGGGCAGACCTTGCGCTGGCACGGGGAACACTCGAGCTCCTTGCGGATCAGCTCCGTGTGCTCGAGGCAGTAGTTCGTGTAATTCGGATCGCTCGGCCCCATCAGGCACACGACGGGCCGGTCGAACGCGACCGCGAGATGCCGCGGCCCCGTGTCGCCCGTGATCATCAGCGCGCCGCGACGCACGAGTGACTTCAACTTGTCGAGTGGAAGCACGGGCTTGCTCAACGCGATCGCGCCGCCCTCGGACGCGATGCGTTCGCCGAGCTCGACCTCGGACGGCCCGACGAGCACGAGTGCCCGCATCGACCAACGCTCCTGGAAGTGCCGCGCGACCGCTGCGAACCGTTCGGGCATCCACAGCTTGCTCGAGCCGTAGTTCGCGCCGACCACCAACAACAAGAGCCGCGTGCCGTCTTCGATGCCGAGCGAGCGCAGATGCTCGCCGACCCACGCTTCCTCGGCCTCGGTGACCGCGAGCTGCGGATGTTGTCCGCCCGGAGGCAACCCGATCACGTCGAGCAGATCGTGGTAGTAGCTCGGCATCGGAGTCGGCCACCGCCGTGGCCCCACGCGCCGGTCGAACAAGCCACGGCGCATCGCGGCGGTCCGGCCGAGATTCATGAGCAGAGGCCGCCCTTGCTTGTAGCCGAGCCGCAGCGGCACGCGCGCCAGGAACGGCACGAGACCCGTCGCGAGCGAATTCGGCAGCACGATCGCGAGGTCGTAGCGCCCTGCGCGCATACGCGCGACCTGCTGCCAGAGACCCCCGAGCCCTTTGGCCCTCGGTGTATCGACCACTTCGTCGAAGAGGCTCGAGCCCGACAACAGCGGTCGCAAGTAGGGCCGCAAGCCCACGGTCAGGTGGGCCGAGGGGAACGCCGCACGCACTCGCGCGAACGTGGCGGTCGCCATGACGAAGTCGCCGAGCCAGTTCGGCGCGCGCAGCCAGATGCGCCGGATTCTCGACTGGTCGACTGCTCGTGTCATCGTTCGTGCCCGAGGAGAGCTACGCGATCTTGCGGCCATCGGCAGAGACCGGCAACTGCAATTCGCGCAGCGGCGGCTTCGCGCGGCCTCGAAAGCTGGCAGCCGAGCGGGCAGATGTTATGGTGCCCGGCCATCACGCGGCCACACCGCCGCCAACAACCATGGCATCCGAAGCCACGCTAGATCGTCTGCTCGCCGAGTTCGACAGTCCGCCTGAAGCAATCAAGGCGATCATCGCACTGTTGGAGGCAGGCGCCACCCCCGCGTTCATTGCGCGCTACCGGCGCTACCTCGTCGGCAACCTGGGGGAGGAACGTGTGCAGGAAATGGCGGAGCGGTTGCACATCCTGACAGAGCTGGAGCAACGGAAGCAGGCGATCCTGCAGCAGGCAGAGGAACGCGGCCGCCGGACGCCCGAGCTCGAGTCCATGCTCGCCACGTCGGTCGACCAGGATCTGGTCGACGACTTCTATCAGGCCATGCGGCCGCGGCGGCGCGGCGTCGCGATGCAGATGGAGGAGAAGGGGCTCGGGCCGCTCGCGCTGGCAATCCAACACCGGCAACTCGGCGAACAGTCGCTGCAGGACGTCGCGAACCAATACGTGTCCGCCGAGAATGGTTTGCCAGCACCCGAGTCGGTGCTCGAAGGCGCCCTGCTGATCCTCTCCGACCGCATCGCGCACGATCCGATCACGCGCTCGCGCTTTCGCGACGAACTGAAGCGCGGCTTGCTGCGCGCGCGAGCCGTCAACCCGGACCAGAGT
>DASRJH010000012.1:0-51760 GCA_035649575.1 Planctomycetota bacterium
CAGCACGATGGCACCCTGTGGCAGCGCGAACACGAGCTGCACCACCTCGGCCCCGATGTAGTTCGCCGAACACAACAGGGGGTCTGGGATGTAGAAGCTGTTTGCCCCGGCTCGCAGCGCCGGTTGGGGCACCGGGCCATATGCGAGTTGTGCCAGGGAGAACCCACGAACGGGCAGCAGGAACTGCGCGGCGGTCAGGGGCTCGAGGACAGAAGCGAGATGCGGCTCAGGGACCGGGCTGGACTGTGCAACGAGAGCCGTTCCGGTGAGACAGAGTGGGAGAAGGCCGCGCATAAAACTACTCCAGTGACGAAAGAAACGAAGGTGTCCAGTCGCGAAGGCAGGCCCCAACTACCAATTGGCAACGATTCCACCTGCTCGTGTCGCCTGCCCCCGCCCAGCGCAGCTCGACGGCCTGGCCGAAGCGGGCCGGAGTCGGGTCGCGCAGGGCACCGCTGAGGGGGGCCCGCCACTTTCGAGCGATCTGCAAGCATGGGTTGCCTTCCCAGGCGAGGTGAGGCCGGTTCCTCGCCATGGGGAATCGAGGTCTCGGAGCATCCGTTCGATCGAGAATCCGAGCCATCGAGCAGAGCCTTCAGTTTCTGCTCCAGTCTCTACCCGAGGAGGCGTGTAACTGGTGATGACCGGACTCGGCGCCACCCCCGTCGCGGCTCTGCCTGATCGTTGAAACACCCCGACACCGGCACGCTGTTCACGCCCGGCGGCAGACCGACTCGCCCGTCAGTTCGCGATGACTCCGAACCCGCTCGTCGCGGTGAGAACCGGCAGCGGTCCGTCACCGCCGCGAACGTCACGATGAGCGCGTGCGCAGCGGCGCGAGCAGTGCGTCCCGCAGCGCGACGTCGCGCAACAGCACGCCGGCCCACACCAACGCGCCGACCCAGATCGGGAACAGCGTGTGCGTCATCAGCGGATCGCCTACCCGGAGATGGGTGACGATCGCGCCGCCGAGGTAGCCGGTCAGCAGGATCGCGCCGAGCGAGCGCGTGCGCGCCACCGCGTAGAGCAGCGTGCAACCGAGCTCGAGCACTGCGATCACGTAGCGCAGGCCCAGCGGGAGCCCGAGCTGCCGGAACGTTTCAGGTACGGCGTCGACCGGCAGGAACTTGATCGTGCTGCTGAACAGCATGAACGCAACCGCCAGCCACGTCGTGACGCGCGCGCCGATGCGCGCTCCTCGCGACGGGGCGTTCATCGTGCACCTCGCGACGGAGCATTGGCGTTCGGCTCCGCGACGGGGCGCACGTCGATCTCACAGGTGCCGCCGATGATGCGCGCGTAGCGGTTCGCCCACTCGCTGACCTCGTCGATCGAGCGCATCTGCATCATGCAGAAGCCGCCGACCAGCTCCTTCGATTCCGCGAACGGGCCGTCGACGACGCGCCGCTCGTTGTCCTGGTAGTGGAGCCGCCGTGCACGCGAGGTCGGCTGCAGCGTCTCGAAGAACTGCAGCACACCGTCCTTCGTCGAGTCGGCCATCAGCTTGCCGACCGCCGCGCGGCTCGCCGGCGACGACGCAGCGCCTGACTCGGTCGCGGCGCTCGTGTTCTGGATCACGAGGAAACGCGCCGGCAGCACGCCTTCCGGCTTCGGCGCGCCGATGTCCCACGGCTCGACGAGCGGGCCGATCTCGAGGTCGACATCGCCGCCGATCGCCGCCGCGAAGCGCTTGCCCCACTCGATCGCCGCGTCCTGGTCGCGCACCGCGATCGCGGCAAACGCCGCAGGCAGGTGCGAGCCACCGGGCACCAGGCCCCGCGTGACCGTGCCGTCGCCGTCGCGGCCGCGCAGCCGCAAGCGCTTGCTGCCGGGCTTCAGGCCTTCGCCGGTCAGGAAGAAGCCGGCCTTGCAGGCTTCGCCGATCAGCTGCTGCATTTCCTGGATCAGTTTCGGCGGGGGCGGAACGCCGGCCTCGTCGTCGGGGCCGGCCTTGTGCATCACCACGTAGCGCATGATTCGTCTCGGTTCGTTTCGTTCGGGCAGAAGATACGGCGCGCCCGAGCCTGCCGGCCGCTCGCGCCAACTGCTCTCCCGTCGAATGGGAGTGGCCGAGTTCGACACGAGTCGCCTTTTTTTCAGCCGCAGATTACGGATCCCCCCCACGCCACTGCTTCGACCCCGATCGACGCGGACTCGCCAGCGTCGCTCCATCCGTTCGAATCGCCACCGCGGCGAGCACGTGGGTTGACTGCCCGCGCGACGCGAGGGAACCTTGCTCGTCGCTCCATGTTCCAACGCAAACCCACGTTCGTTCTCGCTCTGCTGACCTCGATCCATGCCGCGGCCGGGTTGCTGGCGCAGGACGACAAGAAACCGAAGCCCCTGCCGGCGGGGCCCGACGCTTACACGCAGAAGCGCTACCAGGCCGACAAGGCCCGCTTCTGGCGGGACCTGCTGCTCGCGGAGTGCAAGGCCGGCGAGGCGTTGCGCCAGGAATGGCAGCCACAGGTGGAAGAGCTGATGTCGCTCTACGCCGAGATGTTCTGTGCCCGCATCTTCGGCGACGACCGCAGCAAGCGCATCGCCGACCTGTGCGATCGACTGCAAGAGGCCGGCTGCGCGGATCCGGTCGTGCAGTTGGTGATCGCCGACGTCGCGTTCTACCGGCGCAAGACGGACATCGCGCGCGCGAGCTACGTCGAAGCACAGCGGCTCGAGGGCCGATCCTCGGCGCGTCTGCGCTGGCTGCTGCACAACGCGCTGCAGATCTTCTGGGCCGCCGAGAAGCAGGACGACGCGCGTAGCAAGGCCGCGGCCGCACGCGACGACTGCCTCGTCGAGCTGGCGGCGTCAACCGAGTTCGGGCCGGGCCACGAACGTTTCCTCCTCGACCTCGTGCTCGGCTGCTGGGGCGGCAAAGTCGGTCCTGACGACCTCGCGCTGCTCGAGCGCATGGAGAAGAAGGCAGGCAAGCCCGGTTACGCGTTGCTCGTGCTGCGCGGCACCTACCACAACACGATGGCGTGGGCAGCGCGCGGCCAGGGACCGGCGAGATCGATCTCCGAGGCCGACGGCAAGCGCTTCGGCGAGCAGCTGCAGGCCGGCTTCGAGGTCCTGCAGCAGGCGCACGAGATGTGTCCACGTCATCCGGAAGCGCCGACGCTGATGGTGAAGACCCTCGGTCCCGGCGGCGGCGAGCCCGTGGAACTGCGGCGGTGGTTCGATCGCGCGGTCGAGGCGCAGTTCGACTGGCGCGAGGCCTACCTCTCCTACATGCACTACATGCAGCCGCGCTGGGGTGGCTCGCCGCGGGCCCTGTTCGACTTCGGCAAGGAGTGCCTGGCGACGGCCCGCTTCGACACCGAGGTGCCGGGTCATCTGCGCGTCGCGATCCACTACGTCACGCTCGGAACCACCGACGCGAAGGCGGTCTGGGCCGACGAGTCGGTGCAGCAGCTGCTCGCAGAGCTCGACCAGCGCGCAATGGCGGCGGTCGCCGGCGACAAGGGGTCGGCCGCCGCGAAGACGACCGCGAACACGCATCGCGTCGCCGCGCTCGCGCTCGGCGGCAGGGCGAAGGAGGCGGCTGCCGTCTGCGAACAGGGCGAGCGCCGCATCGACCCGGGGGCGCTGTTGGTCTACGGCATCTCCGAGGACTGGTTGAAGAAGACGCTGCGACCGCACTTCAAGGACTACCAGCCGGCCGCGATCGCGAGGTCCGACCTGTTCGCCGGAGCGGCGACCGCGGCGTTCGCCGGTAGCGCGAAGGCGCGTCCGCTGACCGCCCACGAGCACGCGATCACCGCCGACCAGGCGGATGCCGGGTTCAAGAAGTGGCTCGGCGAGACGTTCGTCGCGGCCTACGAACGCGCCGGCAAGCACGACGCGAAGTGGGACACCGATGCCCGCGCGCTGCTGGCCGGCATCGGCGAGGCGGTGATCGGGACCCCTTCGGACGCGAGCATTGCTTTGGCCGAGCGGTTGCTGGCGGCCGATTGCAAGGATCCCCTCACGCTGTATGCGGTCACCCGGACGCTCAAAGAGGGCGACGCCAACAGGCTCGTCAAGGCGTTGACGTCCTCGCTGCCCGGCCTCGCCCGGGACCAGCCCGCCGTGTTCTCGTGGTGGGCCGCGTCGCACGTCTCGAACCTCGGGCGGCGCATCGGGCGAGGAGACATGGGTTCGGGCCTTCTGCCGGAGATCCGCAAGTTGATGTTGGCCGCGGCAGCGGATCCGGTGTTCGCAGGTGACAACCGGCGCCACTACGTGCGCTGCCTGTGGGGAGTCGAGGAGTACGCGAGGGCCGGCAACGACTGGGTGACCGACGACGTGGTCGCGAACCTCGGCCGCAAGTCGGGCGTCGATCCGTGGATCGTCCACGTCGTCACCGGCCTGCACAACACGCGCAAGGCCAAGCACCAGAAGGGCTCCGAGCGCGAGCGCGCCGGCTTCCTCCGACTCGCGGCCGAGCACCTCGGCAAGGCGCACGAACTCTGTCCGAGTTGGCCGGAGGCCGCAGTAGGCATGATCGTCGTCACTTCGCTGGAGCAGGGAGAGACGTCGCCGCGCGAGTGGTTCGACCGCGCGCTCGACGCGCAGATCGACTTCGAGGCCGCGTATCGGGCCTACGTCGACTCGCTGCGCCCGCGCCATGGTGGCTCGACGGACGCGATGTATCGCTTCGCGGTCGAGTGCCTCGACTCCGGTCGTTTCGACACCGACATCCCGCTCTGGTACCCGTGGACGCTGCAACGCATCCAGGAGGAGCTCAAGGCGCCGCGAGAAGCATGGGCGGGCGTCGGCGTCGCCGAGCGCCTCGAGAAGGTCTGGAAGGGCTACACGACGCCGGCGCGAAAGACGCCTGCGTTCCTGGACTCCGGCCGCTGCGTGCTGGCCTGGGCGGGCGGGCGCTACGACGACGCGCTGGCGGCATGGCATGCGACCGGCAAGAAGCTCGACCAGCGCTGGATCGCGGTCGCCGGCGTCGACGAGCTCGACGTGATCCAGTTCGACCTCGAGTTCCTGGAGCGGCGGAACAAGTGAACCCGGCCGCGCTGCTCACCTGCAGTGTCCCGGTTTCAGCCGAAGATCGAGCCCAACCCTCGCGAGAAGGCCCAACCGCCGGGCAGCGCGCCACCATCCAGCACGAGCAACTGCGCAGACATGCCGAGCCCGATCAGGAAGCTCGCGCCTGGGACGCCGGGAAGTGGAATGGACACCGGCGCTCCGCCGGCCGGCAGCGCGAGCGGCAGGACGCTCAATATGCTCCCCACGAGCAACGTGCCGCCGTACCCCGCCACGGGCGTGTTGTCCCGGTCGAACCCGATCACGAACAGAGCGCTGGTGGATTGGCCCGAGGAGTTGCCGAAGAACAGGTCGTAGTTGGAGCCAAGCAACGGCAGACTCTGCGCCGTCAGTGCCGGGGTGCTGAGCGTGCCGGGGAAACCCTGACCGAAGTTGAAAGCCTCGGCCTGGGTCGCGCAGGGCGTTGTGGACATGCACTGCAGATCCACGGAGTACCAGCCCGTGCGAGTGAAGTCCCTCGAGGCGATGAAGATCGTGTAGTAGCCCGAGCTCGGGAACGTGAAAGTCGCGGAGGTTCCGTTGCCGACGACGGTCTCGATCTGGTTGCCCGCGGCGTCGAGGACCTCCGCGTAGTGGATGTACAGGTTGTACGGGTAGCCCCACCACTCGCTGGTGAAGTGGAGAGCTGCAACGCTGTTGGCATCAGCCCAGATGGTGTACGTCTCGAAGGTGCCGGCCTGGGCAATGCTGCCCTGGTTGTTCCAATAGAAAGCGGTCTTGTCGCCACCGGACGGGTTCAACTTGTCCAACCGGAAGCCGTACCAACCGGTCCACTGGTTGTTCCTCGCGCGGACTTCGATGAGATAGGTGCCACTGCTCGTGAGCGCTTGCGTGAGGGTCCCGATCCCGTCGATGGGACCGCCGACTGGAGCGGCGCCCAGGCGAACGTCAAGTCGATGAATGTACTGGCTGGTCGGGTAGCCGTAGTACTCGCTCCCGAACGACACCCTCAGCACGTCGCCAGCGGCGCCGACGAAGGAGAACCTGGCCACCTGTCCCGCCGCGCTGATGGTCCCGGACCGGTAGTCGCCGTAGGCGATCGGAGTCGGGATCTGGGCGCGCAACCCGGACAGGGAGAGCGCGGCGACGATCAGCAGCCGCGAGAGGAACGACGCGTCTACGAGTCGGAACATGGTTTCCTTGAGCGTGCAGGGTTCGCGTCGATCCCACCCTGGGGCGTACCGGGATCGACGGCATGCGCAAGGCGCGCGAGCCGGCTCCTGGCGCAGAGGATCCTTCGATTCTCGGTGCGGCACGGGCGCTGAGACTGGTGGGGCCAGCTTCACTCTGCGGACAACCGCGAAGATTCCTGGATTCCCTGCGCACCGGGACTCTTCGTGCGCCTTGGCATTGGATCGCGCCGGTCCTCAACCCTTCCCACCGTCTCCGCCAGTGATTACGCGCGCAAGGCCCAACGCGTAGGTGCGGCCTGCTTCGACCTCGCACGGCGGCTCGGATGCAGGGCACCGGCGCGGCCCATGCCGGAAGCGAACGGGGCGCCGCGGATCGCAAGCGGCGCGTGCGTACGGGATGATTCGTGAGATTCTTCCGCACGGCGTGTCGCACAGGGCCACGCTCGCCGGAAGGCGGTGCACCATGTCGTTCGCCCTCGCCGCACCCGACCGCCTGCTCGCACGCTACCAGCGCACCGGTAATCCGCGTGCACTCGGCAAGCTGTTCGATCGCACGGCGCCCGAGCTGCTGCGGGTCGCGGGATGGCTGTGCGGCAACCGCGCGGACGCCGAGGACGTGCTGCAGCGCACGTTCGTCACGGTGATCGAGACACGCGGCGCGTTCGACGCGACGAGGCGCGCGCTGCCGTGGCTGTGCGGCATCGTCGGCAACCACGCGAAGAAGTTGCACGAGCAGCGGCAGCGGCGCGTCGCGCCGACCGGTGAGCGCGCCGGCGAACGCGATCCCGCGCACGCGGCTGCCGACGCGGAGTTCGCGGCGACCGTCGCGCGGCTGCGCAGCGAGCTCGGCTCGCCATACGCGGAGGTGCTCGACCTGCACCTCGGCGAAGGGCTGAACGCGAAGGAGATCGCCGCGCGGCTCGGCCGGCCCGCCGGCACCGTGCGTACGCAACTCGTCCGCGCGCTGGATCTGCTGCGGCGGCAGCTGCCCGCCGGCTTCGCCGCGGGCCTCGCGCTGTCCGCGAGCGCGACCGCGTCGTCGCTCGCGACGGTGCGAGCGGCCGTCGTGCCCGGCGGCGCAACGGCAACAGCGTTCACGTTCGGAGGTTTGCTGATGGGGAAGAAGATCGCCGTAGTGGTTCCCGCTCTCGTGCTGCTGCTCGGCGGCGGCACGTGGGCACTCGTGGACTCGAACGACGCCGCACCGGTTCGTGCCGAAGCGCCGCAGCTGGCGGTCGCCGGCACCGCGGCGCAGCCGCCGGCCGACCATGGTGCCGAGCCGCCGGCACCCGCAACGCTGCGCGCGGTCGTTGCCGCGAACGACCTCGCACCCGACGCGGACACCGCGACGCTGGTCGTCCGCGCGACGTGGCAACACGACGGTTCACCGGCGACGGGCATCGGCGTGTTGGTGATGCCGCAGCGGCCGCGGGTGCGGGTGTTCGAGCGCGACGGCCTGACCGGCGACGACGGCAGCGTCGTCGTGCGCGGCATCCAGCCCGCCTCCTACGCCGTCGCCTCGCCGTACAGCGACGCGCACTTCTGCGAGCTCGCCGCCGGCTCGGTGACCACGATCGACCTCCGCGTCCGCCGCGACGCCTTCGTCCGCGGCATCGTCGTCGACGGCGACGATCGTCCAGTGCCCGACGCGCGATTGTGGCTCTCCGACCGCGCGACCTGGGCACGCGGCTTCGAGATGGCGCGTAGCGACGCGAACGGCCGGTTCGAGCTTCCGTTGCGCGACGATCACTACGTCGGCGCACGCAAGGCCGGCTGGGCACCGTCGCGGCTGCGCTACCTGTGGCCCGTCCCGACGTCCGACGTGACGCTGCGGCTGTCGTCGCTCGGCGGTGCGGTCCGCGGGCGCGTGCTGCGGACCGACGGTGCGCCGATCGCCGGCGCAATCGTCGAGGTCGGACAGCAGGGCGGCCACGTCGTTCCCGGAGGCACGATCCGCGAGCGCTACCTTCAGCCAACGCCGGAAGCGCTGCGCACGGACGCGAACGGCGCCTTCTTCGCAGACGGAGTCGCCGGTGGCAGCACGGGGGTCCGCGCGTGGGCCGACGGTCACGCCAGCGTCCTGCAGCAGGTCGACGTCGCGATCGGCCGGACGAGTGACGTCGTGCTCATGCTGCCGCGCGCTGCGACGATCGAAGGCACCGTCCGCGACGACAAGCAACGGCCTGTTGCGAAGGCGTCGGTCAGCGTGGGCGACTGGGACCAGTTCGGTTCCGTGCGCACACAGAGTGATGAGGCCGGCGACTTCCGGCTCGAGCACGTGTCAGCGGGCGCGGTGCAGATCCTCGCCAAACTGGGTCCGGCACACGCGCTGGCGACGCTGCAGCTGGAAGCGGGACGTGTCGCGACCTGGAACCCGGTGCTCGGTACGCGCCAGCTCGCCGGCACGCTCGTCGGCCCGGCGGGCGCACCCATTGCTGGCTACGAGATCGGCACGTTCGGGGACGGGGCGCAGGTGGAGAGCGCGACGACCGACGCCTCCGGACGCTTCACTCTCGCCGGCATGCGCGGCGCGAGCGTCGATCTCGTCGTGTCGCTGCGCGGCATGGGCATCGCGCAGCGGAACGGCGTCGCCGTCGACGAGACGGACCTCGTGCTTCGACTGACGGACGCCGAAGTGCCGAGTGCGACGATCCGCGGGCGAATCGTCGACGAGCGCGGCAACGGGCTACCGAAGGCGGTCAGCGTCATGAACGCGGCGACGTCGTTCGCGACGCGCGTCGAAGCGAGCCTCGACGGTACGTTCGTCTGCGACACGCTGCCTGCCGGCACGTGGTGGTTGTCGGTCGACGGGCACCCGTTCGGCAGCGTGCGGCTGCCGCCCGTCGGGGTGTCCGCCGGCGAGAATCGCGTGCTCCCCGACGTCGTGCTGTTGCCGCCCGGTCGCGTCGAGCTCGTGCTGCGCGGCGCCGATGTGCCCTCGGGTGGCCTCGTGATGTTCGTTCGCGACGACGGCACGGAAACGTACGTGAAGTCGCCGGAAGGCAGGCGGGTCGCCGGCGAGCTGACGTGCGGCGGCTACACGGCGATGACGCAGGTCGGCGACCTCGCGGGTGCGGTGTCGTTCACGGTGCACGCCGGCAAGACCACGCACGCCGAGCTCGTGCTCGCACCGTCCGTGCCGATCGCCGTCGAGTTCCAGGTGATGCCGTCGCCGCGGCCCGGCGAGACGCTGCGCACTGTCGCGCGCGACGCCGCGGGCAACGTCGTTGGCGCGGGCATCCTCGACTTCCGCGTGCGTCAACCCGACGGACGGTCGCGCCTGCGTTTCCGCGTGCCGCCCGGGCCATGCGTGCTCGATGCGCGCCATTCCGACGGCCGCTCGGCGACGACGGCATTCACGGCCGCCCCCACCGGCGCGAGCGAACAGGCCGTCGTCGTGCAGCTGCCGTCGAAGTGAAGGAAGGGCGCGCTACGCCAGTCGGTCCATCAGCTCGCGATACACGCCGACGCACCAGCCCGGCTCGAGCTGCGCGCGCAGGCGCACGAGCGCGCGGTCGGCGATCGCGCGGCGGGCGTTCTCGTCGGCCAGGTAGCGCGCGCACACCTCCGCGAGGTCGCTGTAGTCCCAGCGCACGGGCACATACGTGACCCCCGCCTCGAACAGGTCGGGGCGCGTGCGCACGTGGCTCATGTCGGGCTTCACGAGCAGGCAGCCGCACAGGATCGCCTCGAAGTCGCGCCAGCACAGCTCGCCGTAGCCGAAGGGACTGACGCAGATCCGGCTGCGCCGCATCTCGGCCTCGTACTCGGACTTGGTCACCGCGCGGTCGGGCGCGATCACGCGGTAGGTCCTGGCCAGCGTCTGCAGGTGGCCGAGCACGCCCTGGCGCAGGTGCCGCAGCCAGCTCTGCGGGATCGCGGCGCGGCAAACGATGTCGACGTCCTTGGCGAGCGGCACGGCGCGGCGCAGGCGCTGGTCCATGTCCACGATCGTGTCGCCGAGGGCGAGGTTCCAATCGAGGAAGAGCTTGCCGAGGTCGGGCAGCTGGAGGAGCCCGGACGCGGGGATGTGGTTGTCCGCGAACGACTCGCCGAACGTGCGCGCGACGTAGTCGGTGAGGTTGCACTTGCCCGTGTAGGTGACGAGGTAGCCGCTCGGGTCGGCGAAGACCTGCTTCTTCACATACAGGTCGCAGAGCTTCAGCACTTCGGGCCACTGCACGCACAGGTCGTCGTCGCCGTCGAAGTACACGAGGCGGGTCGTGGTGCCGTCGAGCCGCTCGCGCAGCGAGCGCGTCGCGGCCACCGCCTCGACGCGTGTCTTCTGCCACGAGAGCTTCAGCCCCACGACGGACCAGCGGGACAGCGCCGCGCTCGACAGCTGCTGGGCGACTGCCAGGTCCATCCAGCGGAAGACGAGCCCGAGCTCCTGCCGGAACTTCGACCGCCACCGCCGCAGCGGTGCCCACTGCTGCTCGCTCGTGACGTTCCCGTTGTCGGTCACGAGCAGGAACGACCGCGGCGCCGGCCCTCCACTGACCTTGTACCGCACGCCGGCCCGGGCGCGCGCCGCCCCGTAGGTCAGGGGCTCGAGCACACGCAGGCGCGCCGTCCTGTGCAGGCGTCGCAACATGGCGCGAGATCTTAGCGACGCTGCCGAGCCGTGCCTCGGGCACTCACCCGAGTGCGGCCCCGGCGGTGCCCGCGGCGGGTAGACTGCCGGCGCGTGCGCCACCCCCCGCGCGCAACACCGCATCGATGCAGAGGTGAGGCATGCCCAGCACGTGCAGCCGATCGTGGTTGGCACTGGTCGCGGCATTGTTCACCGCACCGGCACTGGCCCCGGTGTGCGACCCGGTCTCCAAGGAAGCGCGCGCGAGCGCCGAGCTCGGACTCGGCTGGCTGCTGCGCGCCCAGAACAACGACGGCTCGTGGGGACGCGAGCCCGGCGCGAACGGCGAAGTCGGCAACACGAGCGTCGCGACGCTCTGCCTGATGTCACACGGCAGCACGCCGACGCGTGGCCCGCACTGTAACGCCGTACGGCGCGGCTTCGACTGGCTGGCGCTACGCACGCAGCGATTCAACGCGCAGAGCCCACTCGACCGCGGCACGCTGCTGCAGACCAAACTCGGCGTCAACGCCGACCTCTACTTCGTCACGCTGCTCTACGCGCAATCGCTCGCGCTCGGCCTCGACGTGCACGAGGACCAGGTCCGCCAGCAGGAACTGTCGTCGATGGTCCGCACGATCGCCGCACTGCAGAAGCCGAACGGCGAGTGGGAGACGAGCTACGAGCCGATGCTGACGACGATCTGCGCGTGGCTCGCGCTGAAGCAGGCGAGCGGCGCCGGCATAACGATCGAAGCGGCGTCGCCGCAGAAAGCCGTGCGCTACCTGCTCGAAGACTGCTTCGAGCCCACGAGCGGCGTGTTCCGCGAGGCGAAGTGGGGCCGCGCCGAGCGCTTCGTCACGCAGGCGGGCGCCGTGCGCGTGCTGCACGGCGAGGGCCTCGGTGCGCGGACGGACGTGCGCCGCGCCGCGGACGTGATCTCGCGCATGCAGTTCGACCAGGACGTCGGCGGCCGTACCGGCGGCGAAGAGTTCCTCGGCGCGCTGTTCGCGACGCAGGCGTTGTTCATCGAGCGCGACGAGCACTACGCCAGGTGGTACCCGGTGATCACGAGCGGCCTGCAGCGCTCGCAGAACCGCGACGGCAGCTGGCAGGGGCACCACTGCATCACCGACCGCGTGTTCTGCACGGCGTGTTCGGTGATGACGCTGCTCGTGCCCGACAAGCTCGTGCCGATGTGCGAACGATGACGCAAGTCGCGAGGCGCCGCGGCGTGCTGCTGCTGCTGTGCGCGGGCGCCTGCGGTGCCGGCGCACCCGAGACGGCGGTCGAGCAGGCACTCGGTTACCTCTGGGCGCAGCAGGGACCGGACGGTCTCGTGCACTCCGACGTCTACGGCACGCTGCGCCGCGGCGAGTCGCTGACCGCCGCCGTGCTGCTCGCGACCGCCCGCCTGTCCGCCGCGGATCGTACCGGCCACGCGGCGGCGATCGACCGGGCGCTGCAGGCGCTCGCGCTGCCGATCGACGCGCGGCGCGATGCGGCCCTCGACTACCCGTGTTACACGGCCGCGCACCACCTGCACGCGCTCGCGCTGCTGCAGCCAACCGGCTGGCAGGCGGCCGCGGCGAAGCGCATCGCGCAGCTGCGCACACTGCAGTTCTCGTGCGCGAACAGCTGGCAGCGGACCGATACGGTGTTCGGCGGTTTCGGCCTCGGCGACGGCCCACCGCGGCAGCCGGCCGGCGCCGACCTCGTGACGCTGTCGGTCACGACCGCGGCCGTCGAGGCGCTGCGCGCGGCCGGGGTCGCCACGACCGACCCGCTGCTCGCCGACGCGCGGTCGTTCGTCGAGCGCTGCCAGCGACTGCCCGAGGACGGCGGCGACGGCGGGTTCCACGGCTGCCCCGGCGGCGGCGTACTCGGCGGCAAGGGCGGCGCCGACGCGGCCGGCAGTCCGCGCAGCTACGGCCCGGCGACCGCCGACGGCGTGCGCGCGCTGATCGCGTGCGGCCACGACCCCGACTCGACGCGGGTGCGCGCCGCCGTCGCCTGGCTCGACGATCGTACCGGCGACACCGTGCCGGGTCTGCTGTCCGAGCTCGAGCCGTCGCTGCGGCTCTACTGGGCGGGTGCGCTGCTGAGCACGTGGCGCACGCTGCAACGCCCGACGACCGGGCACGTCGGCCCCGCGCTGCGCGCGCTCGTCGCGGCGCGGCAGCGACACGACGGTGCGTGCACCGGCTTCGGCGCGGCGATGAAGGAAGACGATCCGGTGGTCGCTACGGTGCTCGCACTGCCGGTGCTCGATCCGCGCTGACGATGCGACGGCTGCGCGGGCCCGGTCAGCGTGCGCCCCGATGCCTGGCCAGTGCACACGTCGGTCGAGTCGGGCACGGTCAACGCGAGAGCCTCGTGAAGCGCGATGTGCGCCGAGGATCGAGTCGATCGAGCTCGCCGAGCAGCGCCGCGAAATCGCCGGCCCGGCGGGCGCCGGGCTCGACGCGCAGGAGCGGACCGCCCGGCGAGTCGACACAGCTGAGTGTCCCGTAGGACGGAGCCGTTCCGGCGCCGCCGGGGTCGAAGCAGCAGACCCAGCCGACGACGCGGAGCCAGCCGTCCCGGTCGGTGAGCGCCGAGAACCACCAGGTCCTGGTCTCGGGTTCGATCAGCGACAGCGGCACGAGGACGCGCCACGCCGTCGCGATCGCGATGCCCGGCGCCCGGTTCTCGTAGAGCGCCATGAACGGATCGTCGACGAGCACGGGCCGGCCGCGGTGCTCGCGGAGTCGATGGTTGCCGAACACCGGATAGGTGCACAGCACGATGGTCCGTTCGTCCGCTGCGCGCGCGAGCTCGGCGGCGATCAGGGCGTCCGGGCCTGCGTCCCGGTGGCGCGGCACGATCGCCGTGCCGAGGTTCCACGCTGCCATCGCCGCCAGCGCAAGCCACGCCACGCGCGGCACCGCGGCGCGCCGCTCGCCGCCGGCCGGATGCGCCGCGTCGGGCACGGGCCTCGCGACGAGGGCCATCGCGACGGCCCCGAGCAGCGGCGGGAGCGCAGCGACGAGATACTCCTCTTCGCGCGGCAGCCACCAGAGCGTGAACGCCCAGGTGGGCATCAACCACGCCGCGAGGAACCGCAGCGCCGCGCGGCAGCGCTGGTCGGCGCGGCCGATGCGCACCAGCCTCCAGGCGACGCACGCCATCGCGGCGGTGAACAGAACGCTGCCCACGTACGACTGGACCGTGAACTCGTTGCCCGGCAGATGTACGAGGCAACGCAGCTGGCTGTCCGCGAGCAGATGCAGCCCCTTCGCATCCACGTTGGCGAAGCTGCCCCAGTTTGGTCGGCCGAGCTGCGCGTACTGCAGGCAGAAGTGGAGGAAGCTGCCATCGGCATTCGCCGGCATCGCCGCGAACGCGGCGCCGTACACCGCGACGTTTGCCGTCCCGCCGATGACCAGGACCGCCATGCGCACGGCGGTTCCTTCGGCACGAGTCCGCGACGCGACGGGCACGAACGGCAGTGCCAGCACGACGAGCACCGCGCCCTGGTAGTAGAGGATCGCCAAAGCGAGCGCGAGGCCGGCACCAATGATCCGCATGGCCCGCGGACGCTCGCCGCCGTGTCCCGCGAGCAGCGCGAGAGCCGTCAAGGTGCACGCGAGCGACGGCACGTAGACCTCGACCTGGGTCGCATAGCCAGCGAAGCCGGCCGCGGTCGCGATGGCCGCCGTGCTCCAGTTCGCCGCGCCGTGATTCGCAAGCAGGATGGAGAAGAGACGCCGTGCGGCGAGCAGTGCGACGACTGTCGAGAGCAAGTTGTGGAGCTGAGCCGCGGTCACTGCATCGAGCCCGGTTGCGAACCGCATCGAGTGCACGATGGGTCCGAACAGCAGGTGATGCGGGTTGACGAGGCCCACCCCGTCGCGAATCGCGGTCGCGTAGTGGAGCGAGTCGCCAGTCAACTCGGTCGCGCGCGTCGCGCCGTAGACGAGCCCGGTCGCGAGCGCGAGCGCAACGCCGCCCCGGTCGATAGTCGGCGCTACGAACCGTTCCGCGCCGCTGGAGGCGTCTCGTTGGGCGCGCGTGGACGGGTCGTTGGCCACGTTCGGAAGGCGAGAGTTTCGAGCGCTCTGCCGCGCGCTCGAGTGCGTAGGACTTTCAGGCTGCAGTTCCGGACCTGGCGGAATCGACGCCAGCACGATCTCCCTCGTCGGCACTCGTGTCAACGCCCTCGGAAGACCCCGGTGGACCGTCGATTCTGCGCGACGGGCCGCGGCGCCACGTTCGAGCCGGTGCGCGGTCGACGGCGGCGCCGCCGCCGGGCACGATCCCTCGCCGGTGCGCGTGCGCGCGCCAACCCCGATCCAACCTGCCGCCCGCGTTCCGATGTCCAGACCCGCTTTCCACGTTCCCGCCGCCGCGCTCGCGTTCGCGCTCTCGGCCGCTTCCGTTCCGCTCGCCGCGCAGTCCGTAGCGTGCGAGAAGTACAAACTGACCAACGGCCTCACCGTGATCCTGCACGTCGATCACAAGGTGCCGCGCGTCGTGATCAACACTTGGTTCCGAGTCGGCGCGAAGGACGAGCCGCCCCGCCGCAGCGGCTTTGCGCACCTGTTCGAGCACCTGATGTTCATGGGCACCGACCGCGTGCCCGGCAACCAGTTCGACGTGATCATGGAAGGCGCGGGCGGGTCGAACAACGCGTCGACGACCGAAGACCGCACCAACTACTACTCGATGGGACCGTCGTCGATGCTGCCGACGCTGCTGTGGCTCGACGCCGAGCGCCTCGAGGACGTCGGTCGCACGATGGACCAGGCGAAGCTCGACCGGCAGCGCGAGATCGTGCGCAACGAGATGCGGCAGATGGAGGACAATGCGCCATACGGCCGCGTGCAGCGCGAGGTCTTCCGGCTCGTGTTCCCGCCGGGCCATCCATACCGCGACACGACGTTCGGCACCCACGCGGACATCGAGGCCGCGACGGTCGACGACGTGCGCGACTTCTTCGCGAACTTCTACGTGCCGTGCAACGCGAGCCTCGTGATCGCGGGCGACTTCGATCCGGCGGCGGTCAAGCCGCTCGTCGAACGGCTCTACGGCACGCTGCCCCCAGCACCGCCGCCGCCGCGCCGTGTAGTGCAGCAACCTCGTCTCGAACGCGTCGAACGCGCGACGATCCTCGACCGCGTGCACATGCCGCTCGTGAGGATGGCCTGGCACGCGCCCGCGAACGCGACGCCGGGCACCGCCGAGCTCGAGCTGCTCGGCGAGGTGCTCTCGTCGGGCAACGACAGCCGTCTGTATCGGCGGCTCGTCGAGAAGGAGAAGATCGCGACCGAGGTCAACGCGTATCTCGACGGCCTGTCGCTCGGCTCGCTGTTCGAGATCGAGGTCTACGGCGTGGCGGGCGCGGATCTCGACCGCATCGAAGCGCTCGTCGACGAGGAGCTCGAGCGCGTGCGCACGGACGGCATCGACACCGCCGAGCTCGATCGGCGCAAGACGGGCCGCGAGGTCGCGCAGGTGACGGCGCTGCAGGACCTCGGGCGTGTCGCCGACCAGCTCAATCGCTACGAGTTCTTGTGGGGCGAGCCCGACTCGTTCGCGCGCGCCCTGCAGCGCTTCCGCGCGGTGACGCCCGACGCCGTGCGCGACGCGGCGCGCAACGTGCTCGATCCGCAGCGCCGCGCGATCGTGCGGGTGCTGCCGACCGAAGGCGAGCGCGCGGGGTCGGCGCGCGACGAGCGGCCGGCGGACTTCGCGACGCGCGCGTTCGAACCCGCGCGGCCGACCGAGCTCCAGCTCGAGAACGGCATGCGCGTGCTGCACTGGCACCGCCCCGAGCTGCCGCTCGTGGCGACGCGGCTGCTCGTGTGCTCGCCGGCGCCGCTCGTCGAGCCGCCGACGTGCGGCATGGCGGCGCTGGTCGCCGACATGATGGTCGAGGGTGCGGGCGATCTCGACGCGGCGCAGTTCGCCGCGGCGCTCGAAACGCTCGGCGCGTCGTTCCGCCCGTGGGTCGATCACGAGTCGGCCAACGCGAGCTTGTCGGTGCTCGCGCGCAACTGGCCGAAGGCGCTGCACCTCATGTTCGAGGCGGTGGCGCGGCCGCGTCTGCAGGACGCCGCGTTCGAGCGCTGCCAGCGCGTGCGGCTCTCGAACCTGCGCGCGGCCGAGGAGCAGCCGGGCAGCGTCGCCGGTGTCGTCGCGTCGCGCGTGTTCTTCGGCGAGCAGGACCCGTATGGCTGGCCCGTGGGCGGCACCGTCGACACGGTCGAGAAGGTCACGCTCGCGCAGGTCGCGTCGTGCCATCGCACGCTCTTCACGCCGACAAGGGCGGTGCTGCTCGTCGCGGGCGACGTGACCGCCGACGCGGCGCGCAAAGCACTCGAACAGGAGTTCGGCACGTGGGCCGCGAACCCCGACATCCAGTCGCCGCCACGGCCGCGCGCGGCGCGTGAGAAAGCACCGCTGCGCGTCGTCGTCGTCGACCGGCCGTCCGCGCCGCAGACGGCGATCGTGCTGGTGCTGCCGGCGCCGACCTACGGCGATCCCGCGCGCATGCGCCTCGAAGTACTGAGCCAGGTGCTCGGCGGCACGTTCACGTCGCGCCTCAACATGAACCTGCGCGAGCGGCACGGCTACGCGTATGGCGCCGGATCGTCGTTCGCTCTCGGCCCATGGGCCGGCTGGTTCAGCGCACGCACCAACGTGCAGACGGAGGTGACCGGGCCGGCGCTGAAGGAACTGCTCGCCGAGCTCGCGCGGCTGCGTGGCAGCAGCGGCGACGTCACGGCCGAAGAGGTCACGAAGATCCAGCGCACCGTGCAGGCGCAGGTCGCCCAGTCGTTCGAGAGCCTCGGCGGGGTCATCGGCTCGGTGATCGAGCCGATCGTCAACGGCCTGCCGCTCGACCAGCTCGCGCGCGACCTGAAGACGCTCGCGACGGTCGACGCTGCCGCGATCAACGCTGCGAGCCGCGCCGACCTCGACCTCGATCACGGCGTGCTCGTACTCGTCGGCGATCGCAAGACGATCCTCGAGCAGATCGCCGGACTCGGGTTGCCCGCACCCGAAGAGCGCGACGCCCGCGGCAGGCCGGTCGCGCGCTGACGACGAGCCGCCGCGTTGGCCGCAGCCGGTGCGCCTCGCGTCGCGCACCGGTGGCGACGTGGCGCGCGCCGTCACGCACGCTACAACGGGCGTCGATGCGCCCGCTCCCCAACGACGACGCGAAGGCGAAGCTGCCGTGGCGCGCGCGCCTCGCGAACGCCGTCACGATGTTCCGCCACGTGCCGCGCACGTTCCGCCTGTTGTGGCGCGCCGCCGCGTTCCTCACCGTGGTGCTCGCGCTCATCACCCTCGTGCAGGCGCTGGTGCCCGCGGGCATCGCGTGGGTCGCCAAGCTCATCATCGACGGCATCGTGCACGCGGTCGCCACGCACGACGCGGCGGATCGCGAACGCGTGCTCGAGTATGTCGCGATCGAATTTGCCTTCGTCGTCGCACAGACCGCGCTCGCGCGCCTGAGCGCGCTCGTGAGCACACGCATCGGCCAGGAGCTGAAACGCGACCTCGCGAAGGAGGTACTCGCCAAGGCGCTCGAGCTGGAGGTACGGCACTTCGAGGACAGCGCGCTCTACGACAAGATGCAGAACGCGCGTCGCGAGGCCGACGTGCGCCCGCTCCACCTCGTCACGCAGGTGTTCGGCGTGGTGCAGCACTCGCTCACGCTCCTGACGTACGGCGCGCTGCTGATCCACCTCGCGCCGTGGTCCATCGCGGTGCTCGCGGGTGCGTCGGTCCCCTCGTTCGTCGCCGAGGTGCGCTTCGCCACGCGCGGCTATCGCCTCCTGTCGTGGCGCGCGCCCGAACACCGCCGCCTCAACTATCTCGAATGGATCCTCACGCGCGACAGCACCGTGAAGGAGGTGAAGCTGTTTCGCCTCGGGCCGCTCGTGCTCGGCCGCTACTTCGCGCTGTTCGACCAGGTCGTCGCCGAGGATCTCAAGCTCGCGCGCCAGAAGGCCGCGTGGGGCACCGTGCTCGGCCTCGTGTCCGTCGCCGCGTTCTACGGATGCTACGCGTGGGTCGCCGACACCGCGTCGCTCGGCACGCTCACGCTCGGCGACGTCACGCTGTATCTCACCGTCTTCCGCCAAGGACAGACCGCGTTCTCGTCGGCGCTCACCGCGCTCGGCTCGATCTACGAGGACGCGCTCTACATGGCGAACCTGTTCGCGTATCTCGACACCGACGCGAGCGGCGAGCGCCCGCGCATCTCCCCACCCGCGCGCATCGAGGCCAAGACGCCGTCGCTCGAGCTGCGCCACGTGACGTTCAAGTATCCGGGCACCGACACCGTCGTGCTCGACGACGTCTCGCTCGACGTGAAAGCGGGGGAGAAGATCGCGCTCGTCGGCGAGAACGGTTCGGGCAAGACGACGCTCGTGAAGCTGCTGCTGCGACTGTACGAGCCGACGTCGGGCGAGATCCTGTACGGCGGCGTCGACATCCGCGACCTCGAGCCGAGCGAGCTGCGCGCGCGCTTCTCGGCGGTGTTCCAGGACTTCGTGCGCTACCAGCTGATCGTGAAGGAGAACATCGGCGTCGGCGACACCGCGCACCTCGACGACATGCCGCTCGTCGAGCGCGCTGCGCAGAAGGGTGGTGCTTTGGGTGTCGTGCAGAAGCTGAAGGGCGGCTACGACGCGATGCTGGGCGGCTGGTTCGAGGAGGGGCAGGAGCTGTCGGGTGGACAGTGGCAGAAGCTCGCCCTCGCGCGCGCGTTCATGCGCGAACGCGCCGAGGTGCTGATCCTCGACGAGCCCTCCGCCGCGATCGACGCGCGCGCCGAGGCGGAGCTGTTCGAGCAGCTGCGCACCCTCGCCGCCGACAAGATCGCGTTCCTCATCTCGCACCGCTTCTCCACGGTGCGCATGGCCGATCGCATCGCAGTGCTCGACCAAGGCAAGATCGTCGAGCTCGGCTCGCACGACGAGCTCGTCAGAAAGGGCGGCCTCTACGCGCAGCTGTTCGCGCTGCAGGCCCGCGGCTATCGCTGAGCCCGTCGTCGTCGCATCTGGCCGGCGCGGCAGCGTCCTGCGCCGCTCGCTACGCGAACAACTGCTCGAGCTGCCGCCGCAGTTCGCCGAGGTCGCTCTCGACCGGCAGCGCGCGGTCACAGAGGTAGAGCACGTCGCGGATCGGCTGATGGCGCAGCACGCGGCCCTTGTCGCGCACCCACGGGTAGCGCTCCTCGCGGTCGCGGAAGAAGTCGTTGGACACGACCGGACAGTTCATGCGCTCGGCCTCGGCGAGGATCAGCAGGTCGGCCTCGGTGCGGCCCGGGCACTGCACGAAGTGGCGCGCCTTCTCCGTCAGCAGCCACCGGTAGAGATCGCGCTCGGGGCTGGTCTGCAGCCGGTGCGGCGTCGTCGCGTCGAAGATGCAGAGCACGTCGGTGCCCTCGGCGGCGGCGGCGACGACCAGACTCAGCAGCAGGTCGAAGCGGCTGCGATCTTGCGCGCCGCAGATCACGTTGGTGGCGTCGACGACCAGGTGGCCGCTGCGCGCGGCGGTCTTCTTGCTCGCGGTGCGCGGCTTCGCGGCGGGCCGCGCGCTGACCTTGCGCGGGGTCGCATTCTTCGCGCTCTTCCGGACGGTCTTCTTGGTGGCGGTCTTCATGGCTTCGCTACTGCATCGGCAATCGGCGCCCTCCAACCGGTGCCGAAACGGCGCGAGTCGAAGCGATGCTGGCACCCGCTCGACGGACCGGGTCGCGCTGCGCGACGCGCGACTCGTGGCTTGTGCCGGCAACGCGGGCCCGCGGTCAGTTGCCGATGCCCGACAACGTCGCCTGCAGGATGATCGCGTCGGCGTCCGCTTGCAGAAGGTAGCCGAGCCCCTGCAGCCCCAGGGCGTGCAGCGTGATCTCCGCGACGTAGCCGGCGTGGCTCTGGAAGTTGCCCGTGAGGTCGACGTGCGAGCCGGAGAGCGCGCGCAACCAGCCGAGGAACGGCCCGACGTTGTAGCTCGGATCGAACGGGATGTAGCGGTTCTCGCCGACCGCGACGGCGGGCAGGCGGTAGCCGGTGCCGCCGTAGGGAAGGCCGCCGACATACGTCACGAGCGCGTTGCCGTTCTGGTCGCGCGCGATCTGCGGATCGTTCGGCGCGCCGAGCCAGATGCTCGGAGGCGGCTGGATCCCGTCGCACCAGTTGTCGCCGGCGACGAAGAGGGCGCGCACGAACGCGACCCAGTCCGCCGGATTCGCGGTCTCCGGGTCCTCGAGCCCGAACTCGAAGGCATCGCGCGCGCGCAGGTGCGAGGCACCTGCGAACTGGTAGTCGCGGTAGTTGGGTTCTTCGTGCCGGGTCTTGTGCGCGCCGAGGACCACGACGTCGGTCTCCGACTGGAAGTCGATCTCGAGCCCGGCGCCGGCCAGCGGTGCGCGCTCGGCGCCCACGAACGCGATGCCATTGCCCTTGGGGTGCGCGTAGCCGTTGCCGGTACCGCCGACGAGCGAGAAGTCGAACTGGCCGATGCCCTCTTGCTTGCGCAGCAGCCCGCGCAGGCGGTAGCCGCCCGCCGAGTAGCTGAACGCGGCGCGCCGTTGGACGTCGCCGAGCGCCTGTAGCGCGAGGGGCTCCGTGCGCAGCGCCGCGAGGTAGCTCACGACGATGTCGAACTCGTCGCCCGCCGACACGATGAACTCGGACGACGTGTCGAGCAGACCGTCGGACCACGGCCGCGTCGGGTCCGCGCTGCCCGAGCTGGTGCCGATGGCCTCCGCCTGGCAGCGCACGGTCGCGTATGCGAGGCCGCGGCCGAACAAGAACTCGTCGGTCAGGATGTAGCGCGCATCGGCCTGCTCCTGGCCAACGGCAGTGGGGATCGTGCTCGGCACGAGCCAGTCGAACAACAACAGACCGGAGCCCTGCGCAGGCTGCGCCGGCGCGATGATCTGGCACGGCACGCGGAACGGGCGATTGTTGGCGGTCACGCCGTCGAACATCGCTTCGTAGCGCACGTACGCAACGTTGCCGAACGTGCCGAGCGGTGCCATGACCCACGTGTTCGGGTCGATGTGGCCTGACGGTGTCGATTGCGCCGGCGCGGGGCACGCGACGGCGAGCGACAAGACGAGCGTGAGAGGACGGGTGAAGGAGCGGAGCATGCGGTTCGGAACGGTCTGCGTGGTTGGCGAAGAGGCGGTGGCGGGCGAGCAGACGATCGCCCAAGCCGCACGCCCGTCCGTGCGCCGAAAGCGCCCCGTTCCCCTCACGCGCCGATGGTTTTTCGCGGCATTCGCGCGCCGCGGGTGCCGACCGGCGCGCGCCGGCGGGCGGATTGGTTCGCCCTCCCTTCGCGGCCCGCCTCAGCCGCCGAGCAGCCTGGCACCGATCTTCATGCCCTGACCCCAGAACGCGACCTTCTCGTTCTTCATGGTGTCGACGAGCGTGGCCGCGCCGGCGACGGCGCGGTCGATCTGCGGCTCGGTGACGACGAGCGGCAGCAGCACCTTCAACGCGAGGAAGTTGTGGCCCGCCATCTGGGTCAGGATCCGCGAGTCGAGGAACAGCGAGCGCACGCACATCTGGCCGAACAACCCCGGGTGCAGCCGCGCGAAGCCGGCCATCAGCAGCTTCATCGTGATCGAGCGTGGTGCGCCGAACTCGATCGCGTTGAACATGCCGAGCCCGCGCACCGCCTTGACCATTTCCGAGCCGACCAGGGCGGCGCGCAGGCGCGTGCGCAGCCGCTCGCCGACTTCCAGGCCCCGCTCGCCGAGCCCGTCCTTCTCCAGCACGTCCAGCGTGGCCAGGCCCGCGCGCATCGACAGCGCGTTCTCGCCGAACGTCGACGCGTGCACGAAGCTGCGCTCGGCGGACGAGTAGACGGACTTGCACACGTCGTCGCGCATCAGCACGGCGGACACCGGCACGAAGCCGCCGCTCAGCGCCTTGGCCAGCACGACGAGGTCCGGCTCGACGCCGAAATGATGCGCGGCCAGGAAGCGGCCGGTGCGAAAAAGGCCGGTCTGGACCTCGTCGAGCACGAGCAGTGTGCCGTGGAGGTCACACAAGCGTGACGCGTTCTCGAGGTAACCCTCGGGTGGGAGCTGCACGCCGCTCTCGCCCTGGATCGGCTCGACGACGAAGGCGGCGTATTGCTGCGTCTTCAGCTCGCGCTCGAGTGCATGCAGGTCGCCGAACGGCACGATGCCCACGCCGGGGACGAGCGCACCGAAGCCCCTCCGCCACCACTCGTTGCTCATCAGCGAGAGAGCGCCGAGCGTGAGCCCGTGGAAGCCGCCCTCGGCCGCGAGGACGCGATCGCGGCGCGTGAACGTGCGCGCGAACTTGACCGCGGTCTCGACGCCCTCGCTGCCCGAGTTCATGAAGCAGGCTTTGCCGATGCGCCCGCCTGCGAGGCGAACGAGTCGCTGCGCGAGCTGGCCGGCGAGCGCGGGGATGTGACTCTGCAGCATCGAGGGGCGCAGGCTCGTGATCTCGTCGACGAGCGCCCTGGCGACGTCGGGGTGGTTGTGGCCGACGTTGTAGACCCCGTAGCCGCCGAGCAGGTCGAGGTAGACCTCGCCGTCGTCGGTGACGAGCTCGGCGCCTTGCGCCTTGACGAAGCGGCGGTCGAGCTCGAGCGCCTCGAGCAGCCGCACCCACTGCGGGTTGACGAAGTCGGCGTAGAGGCGGTCGATCGAGAGTCCGGGCGCAGTGAGCGTGTCGGGCATCGCGGGTGTCGGGGCTGGTAGTACAATCGACGGCACGCAACGGAAACTCCAGCGCCGAGTGCGTAGGGCTCTCGAGCGGCAGTTCCGGACCGCGCGTCAGCGACGACACGAGCAGCGTAAGGGCCGCTGATCGCGCGCTGCCGCCGCGTCACTGCAGCCGCACCAATCGCTAGCGAGTGGTCGCTGGCCATCGCCGCCTGCACGAGGAAGATCACCGCGATCATGTCCGCCGCGCAGCGCGCGGCGAACTGGAGCGCGTGCGCTGGCGCGAATCGCTCACTGCCCGTGACGGATGCCGTGATACCGTCCTTCCACCCATGCCCGATGCCAGCACGCCACCGGCGGAACCGTCCCGGCCGGAACGACGCGACTACGTCTCGATCTTCCTGCTGAGTTGCAGCGTCATGGTGTTCCAGATCGCGCTGACGCGCGTGCTCAGCGCCGTCGTCTGGTACCACTTCGCGTTCCTGACCATCTCGATGGTCATGCTGGGGCTCGGCGCGCCGGGCGTCTGGTTCGCCCTGATGCGCCGGCCGCAGCGGTGGCTGCCCTTCACCCTGATCGCCAGCGGCGTCACCGTGCCGCTCGCCGTCGTGCTGGTCGTCAGGAACGGTACTGCCCTGCTATGGGCCGGGTCGACGATCGTCATCATCCTCTGCGTGCTGCCAGCCATGCTGGCGCTCGGCTCGGTCATCTGCCTCTTGTTGATGAAGGCGACCGGCGAGGGCATCCAACGCATGTATGGCGTCGACCTGATCGGTGCCTGCCTCGGCGCGGTCGTGATCATCCCGCTGCTGCACCTGGTCCCGACGCCGCACCTCGCGGCGGGCTGCGGCCTGCTGCCGCTGCTGGCGGCCATGCTGTATGGCGCGGTGTGGCGCGCAATCGGCCTCTTGCTCGCTGCCGGCCTGGTCGCGGTCTTCGCGGCGACTTCGTGGCTGCAGGTCACGCATTCGAAGGGACACGACCAGCAGCTCCAGGTGCCGCTGTTCGAGAAGTGGACGCCGACGGCCCGGCTGACCGTCTTCGAAAGGCCGTTCTTCTTCGTGGGGCACGAAGCAGGCTTCGGCTGGGGGCTCGGCAGCAAACTCCCGAAGGACAACAAAGGAGTGGTGCAGTACTGGCTCGAGCAGGACGGCAGCGCCGGAACGCCGATCACGAAGTTCGACGGGGACCTCGGCGCTCTGGCGCACCTCGACTACGACGTCACGTCGGTCGGCTACCAGCTCCGCCCGCCGCGTCGCGTGGCGATCATCGGCGGCGGCGGCGGCCGCGACATCCTGTCGGCGCTGAGGGCCGGTGCCACTGACATCGACGCCATCGAGCTGAATCGTCACACGATCGCGGTGGTGAGCGAGACGTTCGGCCACATCTCGGGGGACATCTACCACCGGCCCGGGGTGCGGGCGGTCGCCAACGAAGGGCGCAGCCACCTCACCCACTCGACGGACCACTACGACTTCATCCAGATCTCGCTGATCGACAGCTGGGCGGCGAGCACCGCCGGCGCCTTCGCTCTGGCCGAGAACAACCTGTACACGCTCGAGGCCTACCGGCTGTATTTCGTCCGACTGACCGAACGCGGCGTGCTGGCGACGAGCCGGTGGTCGGGCGAGCTGCCGCGGCTATTGCTGCTGACGCGGGCCGCACTCGTCGCGGCCGGAGTCACGCAGCCCGAGCGTCACGTCGTGCTCGTCGGGGCCGGTGGCGTCGGCACGGTGCTGGTCGCGAAGACGCCCTTCACCGGCGACGACATCGCGCGCCTGCGGCAGATCAGCGACGAGCGTGGCTTCGTGATCCACTACCCACCGCAGGCCGGCAATGCCGGCGACTTCGTGCTCTACCCACCGCAGCCCGGCAATGCCCCCTATCCCGATCTGCTCGCCGTCGTCGAAGGGCGTAACGAGGTCCTCGCGGCGCGGGGAATCGTCGTCACACCGCCGACCGACGACAGCCCGTACTTCTTCCACGTCGTGTCGCCGTTCAAGCCCGGACTGATGGACGAGAACGCGCTGCAGCAGACCGCCATCAGTTTGAACCTGGGCGCGATGATCGTGCTGCGGCAGGCGATGGTCTTCGTCAGCCTGCTCGCCCTGGCGCTGTTCCTGCTGCCGTTCGCGTTCTCGGCGCTCGGCCGGCGCGCGGCGGGACACCCACCCGTAGCCTGGGGCATGCTGCTGCGCTCGTCGCTGTTCTTCGCGGCGATCGGCGCCGCGTTCATGCTGCTCGAGAACATGCTGGTCCAGCACTTCGTGCTCTACCTGGGTCACCCGAGCTACGCGACCACGGTCATCATCGCCGCGCTGCTGCTCGGCATGGGTGTCGGGGCGATGAACGCCAACGTGCTGGGGGTTGCCGGTCTGGTGCGGCGCGGCTGGATCGTGCCGTTGGCCATCGTGGGCGTCGTCTCGGCGCTGCCGGTCGTGTTCACGGCGACCCTCGGCCTCGCGCTGGCGGCGCGCATCGCGATCGCATGCGCGATCCTGGTGCCGCTCGGCGTCGCGCTCGGCACGTTCTTCCCCCTCGGAATGCTGCATTTCGGCGACGCCAACAAGCCCTGGAACTGGGCCATCAACGGCGTGTTCGGCGTCGTCGCCAGCGTGATGTCGCTGGCTCTCTCGATGGAGTTCGGTTTCACCTTCGTCGGCGGGCTCAGCGCCGCGATCTACCTCGGCGCATGGTTGTGCCTCGCGCTCGGGCGGCGCGCGGCCGCGGCGACGCAGCTCGGCGCCGTGGTTTCCAACGCGGGCAAGGCCCTGATCGGCTGAACGGGTCCGCCTCGCCGACTGCGCCCCCCGGAGAGCAGCCGCGGGGGCCTGGCACGAGAGCGGCTTCGCGGCGGTCGTCTCGCGCCTGCTCGGCGACCCGGTGCCCGCCGCGACAGGCCCGCAATACGCCGGCGCGCGCCTGGCGATCTTCTGGAAGGACCTCAACATGCTGCGCAACGTCGGCATCAACCCAATCGCCGGCCTGCACGTGCAGACCGACGCCTCGGGCGGCGCCGGCAACAACGTCTGCTACGTGACCTGGTGGGACGTTGGCGAGTTCAACACCGTCAGTGGCACCGGCGTGCAGGGCCACACGCAATGGACCTTCCAGATGGTGCTGTTCGAGGCGACCGGCGTCGTGCAGTTCCGCTACGGCAACGTGCCGGTGTACGCGACGGCGTCTACGACGACGGTTGGCTGCCACGCGACGATCGCCGGTTTCTCGCCCGGTCGCATCGGCGGCGTCCTCGGCAACAACTCGGTCAACCCGCAGAACCGCGACCTGTCGTTGGAGGTGCCGTTCGCGACCATGCCCGAGGGTGCCTTCGGCAACATGGGCCAGGTCGCCGTCGCCGCGCCGGTCGTCGGCGGCCTGCAGTACGGCGGCCGCATGTTCGGCGGCCAGACGGTGAGCTGGAACGCGGTGAACGTGCCGCCGGGCACGGTCCTCGGCGCGCAGCTGGTCGACGTCGGTGCCACGCGGCCAGGCCTGCAGTTCCCGGGCATCACCGCGCCGGGCTGCATGCTGAGCACGACGACGGGGGGCGTTGTTGTGGGAGCTGTTCGTGCTGCCGGCCTCGACCGCGATCGGCACGGTCCCGTTGGTGGTGCCGCACGGCTTCGAGGGCACCGAGATCTACGCCCAGTTCGTCGCGCTGGACGGGCTGCTCGGCGGCCCCAACCTGGTCACGGTGTCGAGCAACGCGATCAAACACCGCATCGGACTGAACTGACCGGCGGCCTCACTCCTGCACCGGCCGCGCACCTCGAGCGGATTGGGGATCCGCTCGGAGGTGCGCATGGATGCGGCTCGCCCAAGGGTCACCTCGCGCAGCGAGCGAGTATCATCCGCCGTCGTCGCAATCGCGTGCAATGCGCACGCGCCTCGTCCCACCGCCTCAACGGTCCATGAGCAGCCCCTCGTCCCTGGAGACCATGTTCTTCGAGTGTCTCCGCATGGACAGGCCGGCGGAGCGCGCGGCGTATCTCGCGCAAGCGTGTGCCGGCGATGCGGAGTTGCTTCGCCGCCTGCAGAAGATGCTCGAGGCGCACGACAGCAGCTTCCTCGAGCAGGCGGCCTACGTGCCCGGCCCGATCGCGGAGCCGCCGCTTGACGCCGATGGCCCGGGCGAGCGCATCGGCGCGTTCCGGCTCGTGGAGCAGATCGGCGAAGGCGGCATGGGCACAGTGTGGCGCGCCGAACAACTCGAGCCGGTGCAGCGACAGGTCGCGCTGAAGCTCATCAAGGCGGGCATGGACTCGCATCAGGTCGTCGCACGCTTCGAGGCGGAGCGGCAGGCGCTCGCGCTGATGGACCACCCGAACATCGCACGCGTGCTCGACGGCGGCACGGACGGCCGCGGCCGGCCGTTCTTCGTGATGGACCTCTTCGAGGGCGTGCCGATCACCAGATTCTGCGACGAGCAGCGACTGGCGCTGCGGCAGCGGCTCGAGCTCTTCATTCCGGTCTGCGAGGCGATCCAGCACGCGCATCAGAAGGGAGTCATCCATCGCGACATCAAGCCGTCGAACGTGTTGGTCGCGCTGCAACACGGCAGGGTCGTGCCGAAGGTGATCGACTTCGGCATCGCGAAGGCCGTCGAGCAGAAGCTCACCGAACACACTGCGCTCACGCAGCACGGCAGCTTCGTCGGCACGTTCGAGTACATGAGCCCGGAGCAGGCGGCGAGGAGTGCCATGGGCGTCGACACGCGCAGCGACATCTACTCGCTCGGCGTGCTCCTGTACGAGCTGCTCACGGGCACCACGCCGCTGTCGCGCCAGCGTCTCGAACAATCCCCCTACAGCGACATCCTGCGCGCGATCACGGACGAAGAGACGCCGAAGCCCAGCACGCGGCTCGGCGAGTCCCCCACGACGATCGCGACGATCGCGGCGCGGCGATGCGTCGAGCCGGCGCGGCTCGCCGGCATGGTTCGCGGCGAGCTCGACTGGATCGTCATGAAGGCGCTCGAGAAGGACCGCAACCGGCGCTACGCGACGGTTGCCGAGCTCGCGCAGGACGTGCAGCGCTTCCTCGCGCACGATCCCGTGTCGGCCTGCCCGCCGTCAGCGGGGTACCGGCTGCGCAAGTTCGCGCGCAAACACCGCACCAAGCTCCAGGTCGCCGCCGGGTTCCTCGTGTTGATGGTCTCTGCCACCGTGGTCAGCGTGTGGCTCGCGATCGCGGCGAAGCGCGAGAGCGACCAGAAGGAACTGGCGCGCGCGGAGGCGGCAGCCGCGACGATCCAGGCCCTGGACGCACTCGCGGCGCTGACCGACGGCATGCTCGAGCGCCTGCTCGCGCGCCAGGTCCAGCTCACGGCACAGGACCGCGAGTATTTGCGCGCGGTGCTCGCACGCTACGAACGGTTCGCGGCGCTGAAGGGCGACAGCGAGGAGAGCCGCGCGATTGCTGCCGAAGGCGCGTTCCGCGTCGGGCTCCTGCACCTGCGGCTCGAGGACCGCGATGCGGCACACGGTGCGTTTCGTGCGGCGCTCGCCCGGTACCGGCAACTCGGTCAGGAGTTCCCGCAGCAGGCGAAGTATCGGCTCTGCGCCGCCAAGGCGTGCACGAACCTCGGCATCCTGTTGCGCGAGCGCGGCCAGTGGGACGAGTCCGCGGCGATGGAGCGTTGCTCGCTCGAGACCTCGGAGCAACTGGCCGCGGAGTTCCCCGCCGAGCCCGAGTATCTGCACAGCGTCGCCGGCAGCTACCTCAACCTGGCAATGCTCTGGGAGAGCCAGGGCCTCGTCGACCGCGCGCTGCTCGAGGTTCGGCAAGCACGGGCGATGTTCGAACAGCTCGCACAGAGCCACCCCGGCCCGGAGCGGCAGCGGGAGCTCGCCATGTGTCTCGGCAACCTCGCCTCGACGCTGCGCCGTCAGGGCGACAAGCCGGAGGCAGTCGCGGCGTATCGACGCGCGCTCGAGATCGTGACCACGCTGGTCCACGACGTGGACGACAGCGCCGGCTACCGCCAGGAACTGGCGCGTTGCCACAACAACCTCGGCACCGCCCTGATGGAGAACGGCGACGCGGCGGCCGCTCACGAGCAGGTGATGGAGGCGCTGCGCCAGCAGCTCCGGCTCGCCGCCGACTTCCCCACCGTGCCGTCGTATCGCGTAGAGCTGGCCCGCAGCCACGCCAACCTCGGTGTCTTCCTGAACGACGCCGATCCGACGGCGGCCGAGTCGCACTTTCGCTCGGCGTTGGCGATCCAGGAACGGCTCGTCGCGGACTTCTCCGACGTGCCGAGCCACGCGCAGGATCTCGCGAGCACGCACAACGGCCTCGGCAACCTGTTGCTCGACGCCGGCAAGCTCGCCGCGGGTGAAGCCGAACTCCTGGCGGCAGTGCGCATGCGCGAACAGCTGGCCGGTTCGCACCCGCGGGTCGTGGAGTACACGGTGGAGCTCGGGGGCAGCTACTGCAACCTCGGCAATGGGTTCCTCGTGCATCGCCAGCAGCCGGCCGAGTCGCTGGCGTGGTATGGCAAGGCCATCGAGGGGTTGACCGCCGTGTTGGCGACACAGCCCGACCTCGCAACGGCGCGCGCCTTCCTGCGCAACAGCTACGAGGGCCGCTACCAGGCCCTGCGCCTGGTCGGGCGCATCGACGAAGCCCTGCTCGACGTCGACCGATGCCTCGCTCTCTGCGATGGCGCTGCCGGTGCGCTCGTTCGCCTCGGACGGTTCGAGGTGCTGATCGGCGTGGACACGACCCGCGCGATGGCCGAACTGGACCGCGTCGCCACCGAGCCGACGACGCCGGACGCGACGCTGTATCACGGCGTCGTGGTGCTGTGCCAGGTGGCGAGCGCGGAAGCGGGCGCGCAAGCACGCAGCAACTACTGCAAGCGCGCGATGGCACTGCTCGAACAGCTGCTTCGACGCGGGTATCTGCGGCCGGCCGCCAACCGCGAACGGCTCTGCAACGAACCCGCGGTCGGTGTCTTGCGCGACCAGGACGAGTTCTGGGATCTGATGGAGCGCGCCGAGAAGTAGCCGGGCCATGCGCTCCCCCACCGCATCTCGTCCATGGCGTCGAGGCCGTGCGCACGAACGTCAGAGCACACCGATCGGGTATCGTGCTGGCATGAGCGACGTCACCCGGATCCTCGAGCAGATCGGCACCGGCGACGCGTCGGCCACCGAGCAGCTGCTGCAGCACGTCTACGGCGAGCTGCGCCGCCTGGCCGGTGAGAAGCTGGCGCGAGAGCGACCTGGCCAGACGCTGCAGGCCACTGCGTTGGTGCACGAAGCGTTCCTGCGGCTCACCGGCGGCGAGTCGTCGCAATGGAACGGCCGCGGGCACTTCTTCGCCGCGGCCGGGGAAGCGATGCGCCGCATCCTGGTCGAGAACGCGCGCCGCAAGCAACGGCTGAAGCACGGCGGCGGACAACGGCGCGTGGACCTCGATTCCGAGTGTGTCGTCGACGAGGGGCCCGCCGTGGACTTCCTGGCTCTGGACGGAGCGCTCGACAAGCTCGCCGCGAGCTATCCGCCCAAGGCACAGGTCGTGAAGCTGCGCTTCTTCGCCGGCTTGACGATGCCGGAGGTCGCTGCATCGCTCGGCATCTCGTTGGCGACGGCAGAACGACACTGGACCTTCGCCAGGTCCTGGCTCTACGCGGAGCTCGCCGACACCGGGTGACCGCGGAAAACCCGCCGCTGCGTGAGGGTCGGTTTGGTCATGGCCGGTGCCTCGATGCAGCCCAGGTGTTCGCCATGGGTGCCGAACGCCGCTTACCAGGCGCCGATGCGCGCGAGGCCCAGCGACGCGCCGCAGCCGGGCCGACAGGCGAACGTCAGCGGATGACGAACCGGTACGGATTGCTCATCGACAGGCCGGTCGGAGTCAGGAACAACCCCTGGAAGCCGAACAACTCGCCCTGCAGCGCGGGCGTCGGCGGGATCGGCACCGTCGCGGTGAGGGGACCGCTCTGGACCGCGAGCGCGACCGAGGCCGAGACCGCCGGGTCGAGCCACCACGAGTCGATGATGCCAGGCAGGAACAGCGGTGTCCTGGTGACGCCGAGGACCAGGAGAGCGATGTTGCCGTTCGCGCCGTTCAGCGTGGCGCTCACGCTGCCGCCGAGCGCGCCGCCGGTGCCGGACAAGCTCTCGTCGTCGACCGTCACCATGGAGCTCGCCTGCACGGTACCGTTCAAGGAGACCGTCGACGCGCGGCGCACGGTGGAGAGATAGCTGCTGATGGCGTAGTTGTTCGGGCCGGGCGGTGCCGTGACCGTCGAGCTCCCCAACAGGCGCACGTCGTTGCCGACGTCGACGGCGATGGCTGCGCCAATCATGGTCTGGACCACGCTCGAGACGACCTGCACGCGGCTCCCGCTCTGGTTCACCCAGATCCCGGCGCCATACGAGGGGGCGACGACGTCGGCGCTGCTGTTGACGAAAGCGAGCTGACTCGAGATCACGCTGACCGCCGATTGAAGGCCGCCACCGCGGAAGATCGACGACGTCGCCATGACCTGCGAGCACTGCCTGACCCAGAGCAGCCCCCCCGACGTGGGCACGGAGCCGATCTGGTCGAGCAGCACGGGGCCAGCGCACGACAAGCAGTCGATGAACGCGATCATCTCGAGATTGCGCAAGACGACGGCCTGCGTCGCGGTCGTGTTGATGATCTGGATCGTCCCTTGCACCCCGACGCCAGGATCGGCGAGCACGGTCAGTCCCTTGCTGTTGATCGCGAATCCGGCGTAGGTGCCGGCGCGCACTAGCAGAACGGCGCCGTCGGGAACCGCGGCGACCGCCGCGGCGATGCTCGTGAAGTTCACGCCGGGGCCACCGGCTGCAGCGACGACGTAGGTCTGGGAAGGCGCGATGCCGGCAACGAAGAGAGCGAGAGCGGACGAACCGAGGCGCATGAGGACCTCCGGAAGAGAGCGCTGATGTCGCCAAGTATCCCACGTGCGCCCGAGCCGTCCAGGTGCCGCCTAGAACTCGCGAGCTGCTGTTCCGACCGCTGAACCGACGCAGGCACGATGCTCCCCCACCGACACTCGCAAGAGCCGCGCAGCGACGTCGGCGCTCGTCGACTCGTCGGGGAACAGACGCACCGGCGGCGGATCGACGGCGCGGTAACGGTGTGCTGACATCACTCGTCCGCGCAGGCCACCCGGTGACTGCGAAAAACCCGCCGCCGCGTGAGGGGTTTCCGCTGCAAGTGTCGCACGGACAGGCGTGAGGCATGGGCGATGCGTCTGCGCGCCCACCGCCGCACGTCCATCGACCACGCAGACGGAATCCGAGTCCATCGATGTCCTCTCCTCTCACCCGTCTCTTCACCTTCCTCGCACTTGCAGTCCCGACGCTGATGTTCGCCGGTCACGCGTCGGCGCAAGCGAGGCCGTATCACGCCAACGGCACCGCGCAGTTCGCCCCCAATCAGAGCGACTTCACCGGCTCCGGGAATGCGACGCACCTCGGCAGCTACACCGAGGTCGGCCACGTCACGTTCACGGGGACGGGCACGCCAGGCGTGCTCGCGGTCAACGGCTGGGCCCACTACACGGCCGCCAATGGCCATGTGCTGTGCGCCGCGATCTCCGGAACGGTGAACCAGCAAACCGGCGCGATCCAAGGGACGGCGACATACATCGGCGGAACCGGCCACTTCGCCAACGCGAGCGGCTCGTCCGCACTAACGGGCCAGATGCTCGGTGGTGGTGCGCTGACGATCTCCGCGCTCGGCAGCATCAGCTACTGATCGTTCGTCACACCCGCTTCCTCGCGAGGAACTGCACGACCGACGCGAGGCCGGTGTGGAACCTGCCCTCGACGACCTCGCGCTCGATCTCGCGAGCCAGCATCGGCTCGCAGTTCGCGAACTCGGCGAGCAGCTCCTCGCGCGACATCAGCATGTCGGGATCCTTGGGCCCACCGGTCGTGCGGGCGAGCTGCGCGCGCGTGTAGGCCTCGAGCAGCACGATGCCGCCCGGGCGAAGCGCGCGCTCGGCGAGCCCGTGCAGCCGCTTGCGCGCCACGCTCGGCAGATGAGCCGAGATCGAGACCACCGCGCCGAACGCCTGCTCCGGCGGTTCGTACGTCGCGAGGTCCGCGACCTCGGTGCGAATGCTCACGCCGCGCGCGGCCGCGAGCGCCCGAGCCTTGGCGAGCCCGACCTCGGAGCCATCGATGCCCAGCACGTCCAGACCGAGCGACGCGAGGAACACCGCGTTGCGGCCCTCACCCTCGGCGAGGCTGAGGACCGGGCCGACCAGCAGCTTCGCGTGCTGCGCGAGGAAGGCGTTGGGCTCGGTGCCGTAGGCGAAGCCGTCGGCTGCATACCGTTCGTTCCACATGCTCACGCCTCGACGGTCACGCCCGCGCAGAGCATTTTCAAGCTGCAGACTCGACGACGGCTACGTGCGCAGGATCCTCTCCATCGCCTTGCCCTTGGCGAGCTCGTCGATGAGCTTGTCCAGATACCGAATTCGCCGCATGGTTTCGTCGGCGATCTCTTCGACGCGAATGCCGCAGACCACGCCCGTGATCAGGCTCGCCTTCGGCTGAAAGCTCGGTGCCGCGGCAATGAACGTCTCGATGTCGATTCCGGCGTCAATGACCTTCCGCAGGCTCTTCGCCGTGTGTCCCGTGAGCCAGCAGATGATCTTGTCCACCTCGGCTTTCGTGCGGCCTTTGCCCTCGGCCTTCTGCACATACAGAGGGTAGACCTTCGCGAAGCTCATCGTGTAGATGCTCGGCTTGGACATGGCCGGTGTTCTCGATGCAATGGGGACGCATGATCGCCGCAGTGTCGGGGCGCGGCGCGGCGAAACCACGGGCCGCCGCGGCGGCCCGGTGGCTCACAGCCCGACGGTGAGCATCAGGCCGTTGGAGAGGTTGATGCCGAGCGGATTGGCGCCGGGCGTCAGCGTGCCGGCCTGTGCGTTCAGCACGAAGCCGACGAGGCTGGTCGAGTTCGCGATCGGGAAGGCGAACGGAGCAGGTGGGCCGAGCAGCGGGAACGTCAGCAGCGCATCGACCGTCGCGAACAGTTCACAGCCCGGCATGCCGATGAAGCCGAGGTCGATGCCCGGTTGCAGGTGCGTGAGTCCGAGCACCATCAGGCCGAGGACCGAGCCGGGAGCGATCTGGTCGGCCTCCATCGTGTAAGTGGTGCCGATCACCGGGCGCGAGCCCGTCTGCGAGCGCAGCAGCAGCGGCGTGCCGCCGCTGCCGATGATCACCGGTCCAGCGCTGAAGTCGGCGGAACCCGGGTCCACCGTCGAGTTGCCCGCCGTGAAACCGACCAGCGGGCTGTGCATGGTGTTGTTCACGGTTTGGTAGGCGATCCGGAAGCTGCCGTTCGCTCGCAAGGTGATCTGCGCCGTCTGCGGCCCGCCTTGGTAGTACTCCGGCACGCTGAGCCAGGTGATGTGGGCCTCGCCCGGCGTCGTGTCGAAGTAGATGTTGCCGCCGCCTGGCGGATAGAGGTCCATCCACACAGCCGCGATGCTCGCCGGATCGGTGATGAACCAGGTCGGGTCGGGGTCGCAGCAGCGGGAATCGAAGTTGCTGGTGCCCAGCCAGATGAAGCCGTTGCTGCTGATGTTGATCGCGCCGGTGCTGCCCCCGGGGAAGCTGAAGGGGAAGCCGAGGTTGAACGGGCCGAGCACCTGGTCGTCCAAGAACGCGAAGCTGTTCGTGTAGCCGGTGAAGAAACCGGTCGTCGGGAACGCGACGTAGCCACCGGCTCCCGATGGCGTGAACTCGATCGCCGTGTTCGACAGGTCGATCACCGCCGGTAGCTGGAACCACTCGTACGCGGTCGCCGGCTTCGGGCAGCCGACGCCGTAGGGCGTGGCGTGCGCCAGGATGCACGTCGGGCGGTCGAGCACGATGTAGCCGCCGCTGCCATTCTGCACGAACACGAGCACCTTGCCCTGCAGGTCCATCGTGTTCGACTGCACCTCGTGGATCGTCGGGTTGGTGCCGCTGAGATACGGGGTGCTGGCGCTGATCGTCGAGAAGTCGACGGGGTTCGCGGTGGCGCTCACTCCCTGCGTCACTCCCGTCAGCACATCGTGGTTCTGGTTGTACACGGAGCTGTCGAACAGCATCGAGAACGACCCGTCGGCGAACATCTGCAGCTGCATCGTCATCGGCGTGCTGCTGCCGTACTCGGGCACGCCGTCCCACGTGACGACGGCGCTCGCCGGCTGCGAACCCGAAGCGGGAAAGGTGTTGAACCACACCGCGCCGGCCGTCGACGGATCGAGATCGCCCCACATCAAGGCGATGCGCGGCAGGCCGGTCAGGAACGTGGGCAGGTAGCCGGTACAGCAGCCACTGTCGGTGCTGCTCGCAAGCCAGACGAAACCGTTGCTGCTGATGTCGATCGAGGCCACCGGGCCGGCCGGACCTGGAAACGTGAAGCCGAGCGCGTTGTTCTGCGCGACTTGATCGTCGCCGAGGTTGAGGTTGGTCCCGAGCTGGCTCTGGAAGCAGGGGGAACCGAGCGCGCCTTGCGCGGGCAGCAAGGTGCCGGTGATTGCCGCGATCGCGGCGGAGAGGAGTGAAGTGTGCATGGTAGATCCGAGTCGCGCCGGAGAGCAGGCGCGTATGCCTCTGACTGTCCGGGCGCCAACCGTTGCATGCAAGGTGGCAGCGCAGCAGACAGTGCGGCAACGGGGACCGCGATGCCCCCCAGCGGAAACGGGCGGATTCAGAAGGCGAGACCGAGCGCCGTCGCGATCAGCCGGCTCACCCGATCAGGCGCTTCTGCTCCGCGGAGCTGGGCGAGGAGCGCGCCGCCGGCGGCGCCGGCCGCTATCGTCGCCGCGATGCGCACCCTCACCGCTGTTCGTCGCGTCGCGGCCACTGCCGCAGCAACCGTGGCAGCCACCGTGGCGGCCGTTCTGCTCGGCGCCTCGCTGCCGGCCCAGACCAAGGGTGGCGAGAAGCCGACGCCCGGTCCGCCCCCGGCCGGGAAGGCGGCGAAGGTCCAGCCGCCGAAGGACGACGCGAAGACCGCGAAGGACCCCGCGATCGCCGCGATCGACAAGTTCCGCAAGGCGAAGGTCAACACGAAGGCCGCCGGCTGGCGCACGGCGATGCCCGCGCCGCCGGCCGTGACGTTCGACGCGGCGCGCCAGTACCGCTGGCACCTCGAGACGACAGCCGGCCCGCTGGTCATAGCACTGCTGCCCGAAGCCGCGCCGAAGCACGTCGCGAGCGTCATCTACCTCGCGCGCAGCGGCTTCTACGACGGACTCGTGTTCCCGCGCGTGCTCAAGGGCTTCATGGCGCAGGGTGGCAGCCCGACCAACGACCAGAGCGGCGACGCCGGCTACAAGCTCGACGGCGAGTTCGCGAGCGGCGTGAAGCACGACAAACCTGGCGCGCTCAGCGCCGCGAACGATGGCCCGGGTACCGACGGCTCCCAGTTCTTCCTGACGTTCGTGCCCACGCCGCACCTAGACGGCAAGCACACCGTGCACGGTTTCGTCACCGAGGGCATGGACACGCTGAAGGAGATCGAGGCAAAGGGCGTCGCGAAGGACGGCGAGCCGATGCTCGAGAAGGTCGCAATCGTCCGCACGTGGATCACCGTCGTCGACGCGCCGAAGGCCGCAGACGGCAAGTGAGCACTGGAGACGCTGCTGATCGTCGGATTCCAGCAATCGCGTGCGCGCGACGCAGGCACCAGTGCCACGTGTTCCGGTGGTGTTCGCAAGCGCACAGCCGTCGCTGCGAAGACGTGAGCGCACACTCCGAGTCGTCGGGGAACAGACGCACCGGCGGCGCACCGACGGCGCGGTGCCGGTGTGCGACATCACTCGTTCGCGCGCGCGAAGGCCGTCCGCAGCACACACACACGCATCAGGAGCGCTTGCTACGATTGCGCGGCGTGAGTCCCCGCCCCCGCGCCTCACGGCTGCTCTCTCAGAGGAACACCCAAGGAGTTCCCATGCTTCGTAGCCTTGGTGCGTTGTCGTTCTTGATTTCCGCGGCCCTGGCCCAAACGAACTTCCCGCCGCCGCCCGCGCCGCCGAGCAATCCTCACACTCCGGGGAAGGAACTGCTCGGCATGACGCTGTTCTTCGAAGAACAGCTGTCGTCGACCGGCACGGTCGCGTGCGCGACGTGCCACGACTTCGTTCGCGGCGGTGCTGACCCGCGCACCGCGACCGCGCGCAACGCAGGCGCCGACGGCCGTCTGTTCACGGCCGACGACCAGCGCGGATCGCCGGGCATCTCGCTGGTGTGGCAGAACGGCGCGTTGATCCCGCTCCCGGGGCGCGGCTTCGGACCGGCGATCACCCCTCGGCGCGCGCCGACAGTGATCAACTCCGGCTACCACACGCATCTCCAGTACGATGGCAGCAAGCAATCGCTCGAACAGCTCGTGCCCGCGCCGCTGTTCAACATCCGCGAGATGGGGCATGCCGGCCGCACGTGGAACGACGTGATCACGCGCGTCACCAACGCCGTGCCGCTGGTGTTCGCGAGCAACCTGCCGCCGCGTCTGCAGGCCTTCGTCGCGCCGCAGACGTATCCCGCGCTGTTCCAGGTCGCGTTCGGCAGCCCTGGCGTGACCCAGCAGCGCATCGTCGACGCGATCGCGTGCTACCTGCGCACGCTCAACTCCGACCAGTCGAAGTGGGATCGCGTGCTGCACCAACAGGCGACGCTGACCGCGCAGGAGCAGCTCGGGCTGACGCTGTTCAACTCGACCGCGAACGGCGCCGTCGCGTGCAGTGCGTGCCACGGCGACTTCGAAAACCGCGTGCTGCAGGAGGGCCCGATCGCGGGCCAGATGACGACGGTCACGTCGGGCTACTACGGCTCGCCGCTCCCGATCCGGCTGGTGTTCCACAACACCGGCGTGCGCCCGCTCCAGGAGGATCTCGGCCGCCAGGCCGTGACGAACAGTCCCGCCGACGCGGCCCGCTTCCGCATCGCGAGTCTGCGCAACGTCGAGCTGACGGCTCCGTACTTCCACAACGGCAGCGCCGAGACGCTCGCCGACGCCGTGCTGCTCTACAACCGCGGTAGCGACTTCCACGCGAACCAGGCGCCGAACACCGGGCCGCGCAACTACACGCAGGCCGAGGTCGACGCACTCGTCGCGGTGATGCGCACGCTCACCGATCCGCGCGTCGCGGCGGGCGTGCAGCCGTTCGATCGGCCGCTGCTCGGGTCGCAAACCGGCGCGTTCGTGGCGGCGCTCGGCCAAGGCGATACGACGGCCAGCGGCACGCTGGTCGCGAGCTCGCCGTGGGCCCCGCGCCTCGGCGAGTCGTGGTTCCGGCTCGGGCTCACGGGCGCCACGCTCGGCACGCCGACGTTCCTCATGTGGGACACCGCGATGAGCGCCGGGTCGCATACGCTGTGGAATGTCCAGCTCGCGCTGACGCCGGATTTCCAGGTGCTCACGACCGGTCCCGCGCAGCCGGGTCTCGGCATCGCGTACGGCTCGGTGCAGTTGCCGCTCCCGTTGCCGAACACGCCGTCGCTCAGCGGGCAGACCTTGTTCGCGCAGTGGCTCGTCCTCGAGCCCTCGCTCAACTGGCCGGCCGCGACGTCGAACGTGCTGCGCATCCCGCTGCGCTGAAGCGGCGCCAGCTACTTGCGGGCCTTCTCGACGAGCGCGAGCAACTGCTCGTGCTGCGCGTCGCCTGGTGCTACGCTGCCATTCCCCCGCGCACAACGAACCGCGTCCCACCCCTTGTCGAACGTGCTGCTACGCGCTTGCCTGGCTGCTGTCGTGTTGATTCTTGCCGTGCCGGCGCAGCAACCCGCGCCGACGATCCTGCGCCATCAGGTCCCCAACCGCCGCCTCGCCGAGGGCACGCCGTTCCAACTCGGCGGCACCGCCTGTCTCGCAGCCGTCGTCGGCGGCCGTCCGTTCCTGGTCTGGGACACGGCACGGCACCTCGACGCGCCGCGCAATCCCGCGGCGGCCGCGACCTGGCTGCAGCAGCGCGCCGCGTCGCTGCAGCACGGCGTGTTCACGCCGGTGTTCGCCGAGACGCGCGACGTCGAGGACCACACGGTGCTGGTGTTCACGCTGGTCCACAACGGCGTGCCGCTGGTCGACGCGGAGGTGTGGTTGTGCTTCGACGGCACTGGCTGCCTCGGGATCATGAACCGCACACCGGCCGGACTGGCGGCGCCGCCGGCGGTGCCGGCGAACGCCAGGGAACCGTGCTTCCGCGTCCGCCGCGGCCGCGACGTCTCGACGGCCGATCGGCTGGTGCTCGCCGAGCGCCGCCGCAGCGAGACCGAGCACCACGACGTCGTCGAGTTCGTGCACGACGGCGAAGTGTTCACCAGCGAACTGACGCCGAAGCCCGCCGGCGGCACCAATGCCGTCCCCACCTTCGACGTGTTCAGCTTCGGCGGCTTCCCCGACCAGATCGCGGCCGACTCGCGCGGCACGATCTGGGTCTCCGACCCGGTGATCAATCGCCTGCTCGCGATCGATCCGCAGACGGGCGCAGCCACGTTCCACCCCACGGCGCCGTGGACCGAGCCCGACGGTCTCTGCGTCGACGACAAGGATCGCGTGTGGACGGGGCTCCACACGATCGGCCAAGGCCTCGGTCGGTTCGATGCGACGACCGGAACCTTGACCCGGTTCGCGCCGCCCTATGCCGGCGCTCATTTCGCGATCCCAGCCTGGAGCAACGACGGCACGATCTGGACCACCGACCACTTCTCGACGCGCTTGACCCCCTTCTCGATCTCGACCAGCACGTTCGGCGCGTCGATCACGATGCCCGCCAACAGCTGGCCGGTGGGAGCTGCCTTCGAACCCGAGACCGGCGACCTGTTCATCCCGCTCTACCAGAGCCACGGCCTCGCGCAGATCCGCGACCGCGCGCTGCTGGCGGTGCGGCAAGCGCCCGTCCTCGCGGGTCCGGCCTTCGCTGCGACCGCCAACGGCAAGGTGTGGTTCACCTACTGGGCCACTGGTCAACTCGGTTCGTTCGATCCGCGCACGCTCGCGTTCGCGACCTACAACCTGGTAGCGGGCGGCGTATTCGGCCCGATCGACGTCGGCCCCAACGGCCACGTCTACGTCGGCACGCGTTCGAGCGGCCAACTCGTCGACTTCAATCCGATCACCGGCACCGCGGTGAACTACACGATCCCGTCGGGCTCGTGGTACATGAAGGACGGCCTCACGGTCGCTCCCGATGGCAGCGTCTGGTTCACCAGTACCAGCGGCAGCGTCGTGAGGGTCCGACTGCAATGAGTACGCTCCCCCACCTGCGCAAGATCGGCGTCCTCGCGCTCGCCATCGTCTCCACACCGCTGCTCGCCCAGACGCCCGTTCGCCTCACCACGGGCAGCGGCCCGGGCTCTCGTTTTCCGATCGTCGCGCTCGATGCCGACGTCGTCGCCTACCTCGCCATCGTCAACGGCAGCCGCGAAATGTTCACCGTCGCAACCGACGGCAGCCCGCCGGTGCAGCGCACGACTGGCGCCGACGTGCGCGTCGGCCATGGCGCGCTCGACATCCGGTCGCCCCTGTCGATCAGCGACGACGGCCGCTGGATCGCGTATTGGAACGCGCAGGGTGTGCACGTGCTCGATACCCGCCTTGGCGCCGACGTGGTCGCGACGACGGCCGCACTGCTGCCCTTCCCACAGCTCGATGCCGACGGCAGCCGCCTCGTCTACCAGGCGCCGGTCAACGGCAGCCTCGAAGTGTTCATCGTCGACCGCGCGGGCGCCCGCCCGCCCAGGCAACTGACCAGCGACAGCGGCGCCGGCCGCCGGCTGCCTCACCTGCGCGCGGCCAAGGTGGTGTTCCAGAAGCTGGTCGGCTTGCACATGGAGTTGTTCGTCATCGACCTGCAGGCCGGCACGACGACCGGCCCGCTGACGACGAACAGCGGCGGCGGCAACCGCCACGCCCGCCTGACGCCGGCGGCCGATGCCGTGGTCTACGAGGCCGTCGGCGCCGACTTCCTGCAGCCGATGCGCCTGAGTCTCGCCGGTGGCTCGCCGGTGTTGGTCGCCCCTGGCAGCAGCGGCGCGCGGCTGCCCGCCGGCGATGGCGACCAGCAGGTCGTGCTGCAGACGACCGCAACCGCACCGGAGGTGTGGCTCGCCGACCCAGCCATGACGCAACACACGGCGGCGTCGCGCGGCGGTCATCGGTTGCCGGCGATCGATCGCCACGGGCAGGTGCTGGTGTGGCAGCTCGAGCACCTGGCGCGCAACGAGGTGTTCGCGCTGCGGCGCTGCTGGCCCGCCGAGGTGTACAACTACGGCAGCGCGGGCCAGCCGTCGGCCGGCGCGTTGGTGCCGTTCGTCGCGACCTGGCGCTGCCAACAGTCGGAGGGCCTGCACACGCAGTTGCCGGTCGGCACGCTCGGCGTCCACATACTCGGCACGCCACAGTCGCTGCCGCTGGCGCCGCTCGGCGCCCCGGGCAACTGGTTGCTGGTGACGTTCGGCGCGTGGCAAGGCCTGCTGGTCGATGCCCAGGGCGACCTGACGTTCACCTACCCGCTGCATCCGGTCTTGCTCCAGCAGCGCACGTTCACGCAATTCGCGGTCCTCGACACGACGGCCAACCCGCTCGGTGTGGTGACCTCCGCTGCGTTCTCGACGACGCTGCCCTGAATATCGCCGCCCGGCGCGCGTGGTTACCCACGAACGCAGCTCAACGCGCGATCTGCACCACGACGGGCTCACCCGGATCGGCGGTCACGCGGAAGTCGGCCGCGCCGTGGGCACGGTCGCCGTCGGTGAATTCGGCGCGGTAGGCACCGGCTGTGAGGCCACGAACGAACGGCTGCGACGGGTCGACCACGACGGTGAGCAGCGGCGCGCCGTCGCGGTGCAGAGCAATGGTCGCGAACAGGCCGTGCTGCGCGGCCACACCCGTGAACACGAGGCTCGTCGGCGTCGCTGCGCGCAGCGTGACGGGGATCGCGGTGCGTGATTGTGTAGCACGCAGCTACTGGACCCGGCGACGAGGATCGTCACCAGAATGCGCGTCGGCGGTCACGGCACCACGCCGGTCACGATCGCGTTGCTGGCCGAGAAACCGCCCGGGCAGCTGGCGTCGAACCACAACCACTGCGAGCACACCGTGAAGCCGACCAGCAGCGGGTCGGCCGGGATCGGCAGACCCACCTGCGCGGTACCGAGGTTGCTCAGGGTCGCGAAGGACAGCACGAGGACGCTCGGATCGACGAACACGTCGACGCCGAAGATCGGGATCGGCACCGGGAACGCGCCGAGGCCCAGCACCAGGAAGCCGCCCAGCCCCGCCGGCGCGCGCGTGCCGGCGAACCCGAACGCGGCGTTGCCGACGTTGGGCACCGCGCTGACCGCGGCGAGCGCGTTGCTGTTGCAACCGCTCGCGTAGCCGATCGCGAACGAACCCGAGAACGGTACGGTGGTCTGCACCAGCGAGTTCGGCGCGAACGCCGCCGTGCCGACCAGCGCGCCGCCATTCGCACCGGAGGAGTCCGTCGCGTCGCCGTCGAGGTTCCAGGTCGATACCTCGCCCGGAAGAAGAGAGAGCCGCATGTTCATCGTCGACGCGATCGCCGCCGCGGAGCGCGCGAACGGCCACACGCGTACTTCGTCGATCTCGCCGTTCCACGTCTCGCCGCCGGGCACCGTGAGGTCGCCGCTGCCGATGCGGAACACGCCGTTGGTGTTCAGGATCGGCCCGGTGCCGACGCCCTGCGCGACCTGCGCGCCGTTGACGAAGATGCGCAGCGTGCTGCCGTCGTAGGTGCCCGCCACGTGCGTCCACGTCGACAGCGCACCGGCCGTGTAGAACCAGCTGATCGAATAGTTGCCGCTCTGCGTGCTGACCCACCACAGCAGCCGGTTCGCCTGCGTCTGGCCGGCCTCCACGCGCAGGAAGTAGGACGCGGAGTTGGGGCTGGGGTCCATGCGGAAGATCGTCGGGAACCGCCAGCCGGGGCCGAGAGTGCTGTTGTAGGTGATCCACGCCTCCGCAGTGACGCCGCTTCCGGGCGCGAGCGTCGGCGAGTACGGGACATCGAGGTAGCCGGTCGTGCCGTTGGCGAGGACGAGGCCTTGGTTCTGTGCTTGAACGGCGGCGGCGAGAGCGAGCAACACGAGGGCGAACGAACGCATTGGAGGGATTCCTTCGAGCCAGGGGGGAACCGCAGTCTAGCCGGCCGGCCGCCCCGGGTTGCCGGTCCTGGCGATCATCCGCGGCGAGCAGCCACCCCCCGCCAAGACTCAACAGGCGCCAGCGCTCCTCGACCGACATCACCGGCCCGCCGGCGCGCAGGTCGTCGGCGCGAATGAACGCATCGGGGCGTCACTTCGGCCGCGGATCGACGCGCACGTCGAGTTGTTGTTCGAGCGTCGTGCCATCCACCGTGAGGCGCACCGTGTACTGGCCCGGCGGCACCCATGCACCTTGGCGCGAATACGGCGTGTCGTGCCAGATCGCCGAGATCGGCAGCGAGTCCTCGTCGTCGACGAAGCCGGGGCCGGGCTGGCCCTGCTCGCGCGCGGGGCGCGGTCCGCGCAGATCCCAGACGAACCGATGCGCGCCCGCGGTCGTCGCGACGCGCTGCGGCGTGCGCGCCCATTCGACCATCACCGTGAGCGCTTCGGGCTTCGGCAGCGCGACGGCATCGTCGCTCGCGAACGCGCGCACGACCTTGCCGCTCGCATCGCGCAACTCGAGTGCGACGCGCTGCGCCGCCGCCGGCAACCAGTAGTCGAGCAGGGCGCCGTCGGGTGGGTTCTGGCCCGCGACCTCTTCGGGCGGCAGCGGCGTGTCGGTGTTGAGGCTGCGTTCGACTTCGTATGCGGGCGGCGGCGCGATCAGCAGCGGCGCGCCGGCGACGGCAGGCAGTGCGCGCAGCATGCCGATGCCGTCGAGGATCCAGAACGAACGGCCGTGCGTGCCGATCACCAGGTCGTCGTGGTGCACGACGAGGTCGCGCACGCTGGTCGCCGGCATGTGTTGGCGCAGCGAGTGCCAGTGCTCGCCGTCGTCGAGCGAGAACGACACCTGCCGTTCGCTGCCGCAGAACAGCAAGCCCGCGCGTTTTTGGTCCTCCTTGATCGTGTTCGTCGGACCTTGGCCGAGGCCGTTCGTGATCTCGGTCCACGTCTTGCCACCGTCGTGCGTGCGCAGCAGGTGCGGGCGCTGGTCGTCGAGGCGGATCGTGTTGATCGCGGCGTAGCACGTGTTCGCATCGAAGTGGCCGGCTTCGAGCATCGACACCTTCGCCCACGCGGTGAGTTGCTTTGGCGTCACGTCGATCCAAGACGCGCCGCCGTCGGCCGTGCGGTGCACGAGACCATCGTCGGTGCCGCACCAGATCACGTTTGCATCGCGCGGCGACGGCGCGACCGTGTAGATCACGCCGCGGCGCGGCATCGTCGCGAGCTCCGGCGTGCTGTACTTTCCGACGTTCGCGGGCACTTCGGGCCGTTCGCGTGAGAGGTCGGGGCTGATGACCTCCCAGTGCGCACCGCCGTCGCGCGTGCGCAGCAGCACCTGCGCGCCGAGGAACAGCGTCGTCTTGTCGACCGGGGAGAACACCAGCGGCGCGGTGCGCAGGAACCGCAGGCCTAGCGCTCGACGGTCGGGGCCGACCCTCTCGACGACGCCGGTGTCCATGTGAAAGCGCGTGACCTTGCCGCCGTAGACGAGATCGGGGTGCAGTGGATCGGGCGCAAAGTACGCGTACTCGTCGCCACCGACCGGATGCCAATCGCGGAACGTGATGTGGCCGTCGCGGCCGCGGTTGGTGATGCCGACCGAGCCGCTCTCCTGCTGGCCGCCGAACACGCGGTATGGAAACGCGTCGTCGCAGATCACGTGATAGAGCTGCGCGGTCGGTTGGTTGTACCAACTGCTCCAGGTGCGGCCGTCGTTGACGCTGACCGCGGCACCTTGGTCGCCGACCATCAGCATCACTTCGGGATGCAGCGGATTGATCCACATCGTGTGGTAGTCGTCGCCGCCAGGTGAGCCCTTGAAGCACGTCCAGGTGACGCCGGCGTCGGTGCTCTTGTACGAGCTGGTGTTGGCGACGAAGAGCGTGTCGCGGTCGCGCGGGTGTACCTTCAGTTCCGCGAAGTCGTTGCCGCGGCCCCACAGCCGCCGTTGGTCGGCGACGCGCGTCCACGAATCGCCGGCGTCGTCGGAACGGAAGATGCCGCCGACCTTCGGCGCGTCGACGACTGCGTAGAGGCGTTTCTGGTCGCTCGGCGCGATCGCGAGGCCGATGCGGCCGAGGCCCTGTTCGACGGTCGGCAGTCCACGCGTGAGCTGCGTCCAGGTGGTGCCGCCGTCGCGCGAGCGAAACAGACCGCTGCCGGGGCCCTGCCAATTGCCGTTTTCCCACGGGCCTTGGCGCGCTTCCCACAACACGGCGAACACCGTGTCGCGATCGTGCGGATCGATGACGACCGCAACGGCGCCGGTGTCGGCGTCGCGATACAGCACGCGGTCCCACGTCTTGCCGCCGTCGCGCGTGCGGAACAGCCCGCGCTGCTCGTTGGGGCCATACGGGTGGCCGAGCACGGCGACGAACGCGCGCTCGGCGTCCTGCGGATCGACCGCGAGACCGGCGATCTGCTGCGCGTCGGGCAGGCCGCAGTGTTGCCAGGTCTTGCCGCCGTCGATCGAACGGAACACGCCGTCGCCGGTGGACAGGTCGGGCCGCTGCAGACCTTCGCCGCTGCCGACCCAGATCACGTCGGGGTTGCTCGGCGCGACCTGCAGTACGCCGATGGAGCCGGTCGGTTGTTCGTCGAAGATCGGCGTCCACGTGCGGCCGGCGTCGTCCGTCTTCCACACGCCGCCGTGATTGACGCCGACGAAGAACGTGTTCGGCCGTTCGGCGATGCCGCACGCGCCAACCGTGCGCCCGCCGCGGAACGGGCCGATGCAGCGCCACTCGAGGTGTTGCCACGCGGCAGCATCGAGCGCTGCCTTCGGCGGTTCCTGCGGGACGAACGACGCAACGCTGGCGAGCAAGCTCAGCATGCGCGCGATCATGGGCGCTGCGGTCGAGGATCGCCAGCCGGTGGCACGCCGCGTGTGGGCTCGAACAGCACGATGCTACCCAGGCACAGCCCGGGCCCGGCGCGCCGGTGCAGCCGCCTGCGCGCTCACGCACGCTCGTCGCGGTGCGGCGGCCGTGATGATCGCGGTGCCGATGTGCCCGTCCATCGCGCTGCTGCTCGCCGTACTCGCAGCAGGATCACCGGCCGCGCGCCGGCGGTTGCAGGCCGCAGCGCTGCACGACGGCGGCGCCGTCCGGCGAACGGATCCAGGTCGAACCAAAGGCATTGGTGGAGATGCAGGTACATGGCAGGACCGACGAGAGACTACTCTTCAGCACATCCCCCACGAGTACCGCGGCCCGCTAGGATGGCAGTGGCGCCGATTGGAAAAACCCGACGATGCGAGATCGCTGGCTGGTTCTCTCTGTCGCTGCCTACTACGCAATCGCGCTCACCGTGCGCTTGTCGGTCGACGATGCCGGTGTGTGGTACTGGCTGTTCTTTCCGACCACGACAGCGAATCCCGTCTTCCTCGATGCCTCGATACTCATCTACGGATCCAAGTGCGGCGAGGAGGGCTTCGCGCTGTATGAGCCCAATGCCTGCCTCAATGGCCTGCTCGGAACACCCGGATATGTCTTCAACTACCCTCCCTATCTGACCGGCCTTGCCGCTCCATTCGCAACCGAGACCGGGATTGCCGCCTTTTCGATCTTCCAGGCGGCCCTCTTCCTCTGCGCCTGCTGCGCGGTGGTCAGCAAGATCACCGACCCGACTGCGCGGCGTACGTCCTACCTGCTGCTCATTACATACCCAGTGAGCCTCGTCATCGAACGAGGCAACTACGAACAACTCACGTTCGCGCTGGTCGTGCTCTTCTGCTTTCTGGCATCGAGCGGGAAACCGTCGAGGCAGATCGCCGGCCTGATCGCTCTCGCGGTTGCGGGAGCCGCAAAGCTGTTGCCATTCGCTGCCGCCGCCGCCCTGCTGCGTCGGCCGTTTCAGTTGGCGTGCATCGCTGTTGTCGCCGGCTCGATCTACTACTCGAACGCGGATGCCATCGCCAGCATCGCCAGAGTCACCATGCAGGAGACCTTGACGTCGTTCGGGCTCGTTCAGCTCTCCACGTTGAACGGCGCCCCGTGGCTCGTCGTCATGACGGTCGCGGCGCTTGTCTCCGGGGCCATCGTCGGACGATCGGCAGCCCGCCAGACCGCTCTTTCACAAAGCCTCGCCATCGCCGGAACGAGCATCGTGGCGCTGGCATACTTCACGATGCTGAGTTGGGATTACCGGCTGATCAACTTGCTGATGTGCCTGCCAGCCATCACGTCGAGCGTTCGGCGCCCTTGGCTGGCAGTCCTGTATTACGGCGTGATGTCCTGGGCCTCGAGCTTCGGGCACCACATCTTCGCCCTCGACGAGCTGATGGTCGCCGGGCTGCTGGGGTATTGCTGCGCGCTCTCGGCCAAGGCTCTGCTACGCGGTGCAGCCGACGTGCCGCAAGCGCCACGTCGTCCCGTCTTTGGTTCTGGCGATCCCAGATAGCCGTTGCCACCGCCCTCGCGCGCGCGCCGCGCGCGAGTCCGACGGTCGGTTGGATCGGTGGCTCGTGTTGCTACCATGCCCGGCCCACCACGGGAACCACACCAATGATCCTGCTCCCTCGCGTCGTTCCGTTCCTCGCGCCCGCCCTCGTCGCGGCCGGTCTCACCGCGCAGAGCTTCAACTACCCGGACTTCAGCAGCACCGCCGGGCTCGCGCTGCTCGGCAACGCTGCGCAGAGCGGCACGGCACTGCGGCTCACGGCGAACACGAACAACCAGACCGGTTGGGCGTGGCGACAGTCGGTCGTGCCGGTCGCCGCCGGCTTCGACACGACGTTCACGTTCCGCATCACGCCTCCGGCCGGCAACAAGGGGGAAGGCATCGCTCTCGTCATCCACGACGACCAAAACGGCACTGCGACGATGGGCGGCACCGTGTGGGGCATGGGCTACGGCAACGGGGCGAGCAGCTCGGTCGGCATCCGCAACTCGATCGCGATCGAGCTCGACACGTGGCAGGACGGCTTCCTCAGCGACACGAGTGCGAACGAGCTGACGATCCACACGCGCGGCTCACAGGGCAACCACGAGCACGAGCAGTATTCCATCGCGCGCAACACGCCCGCTACGATCCTCAGCAACGGCCAGGTGCACACGCTGCGAGTGCGCTACGTGCCGGGCACGATCGAAGTGTTCGTCAACGGCGCCGCGACGCCGGCGATCTCGCGCGCCTACAGTCTCCAGACCGGCGGTCTGTACGCGAACAACACCCCGGCGCCGGGCGCCAACATGGTGAACGGCACCGCGTACGTCGGCTTCTGCGCGGCAACCGGCAGCGGCTTCACCGAGCTGGCCGAGATCCTGTCGTGGCAGTGGACGTCGACGCCGCTGTCGCACCCGTGTTATGCCGGCTCGTTCGGCGCCGACACGTTGACGGTCGACGGTGCGACTGGCGGCTTCCTGCGCACGGTGCGCCTCGCGACGCACCAGCCCATCAACATCGGCATCGCCAATCCGCCCGCGTTCGGGCCGGGCGCGCCATACGTGTTGTTCGTGTCGCTGCTGCCACAGCCCGGCGCGCTCGGCACGCAGCTCGGCTTCGGCGAGACGTGCTTCCCGGTACTGCCCTGGGGCCCCACCGAACTCGTGCTCGCGGACACGTTCGGCCTGTTCCAAGCACTGCTGCCGGCCGCGCCGACGCCGTTCACGATCGCGCTGCCATCCGGCGTGATCACGTTCCCGCTCGACTTCACGCTGCAGGCCGTGACGCTGTCGTCCTCGAGCCCGCTCGGCCTCGGCATCACGAACGCGATCGACGTCGAGGTCGCGATCGGCGCGCCGCCTACGATCACCAGCGTGGCGCCGCTCAGCGCCGCGTCGGGGCAGCCGATCACCGTCACCGGAACCAACTTCCGGCCCGGCTGCACGCTGCTCGTGAACAATGTGCCGGCGGCGACGACCAGCGTGTCGGCGACGCAGATCGTGTTCCCGTACCCCACGGGGCTCGCTTGCGGCTCGCAGCTCGCCGTCGTCAACCTCGACTCCCAGGGCGTCACGTCGCCGCTCAATCCGCAGCCCACCGTGACGGGCACGGTGCTCGGCAGCGGTCCCGCCGCCGGCGGCGCGTTGTTCATCGTGCAGGGCACCGGCTTCGCGACCGGCACGACCGTGACGATCGGCGGCGCCGCCGCGTCGGTCCTCAGCGTGACCGCGAGCGTCATCACGATGAACACGCCGCCTGGCACGGCGGGCCAGCAGCCGGTCGTCATCACGACGCCGGGCGGCTGCATCGCGAACACGAGCTACACGTACAATTGAGCACCAGCGGACCAAGAGCCGAGCTTGCCCGGGTCGACGAAGGAATTGATGGCGATCCACGCCAGTGCCGAGTTCGACTACGACCTCGACGACCTCGTCGATGTCGCCTGGCGCAACGTGCAGTGGTCTCGGCACTCGCAGCTCCGCTCCGCCGCGAACGCATTCGGTGTGCTGGTGGGGGTCGGGCTCGGCTGGGCTGCGCTATCCCTCGTGCCCGAGAACCCCTGGATCGCGATCCCGGTCGGGCTCGCGGCGGCGGTTGTGTTCGCAATCGCGTACTTCCACAGGCTGTGCGCGAACATCCGGCGCTCGTTGCACCGCACCCTGCGTGAACAACAGGGCGAAGGCCTGCGCCGGTGCATCGTCGAGTTGCACGATGACCACATGCTGTGGCGGCAACCCGACCTCGACATGCGCCTCGCGTGGCGCGACGTTCGTGCGATCGAGCCCGATGGCGACGACCTCGTCGTGTTGGCGCGCAGTGGCGTGTCCATGCTGCGGGGCCGCGCGTTCGCGAATCCGGAGGCGCGCGAGCGGTTCGTCACCGCGGCGCTGCTGCTGCAGAACGCGGCAGCAACGCCGGTCAGCTGAAGCCGCCCGCCTCTTCGCCGGCGATGCGCGGGGCTGTCTCAGGTGCGGCGCAGCAGCAGGTAGGCGCGTTCGTCGCGGTTCGACGGATCGGATCCGCGCACAGCACCGTGGCGCAGCGAGCGCTCGACCGTCCAGCCGGCGCGCGCCGCGAGGCGCACGAGTCCGCCGTAGCTGAAGATCCAGTAGTTCGTCGCGTCGCGGTTGCACTCGTCGTGGCCGAGCAGGTAGGCCAGCGGCTGCTCGCCGAATTGCACGGCGCCGTCGGCCGTGCCCTGCGCGATGCGCGTGCTGAGGATGCAGTGGCCGCAGGCTTCGCGCAGCCGCTCGAGCGCACCCAACGGGTTCTTCAGGTGGTAGAGCGTGCCGAGGAACATCGCCAGCGAACGGCGGCCCGCGGGCAACGGCAGACACGAGTCGATGTCGAACTCGTGGATCGCGACGCGCGCGTTCTGCGCCGCGCACAGCGCGCGGATGCCGGTCATGCAGTTGCAGTTCGTGCCGGGGTTGTCGACGGCGGCGACGTCGACGCCGAACGAGTCGAACAGCAGCGACATGTCGCCATCGGCGGCGCCGATGTCATACATGCCGCCCGCGACGAGCGGGCCGAGGTCGAAGCACGGGCCGAGCATGCGCCACAGCCGCTTCAGGTTGCCGAAGATGTCGTACGGGTACCAGATGCCTTGCGCGACGCGCGTGTTGGCCTTGACGGCGTGGAGCTTGCGCCGCAGCGCGAGCGACCGGATGCGCAGGTCCGCTACCGTGAGGCGCATCGGGGACTCGGCTGGTCGGGAAGGCGGTGCACGGCGCGATGGGAAGAAGAAGCTGCCCCCGACCGCCCGGAACCACCCCGACACGATCTCTCTTGCCGGCACTCGGGTCAACGCCACTTCTGAGGTCGCCGTGCGGCAGGTGTACAGCACCTCCCGCTCGCCGCGCGCTTCGGCCCGTTCGACGTTCGTCAGATGCCGATGAGCACCGCACCGGCGTTGCTGGCGGCGAGGCCGAGCGGATTCACTCCCGGCGACAGCGACACACCCTGCAGGTAGAGCTGGTAGCCGACCAGCGCGCTGTTGTTCGGTATCGACCAGCCGAATTGCGGCAGCGGCAGCAGCGGGAACGACAGCATCACGTCGAGACTCGCGAACAACGAGCAGCCGGGCATGCCAAACGGTGCGAGGTTGATGCCGGGCTGGTACTGCGTGAGGCCGAACACGAGGAACCCGATCACGGAACCGGCGGGCGCGTTTGTCAGCTCGAGCGTGAACGTCGTCCCGATCTGCGGGCGCGAGTTACCGACCGGGTCGAGGGCGAGCGGCACGCCGCCA
>DASRJH010000013.1:0-2644 GCA_035649575.1 Planctomycetota bacterium
CCGCCGCAGGCGCGGTGCACGCGCCGCGCGAGGCCGTGCACGTCGAAGCCGCCGCTCTTCGTGCAGCCGAGCCGCACGATCACGATCTGTTCGGTCGGCATGATGATCGCGTACTGGCCTTCGTGACCGTCCATGCGCAGCAGGTCGGCGGGAAGGTCGCGCCAGGCCCGTTCGCGCGGCCCGTCGCCGTCGGGGTCCGCGTTGAGCCAGATGTGGTCGCCGAAGCGCCCCTCGGCGCACGGTTCCGACCGCGCGGACCTGGCGACCCATCCCTTCGGCAGGATGCGGCGTCCCGCGACTTCGCCATCGTTGGCGTAGAGCAAGCCAAAGCGCGCCCAGTCGCGCGCGCACATGAAGCCGTAGGAGCTGCCGACGAAGGTGCCGCTCGGATCGGTCTCGAGCACCGCAGTGCGCGTGCCGAGCGGGCCGAACAAGTCACGGCCGGGGAAGGCCCAATACTCGGCGTCGCTCGCGAACGTGCCGCGCAGGATGCGGCACACGAGGTTCGTGCAGCCGCTGCTGTAGCGGAACTTGACGCCCGGCGCCTGGGCCTGCGGCTGCAGCGCAAACACGCCGCCGTGGTCGCTCGAGCGGAACAGCATGCGCAGCGCGTCGCTCTGCGGATCGTCGTAGGATTCGTTCCACGCGAGCCCGGAAGTCATCGACAGCAGGTCGTGCAGCCGCAGCTGCTGGCGCCGATCGTCGGCCGTGGTGTTCCACTCGGGCACCGCGAGCGGTGCCTCCGGATCGAGCGCGCCCTGCGCGATGCGGATGCCAACGAGCGCGTTCACGATCGTCTTGCTCATCGACCAGCCGGGCAGCGCCATGTCCGCGCGGTAGCCGGTGGCGTAGCGCTCCGCAACGAGCCGGCCCCGGTGCACGACGAGCAACGCCCGCGTGTTCACGCGGGGGCCAGTCGGCGTCTCGGCGAACGCGACGTCGATGGCCGCGGTCAGGGCCTTCATGTCGACGCCCTCCGGTGTGCCTGCGGGAAGCCGGTCGCCGAGCGGCCAATCGATCTGCGGGTCTCCCTGGCCGTCGACCCGGCCCGGTGCCTCACGCGTGCGCAGGGCCTCCGCCGTGACGTCGGGATGTACGAGCGTGCAGCCGAGGTTCTTCGTTTCGACCGCCACGGCGGTCGCGGACAGGAGCCGGCAGGTGACCGTGTGCTTCTCTCTGTCGACGTCGAACTTCAGGAACGGATGGATCAACGTCTCGAGCGGGCGCGTCGGCGCCAGTTCCTCTGCGAGCACGGACTCGACCGTGCGGCCGCTCACGAACACGGCCGACGCCGTGATCTTCGCCGCATACGCGGCGGCGACCTCGGCCATCTCCTTGCTCGGCGGTGCCGCTGTCTGACACGCCAGGTGAGCGCCGATCAGGATCGCGAGCAGGGCGGGCAACGGCTTCTGCATGGAGAAATGGTAACCCGTCGCTCGGGCAGGGGCCCGCGGTCGATCGGGTAGCATTTCGCCGATGCGCGTGTGCTGCTGGGTGGTGGCCCTGCTCGGGTGTTCGTGCGGCACGGTGGAGGTGCCGCATCGTGCCGGTGCGGCGGCGGGTTCTGCTGCGGCCGGGCCGCTGCTGATGGACAGCTTCGCCTGCGAAGTCCCCGCAGTTGCCGCCCCGTGCTGCGAGCGCGCTACGACGGTGGCGGAATGGAAAGCGCTGCGACAGAGGCTCGGAGGCGCCATCGCGACGTTGCCCGACTCGTGGTGCGATTTCGGCGCCGAGGCCGTGGTCGCCGTGGCCACGGCTGCCGCTGCGGTGCGGCCCGGGTTCGTGAGTGCTCTGGCCGAGGAGGAAGGAGTCGACGTGCTCACGCTCACCCAGGAACGGATCGCTGCAGGCGCCGCGCGTTCGTGGGGCATCGTGGTGAAGACAGCGCGCCATCCGGCGCAGCTCGCGGTCGTGCTGCGCCGCAATGGCCCAGGGTCCGAGACGGCCGAACAGACGCTGGGAGTCTTCGCGGGACTCTGATTCCTGCGTCACGATAAGCAACCCTGGCCGCGCGTCAGGGGCCCTGTCGGCGCAGCACCTCGAGCCTCGCGCGCAGCAGCGAGTCGACGACCGCGGGATCGGCGCGCCCTCGGCAAGCCCGCATCACGTGGCCCTTCAGCGCATCGAGCGCCCGCTCCTTGCCTGCGAGCACCGCGGCTGCCGCAGCCGGCAGTGCGATGACCGCCGCGTCGACGAGAGGCTGCAGCGTCGAGTCGTCGGCGATGCGAACGAGGCCGAGGGCAGCCATCGCATCCGCGGCGGATCCCTCGTGGTCGAGCATGTGGCGGAAGACGGCGCGCGCCGAGACCTGGGTCAGCACTTTGCCGTCGAGCAGGCGCAGCAGTTCGGCGAGGCGCGCGGGCGCGACCGGGAACTCGGCGAGCGGCGCCGTCCGCTCGCGCTGGGAGGGCAGCACGTCGCTCATGACCCAGTTGCTCGCGGTCTTGGCGTCGATGCCCTCGGCCACGACGGCCTCGAACCAGTCGCCGATCGCGCGGTCGCGCGTCAGCACCTCGGCGTCGTAGGCGGGAAGCGCGTATTGGGCGCGGTAGCGCTCGCGCCGCGCTGCGGGCAGCTCGCCGAGCGCACGGCGCTGGGCCTCGACGAACGCGGGTTCGAGCACGAGCGGCGGCAGGTCGGGGTC
>DASRJH010000014.1:0-13896 GCA_035649575.1 Planctomycetota bacterium
GATCCTCGGGGTTGTTCACGGCCTGCACCCACTCGACGTGTGGTTTGCCACCGGATCCGGCGGGCCAGTTCTCGATCACGAGGCGCACGGGATCGAGCACGACCATGCGGCGCGCCGAGGTCTTGTTGAGGTGGCTGCGCACGAAGAACTCGAGCAGCTCGAATTCGTGCGTGCTGTTGAACTTCGCGATGCCGACGTGCCGGCAGAACGCGACCAGTGCTTCCGGCGGGTAGCCGCGGCGCCGCAGGCCGCGCAGCGTCGGCATGCGCGGGTCGTCCCAGCCGTCGACGTGCTTGCCGTCGACGAGCAGCAAGAGCTTCCGCTTGCTCGTCAGCAGGTAGGTCACGTTGAGCCGCGCGAACTCGATCTGCTGCGGCCTGTAGATCGGAATCGAGTCGCAGAACCAGTCGTAGAGCGGCCGGTGGTGTTCGAACTCGAGGGTGCACAACGAATGCGTGATGCCTTCGATCGAGTCGCACTGGCCGTGCGCCCAGTCGTACATCGGGTAGAGGCACCAGCGGTCCCCCGTGCGCTGATGGTGCATGTGCCGGATGCGGTACATGACCGGGTCGCGCATGTTGAGGTTGCTGTGCGCCATGTCGATCTTCGCGCGCAGCACTCGCTCGCCGTCGGGGAACTTGCCGGCCTTCATCTCGCGCAGCAGTTGCAGGTTCTCCTGCGGCGTGCGGTTGCGGAACGGGCTGTTCGTGCCCGGGGTCGTGAGCGTGCCGCGCGTCGCGGCGATCTGATCGGCGTTCTGATCGTCGACGTAGGCGAGGCCCTTCTCGACGAGCACTTCGGCCCAGGCGTAGATCTGGTCGAAGTAGTCGGCCGCATAGAGCAGCGCGTCCCACTGGAACCCGAGCCAGTTCACGTCCTCCTTGATCGCGTCGACGTATTCCTGGTCCTCGGCGGCCGGGTTCGTGTCGTCCATCCGCAGGTTGCAGCGGCCGCCGAACTCCTTCGCGACCGAGAACGACAGCGTGATCGCCTTGGCGTGGCCGATGTGCAGGTAGCCGTTCGGCTCGGGCGGGAAGCGCGTGATCACCTGCTTGCACTTGCCGCTCTGCACGTCCGCGCGGATGCGGTCGCGAATGAAGTCGGAGGCTTGTTCGGGTGCGGGTTCGGTGCTCATCGGGGGAGGAACATCGCGGCAGTCGCCGTGGATTGCAACGGGGCTCGCTGCAGACAGCGAACGCGAGCCACCTCCCGGCTCACGCGGCAGGTCTCCCGCTCGGTGCGCAGGCCGTTCGAATGGTCGCTGCGGCGTGCAACGGGCGGGGGGTGTGAGCGCTTCCAACATCGCGCGGTGGGATGGCACGACCTGGTCAGCGCTGGGTACGGGAATGAACGGCGGTGTCGCTGCCCTGACGATGCTGCCGAACGGTGACCTCGTGGCGAGTGGTCTGTTCACCACTGCAGGAGGTGTGAGTGCCAACTACATTGCGAGCTGGAGTGACCCGACTTGGTCGCCGCTGGGAGCAGGGACGAATGGCGGCGTGTTCTCCCTGACGGTGCTGCCCAACGGTGACATCGTGGCTGGTGGCCACTTCTCGAGCGCCGGGGGTGCGAGTGCCCAGAACATCGCGCGCTCGAATGGCGCGAACTGGTCGGCGCTCGGTACGGGAATGAATGGCGATGTCCGTGCCCTGACGACGCTGCCGAGACCTCGTGGCTTGCGGTGAGTTCAGCATCGCCGGTGGTGTCGTCTCCGCCTACGTCGCGCAACTGACTACGACGTGTCCCGCCACCACCACCTCGTTCGGTGCGGGCTGCGCCGGCAGTGCTGGTCCCAACGTCTTGACCGCGACGTCGCTGCCGTGGACGGGGTCGACGTTCACTGCGGTCGCCACGGGGATACCGGCGATCTCGCTCGCGCTGTCGGTGCTCGGCTTCAGCACCGCCTCGCTTCCGCTGTCGTCGATCCTGCCGCAGGGAGTCGCGGGATGTACTTTGTGGGTGAGCCCCGACCTGCTAGCGGTCTACGTGCCGAGCGCTGGCAGCGTGACGACGCAGATCGCGATCCCGCACAGTGTTGCCCTCGCGGGCCAACAGCTGCACCAACAGGTGGTGCCGATCGAGCTCGACGCCGTCGGCAACCTCCTCGCCCTCACGAGCACGAATGCGCTCTTGTTGACGATCGGCGCGTTTTGACGCCCGCCGGCGAGGCGACGCCGAGACTTGCCCGCGCGGCGGGGTGGCACTTCCACTCTTCCTCTTGACGAGGCTGCTCGCCGCCGATAGAAGACTCGCGACAACTCATCCAGACCAGCCGAGGGCCGGGCCCGACGACGCTGGGGCAACCACGCAGCAGAAGCGCAGGTGCCAACTCCCGCGGCCAGTCCCTGAGTAGGGCCGAAAGATGAGTCTGCCAGCGACCGCATGGTGCGTTCGCGCAGACCATGCTGGCAGCGCGGAGACTGGGAACGGGCCCGAAGGTGATCCTTCGATGACTCTGCCTACTCGTTCGCGCCGCGCTCTTCCGCCGGCCCCGTATTCTCCTTCGATCTCGACTGCGACAGCATCGACGTTGGGCCCCGACACGGTCGGGTTCCGCTCGTCGGGCCAATCGCCAGGAGAGCTTCCGCTGTCTCCGAATCCGCAAACGCGCACCGTGCACCTGATCGGACCGGGCCAGGTGGGGCGAGCCTTCCTGCGCCGCGCGCGTGCGTTGCCCATCTCGGTGGTCGCGATCTCCGATTCGACGGCGACCGTGTTCGACCGCGGAGGTCTCGACGTCGAAGCGGTGCTCGCGCACAAGGCGAAGTTCCCCCTGGCCTGGTGGCCGCGCGCGGAAGCCATTCCGACGGCCCTCGCGATCGCCGTGGTCGGTGCGGATGTCGTTGTCGATGCGACACCGACGGACGCGTCGGGAACGGCCGCGGCGCTCGAACGCGGTCGCGCCGCGCTCCGCGGCGGCGCGTTTCTCTGCCTCTGCGCCAAGAACGCGCTCGCGGCCGCGTCGCCCGAGTGGTTGGTCGGCGCGCATCGCGGCCGCGTCGGCATCGACGCGGTGCTGGGCGGCACGGGGCAGAAGCTCGTGAGCGAGCTCGACGAGTTGCGCCAGCACTGCCGTAGTCTCTGCCTCGTCGGCAACGTGACGACGACCGTGATCGTGCAGGCGATCGAACGCGGTGCGTCGGTCGAAGCCGGCATCGACGAGGCGCGGGCGCGCGGTCTGCTCGAAGCCGATCCGACGCGCGACTTCGACGGCAGCGACGCCGCGACGAAGCTCGTGGCCGTATGGGGAGCTGTATTCGGCGACGGCAGCAAGCCCGTGCCCGGCGTGGATGGCGTTCGCCGCGAGGACGTACGCGATCTCGACGCACGTCTCGTGCAGGCGCGCGCGCGGCGCGGCGCGACGACGCGGCTCGTCGCGCGCGGCAGCGGGAACGGCGACGATCTGCGCGTTCGGTTCGAGGAGCTGCCGGCCGGCTCGCCGCTCGCGGCACCCCCGGACCGCGTCGTCTACGGCTACGAGCTCGGTCACGGACTTCGCGTGCACACGGGGCTCGCAGTCGGCTACGAACGCACGGCCGAGGCGCTGGTCCAGGACGTGGTGACGGCCCTCGGTGGCAAGGTGGTGCGGCCATGAGCGCCGTGATCACGTTGCCTCTCGGCGCCGAGCTCTGCCACCTGCCAGCGCGGTTTCTGCTCGCGCGCGGCGGTGCGCTCGAGGGCGCGGTGCTCGCGTTCGAACGTCAGGGACCCGTGCACGCTCCGGTCGTCGTCGTGCTGGGCGGCATCTCGGCGGGCCGCCACGTGAGCGCACATGCGGCGGTTCCGCGTGCGGGCTGGTGGCAGGAGTTCGTTGGCCCCGGGCTCGCGATCGACACGAGCCGTTACCAGGTGCTCGCGTTCGACTGGCTCGGCGGCTCGGGCAACTCGACGGCGCCCGGCGCCGGCGAGACCTTCCCGTTCGTCGCGACCGAGGATCAGGCGGCAGCCCTGTGCTGCCTGCTCGACGCGCTCGCAATCGACCGCGTGCATGCCTTCGTCGGCAGCAGCTACGGCGGCATGGTCGGGCTACAGTTCGCAGCGCTCCACCCCGATCGCGTGCAGCGGCTCGCAGCGATCGCCGCGCCGCAGCAGAGCCACGCGCAGGCGAGCGCCTGGCGCGCCGTGCAGCGTGGCATCGTCGAGCTCGGCCAGCGCCACGGTGCCGGGCGCGAAGCGCTCGCGCTCGCGCGCTCACTAGCGATGACGACCTACCGCACTCCCGTTGAGCTGCAGCAGCGCTTCGGCGGGGCCGCGTCGTTCTCGGGACAGCAGGTGCGCTTCCCTGTGCAGGACTGGCTCGAGGCGCGCGGCGCTGCGTTCGCCGGCGACTGGCTGCCCGAGCAGTTCCTCTGCCTCAACAACTCGATCGATGCGCACGTGGTCGATCCGGCGCGCGTGACGGTGCCGGCCTGGTTGCTCGGTTTCGATGGCGACCAGCTCGTGCCGCCGTCGCAGGTCGCAGAGCTCGCGCAGGCGCTGCCACAGCTGCGCGCGCATCGCGAGGTGGCGTCGCCGTATGGGCACGATGCGTTCTTGAAGGAGCACGCCGCGGTGAGCGCGTTCGTGCGCGAGGTGCTCGCATGAGCCCGCGACCAGAGACCGTGGCCGTGCGCGCCGGCATCGCGACCGATCCAACGCACGGGGCCGTGAGCCCGCCGCTGCACCTGTCGGCGAACTTCGCGTTCGCGGGCTTCCAGCAGAAGCGCGCCTACGACTACACGCGCAGCGGCAATCCGACGCGCGACGAACTGGCCCATGCGCTCGCCGACCTCGAAGGCGGCGCCGGCGCCGTCGTCACCGCGACCGGCATGGCGGCGATCACGCTCGTGCTGCACCAGCTGCAGCGCGGCGACCTGCTCGTGCTGCCGCACGATTGTTATGGCGGCACGTGGCGCCTCGTCGACGCGCTCGCGAGGAAAGGCCACTTCGAGGTCGCGATCGTCGACCAGCGCGACCCGAAGGCGCTCGGCGCGGTGCTCGCGCGCCGGCCGGCCCTCGTCTGGGCCGAGACCCCGAGCAACCCGTTGCTGCGCATCGTCGACCTGCAAGCGCTCGCTGCGCGCTGCCGCAGCGCGGGCGCCCTGCTCGCGGTCGACAACACGTTCTTGTCGCCGGTGCTGCAGAACCCGCTGCAGCTCGGCGCCGACCTCGTCGTGCACTCGACGACGAAGTACATCAACGGCCACAGCGACGTCGTCGGCGGGGCCGTCGTCTGCAAGGACAAAGCACTGCACGAGAAGCTGGTCTGGTGGGCGAACGCGCTCGGCATCACCGGTGCGCCGTTCGACAGCTGGCTGACGCTGCGCGGCCTGCGCACGCTGCACGCGCGCATGCAGTGCCACCAGCAGAACGCGCAGCAGCTCGCCGAACTGCTGGCAGCGCACCCTGCCGTTCTCGCCGTGCACTACCCGGGACTGCGGTCGCATCCAGACCACGAGCTCGGCAAACGCCAGCAGCGTGGTGCGGGCGGCATGTTGAGCTTCGAGCTCCGGGACCCCGCGGCCGTGCCGGCGTTCCTCGACGGACTGCGGTGCTTCACGCTCGCGGAGTCGCTCGGAGGCGTCGAGAGCCTGATCGCGCACCCCGCGACGATGACGCACGCGTCGATGACGGCCGAGGTGCGCGAGCGCGCCGGCATCACGGCGGGCCTGCTGCGGCTCAGCGTCGGCATCGAGAGCGTCGAAGACCTCGCCGCGGATCTCGCAGCGGCGCTGCAGCGTGTGCAACGCTCGTGCGTGTCGATGGCGCTGGCCTGATCGGGCGAAAACCCGCGGGTCGATCTCGGTTGTATCGGACGTGCGCACTCGACTAGTGTGCGCCGTCCCCAAGATGCCCGCGTTTTTTCAAGACACGTGGTCGTGGACCCAGATCTTCAAGATCGTGCTGCTCGACCTGCTGCTCGCGGGCGACAACGCGATCGTGATCGCGATGGCGGTGCGGCTCTTGCCGCCGCGCGAACAGCGGCTCGGGAGGTTCTGGGGTGTGTTCGGCGCGGTGGCGCTGCGCATCCTGTTCCTGACGATCGCGACGTGGTTGCTGAAGATCCCCTGGTTGCAGTTCGTCGGCGGGGTCTTGCTGCTGTGGATCGCCTACAAGCTGCTGTCCCCCGAAGAGCACGGCGTCGTCGCGCCACACGGGACACCCGCGGAGGGGAACGAGCCGAAGGTGCGGGCCGGCGAGTCGCTGCGGCAGGCGATCTGGATCATCGTGATCGCCGATGCGTCGATGAGCCTCGACAACGTGATCGCGGTGACCGGCGCGGCGGAAGGGCATCTCGGCCTCGCGATCGGCGGCGTCGCGCTGTCGATCCCGCTCGTGGTGTGGGGCAGCCAGCTCCTGAGCAAAGTCATGGAGAACCATCGCTGGGTGGTATGGCTCGGCGGCGGCGTGCTCGGGCACGTGGCCGGGGTGCTGATGCTCGAGGAGAATGCGCTGCGCCCCTGGGTCGACAAGGTCGAACACCCGGGCCGCCACCCGCTCTCGCTGACGCTCGGTGCGATCTGCTTTCTGTTCGGCTGGTGGGCGAGCCGGCACATCAAGCAGCGGGCGGCCGCTCCGGCAAAGCACGACGCGTCCGCGGGAACTCCGTGAGAACATCGCCGCGATCGGGCGGCTGGATGCGCGTTCCGTGTTCGTCCGCCCCGCGGCGATGGGAACTGCTGCGACGCCCCGGGCAAAGCGGTTGTGCCGGACAAGGCTCGTCCCTAGCCTGCTGCCTCCTATCCCCGCGGCTGGGCCGACACGATGAACGAGGAGATCGATCCGAGAGTCTGGCGCCGCATCTACGTCGCGACGCTCGCATACGGCGTGCTGACGATCGCCGTGTTGTGGTGGTTCACCGCGGTGTTCGACTGATGCGCGGGCTTCGCTGATGCACTGGCTCGACTGGGTGCTGATCGTCGCGCTGCCGGTCTACGTCGTGGCCGACAGTGTGCGCCGCGCGAGCCAGCACAAGGACCTCGAGGGCTTCCTGCTCGCCGGCCGCAGCGTGCGGTGGTGGGCGGTCGGCATGTCCGTGATGGCGACGCAGGCGAGCGCGATCACGATGATCTCGATCGCGAGCCACGGCTACGAGCACGGTCTGCGCTGGCTGCACGTGTATCTCGCGCTGCCGTTCGCGATGGTGATCCTGTGCACAACGGTCGTGCCGTGGTTCACGCGCGCGAGGGTGTTCACGGCATACGAGTATCTCGAGCGGCGTTTCAACGCGCCGACACGCGTGCTCGCGAGCATCCTGTTCCTGATCTCGCGTGGCATCGCGGTCGGCACGTCGTTGTATGCGCCGAGCATCGTGCTGAACCTCGTGCTCGGCACCCCGCAGTGGCTCGCGATCCTGCTGATGGGTGGCGTGTCGGCTGCGTACACGATCTTCGGCGGCAACGCAGCCGTGATATTCACGGACGTGAAGCAGATGGTCGTGATGTTCCTCGGCATCGGCTGCTCGCTGTGGGCCGTGATCGCCGGGCTGCCCGAGGGCGTCGGCTTTCACGACGCGATGGCGCTTGCCGGAGCGAGCAACCGCCTCGAGGCGATCCACCTGCCCCCGGACGTGGGCGAGGCGTTCGCCGACAGATACAACCTGGTCGCCGCGATGGTCGGCGGCGTGTTCCTGTTCCTCGGCTACTTCGGCGCCGACCAGAGCCAGGTGCAGCGCTATCTCGCGAGCAAGTCGGTCGATCACGCGAAGGCGAGCCTGCTCGTGTCGGCGTTCCTGAAGGTGCCGATGCAATTCGCGATCCTGCTGCTCGGCGCGTTGATCTACGTCTTCTACATGTTCACGCCGGCGCCGCCGGTCTTCCGCGCCGGAGACATGGAACGCGTGGCCGCCGCGGCGACGGCCGAGGAACGGGCCGCGTGGAACACGCTGCTGCAGGACTACCGGGCCGCGGCCGACCGGCGACGCGAGATCGCGCTCGCGTTCGTCGGCGATGGCGAAGGTGCGGATCCAGCGCCGCTCCAGCAGGCGAACGAGCGCGTCGGCGAGCTGCGCGACGCTGCGCTCGCGACGTGGCAGCGGCTCGCGCAGACCAAGGAGAAGGACGGTGACTTCATCTTCCCGCACTTCTTCCTCGCGAACCTGCCGATCGGCATCCTGGGGCTCGTGATCGCGGCGATCTTCATCGCGGCGATGTCGAGCCTCGACGCGCAGTTGAACTCGCTGGCGACGTCGTCGGTGATGGACCTGTATGTGAAGGTGAAGCCGCAGGCGCCGCCGGACGAGATCCTGCGCATGAGCCGGTGGGCGACGTTGTTCTGGGGCGCGTTCGCGACGGTCAGCGCGTTCTACGTCGCCGAGCTCGGTCAGATGATCGAGGTCGTCAATGTGATCGGGTCGATGTTCTACGGCTCGCTGTTCGGCGTCTTCCTGCTCGGCTGGCTGTGTCCCGCGGCGCGCACGCACGACGGCTGGATCGCTCTGGCCAGCGGTTTCGCTGCGACGGCTTTCACCGAGTTCGTCGTCAACGCGGAGCCGAACCACGTGCTCGTCGACGGCAAGCTGGTGCCACCGGTGGGCTTCCTCTGGTACAACGTGATCGGATGCGTGGGCGTCGTGGTCGTCGGCAACGTGCTGGCACTGCTGCGCCGAAGCCGGTCGTGAGCGCGATGAACGACGATCCGATCTTCGAGGACCTCAACGACGAGCAGCGCGCCGCGGTCGCGTATGGCGAAGGGCCGCTGATGGTGCTGGCCGGCGCGGGCTCCGGCAAGACGCGCGTCGTGACGCGCCGCATCGCGCGGCTGTTGCGCGACGGCACGCGCAGCAGCCAGATCCTCGCGGTCACGTTCACGAACAAGGCGGCCGGCGAGATGGCGCGGCGCGTCGAAGAGCTCGGCGGCGGCTACGTGCGCGTCGCGACGTTCCACTCGGCGTGCGCGCGTTTCCTGCGGCAGGACGGCCATCTGCTCGGCTACGCGCCGGGCTTCTCGATCTACGACGTGCAGGACCGCGACAGCCTGATCAAGGAGCTGATGGAGGAGATCGGCATCAGCAGCACGCAGGCGAAGCCGTCGCTGATCGGCCAGTGGATCAGCCGGCTCAAGAACGCCGCGTCGCGGCCCGACGACCTCGGGTTGAGCGACATCGCGCGCATCGTCGCGCGAGTGTGGACGCCGTATCACGAGCGCATGCGCAAGGTCGGCGCGATGGACTTCGACGACCTGCTCGTGAACTTCCTGCAGATCCTGCGCGAGCATCCGGCCGTCGCCGAGCGCTACCAGGTGCGCTTCCCGTGGCTGCTCGTCGACGAGTTCCAGGACACGAACCGCGTGCAGTACGATCTGCTGAAGCACCTGTGCCCGCCGCCGGGCAATCTGTGCGTCGTCGGCGATCCGGACCAGTCGATCTACAGCTTCCGCGGCGCCGAGCTGCGCAACATCCTCGACTTCGAGAACGACTACTCGACGACGACGGTCGTACGGCTCGAGCAGAACTACCGCAGCACCGCGACGATCCTGCACGCGGCCGAAGCCGTGATCGCGCACAACAAGATGCGCAAGGACAAGCGCATGCGCACCGACGCGGAGCCTGGCACGCCGGTGCTGCGGCTACGGGCCGGGACTGCGAGCGAGGAGGCGTCGACGATCACAGCACGCATCGCCGAGCTGCGTGACGACGGCGTGGGCCTCGACCAGATCGCGATCTTCTACCGCGCGCACTGGATGTCCCGAGGCTTCGAGCAGGCGCTGAAGGACGCGGGCGTGCCCTACGAGATCGTCGGCGGACTCACGTTCTTCGAGCGGCGCGAGATCAAAGACCTGCTCGCGTATCTGCGCGTGCTCGTGAATCCGCTCGACGACGTCAGCATGGCGCGCGTCGTGAACGTGCCGCCGCGCGGGCTCGGCAAGGCGGGTCTCGAGAGGCTGCGGCAGATCGCGACGACCGAGGGCATGTCGTTGCGAGAGGTGGTCGGCGAGACGTCGCTGCACGGCGAGTTCTCGGGCAAGGCGAGGAAGGGTCTCGCCGAGCTCGCGCACGTGCTGGAGCGCGCGCGGCTCGCCAGCTCGCACGGCGCGCACGGCGCGCTGAAGGTGATCCTCGACGGCACCGGCTACCTGCAGCACGCGACGACGTTCGGCGACGCCGAGGACAGCACGCGCGAGGAGAACATCAAGGAGCTCGTCAGCGATGCCGTGCAGTTCGACGCGGCGCCCGACGTCGAAGGCGACGACGACGACGCGTTGTCGAAGGGCCTCGCGGGCTACCTGCAGCACGTAGCACTGCTGACGTCGGCCGATACGCAGGGTGAGGGCCCGATGCTGCGCATGATGACCGTGCACGCCGCGAAGGGGCTCGAGTTCGACCACGTGTCCGTCGCGGGTCTCGAAGAGGGCACGTTCCCGAGCCAGCGCACGGCCGACGACGAGGAAGGGCTCGAGGAGGAGCGGCGCCTCATGTATGTCGCGATGACGCGCGCGCGGCGCACGCTGCTGCTGTCGTCCGCGCGCGAGCGCATGATCGCCGGCGAGACGTCGACGATGCGGCCGTCGCGCTTCCTGCGCGAGGTGCCCGAGGGTTGCACCGCGAACTACGCGCCGTCACAGCGGCGCTATGAAGCGGACGACAGCGGATCCAGCAGCACGGGCTGGAGTGTCCTGCCGGACCCCGAGGCGCTGGCCATGCTGCGGCTCGGCATGCGCGTGAGACACGATCTCTACGGCGCCGGCGCCGTGCGACGGCTCCGGGGACGCGGCACGACGGCGCGCGCCGTGGTGCGGTTCGACGACGGCGTCGAGCGCGAGTTCGTGCTCGAGTACGCCGGGCTCAAGTTGCTCGAGGACATGGACACTTGAGCCCGCGCGAGAAGATCCTGGCGGCGTTCCGCGAGCTGCTCGAACGCGTGAACGCGGAGGCGCCCGACGTTCTGGGTGAGCTGCGCGCGCTGCTCGACGGTGTGACGCCCCAAAGGGCCTCGCCCCAAGAGCCCGCCGCGGCGGCGACCGACCCGGACGCATGGCACGGCATCGTCGGCACCTGCCCCGCGATGCTCGCATTGCACACGCGCATCGAGAAGTTCGGTCCCGCAACCGCGCCCGTGATGATCACGGGGGAGAGCGGGACCGGCAAGGAACGCGTTGCCCAGGTGCTGCACGAGCTGAGCCGCAGGGCCACGCGCGCGTTCGTGGCCGAGAACTGCGCGGCGATCCCGGCCACGCTGCTCGAGTCGGTGCTGTTCGGCCACAAGAAGGGCGCCTTCACGGGGGCCGTGAACTCCCATCCGGGCCACTTCGTCGCGGCCGACGGCGGCACGTTGTTCCTCGACGAGATCGGCGAGATGAGCCTGCAGATGCAGGTGAAACTGCTGCGCACGCTGCAGGAGAGCGAAGTGCGCGCCGTCGGCGACAGCAAGGTGCGCAAGGTCGACGTGCGCGTCATCGCGGCGACGAACCAGGACCTCGAGGCCGCCGTGGCCGCCGGCCGGTTCCGCGAGGACCTCTACTTCCGGCTCAACGTGCTGCGGCTCGAGCTGCCGCCCTTGCGCGACCGCGGCGACGACGTGTTGCTGCTCGCGCGGAAGTTCCTCGCCGAAGCGTCCGAGAGGGCGGGGCGCCCCCTCGTGCTGTCGAAGCCGGCCGAGGCCGCGCTGCGCCGCGCCCCCTGGCCCGGCAACGTGCGCCAGCTGCAGAACGAGATGCTGCGCCTGGCGGCTCTGTGCGACGGGCCCGAAGTGCGCGTCGCGGACCTGTCGCCCGACCTGCGTTCCCAGGCGAAGCCATGACGGCGATCGTGCTCGCGACGCAGAACGCGAAGTGGATCCACGCTTCGTTCGGCCTGCGTTATCTGCGCGCGAACCTCGCCGAGTTGCGCGACGACAGTGCGATCCTCGAGTTCGAGATCAGTCAGCGGCCCGCCGACGTCGCGGAGGCGATCCTCGCGCAGAACCCGCGCATCGTCGGGCTCGGCGTCTACATCTGGAATGCGGGGCCGGCGCTGCAGCTCGCGCGCGTCCTGAAGCGTGTGCGTCCCGAACTGTGCCTCGTCCTCGGCGGCCCCGAAGTCAGCTACGAGACGGAGCTGCAGCCGATCTGCGCGCTCGCGGACCACGTCGTGCGCGGCGAGGCGGACCTGGCATTCCGCGACCTGTGCCGGCGCGTGCTGGCCGGCGAGACCGCGCTGCCGCGCGTCGTCGATGCACCGCTGCCGCACTTCGAACAGCTCGCGCCGCCGTATGCCGAGTATGGCGAGACCGACATCCAACACCGCGTGGTCTACGTCGAGAGCTCGCGCGGCTGCCCGTTCACGTGCGAGTTCTGTCTGTCGTCGCTCGACATCCCGGTGCGCAAGGCGCCGCTGCCGGCGTTCCTCGCGCAGATGGAAACGCTGCTGCAGCGCGGCGTGCGGCACTTCAAGTTCGTCGACCGCACGTTCAACCTCGGCATCGAGTCGGCCGCCGCGATCCTGCGGTTCTTCCGCGAACGGTGGTGCTGTGGCATGTTCCTGCACTTCGAGCTGATCCCCGATCGCCTGCCCGATCCTCTGCGCGAACAGATCGCCGCGTTTCCCGAGGGCGCATTGCAGTTCGAGGTCGGCGTGCAGACGCTCGACGAAGCGACGAGCGAGCGCATCTCGCGGCGGCAGGACGTCGGCAGGCTCGAAGCCAACCTGCGCTGGTTGCGCACGGCCACGGGTGCGCACGTGCACGCCGATCTGATCGTCGGTCTGCCCGGCGAAGACGAGGCGACGTTCGCGCGCGGCTTCGATCGGCTGTGGGCGCTCGGGCCGCAGGAGATCCAGGTCGGCGTGTTGAAGCGCCTGCGCGGCACGCCGATCGTGCGTCACGACGCCGAGCACGGCATGGTCTGGGCCGAAGAAGCGCCCTACGAAGTGCTCGAGACGCGCGCAGTGCCGTTTTCTGCGATGCAGGGCATGAAACGGTTCGCGCGCTACTGGGACGTCGTCGCCAACAGCGGCAACTGGACCGCGACACTGCAACCGCTGCTGCAGGGGCCTTCGGCCTACCGTTCGTTCACGGCGTTCGCAGAGTGGTTGCACGCGACGACGCGGGCCACTTCGGGCATCGCGTTGCACCGGTTGGCCGGTTGCCTGTGGCAGTGGCTCGTGCGACACCGCGGCTGCGAGCCCGCGTCGGTCGGGGCCGCGATGGCGGCCGACTACGCGAGGTGTGCGCGTCACGATTGGCCCGAGTTCCTGCGTCCGTTCGTGCAGGCGCGGGAACCGGACGTTGCCCGCGCGCGTGCGGCCCCTTCCGAGCGACACTTTGCCGAGCGACAGCTGCGGCACCGCGGTGCCCCGCCGCCGCCCTGACGTCGAGGAGACCGCCGTTGCGGCCATGACAAACTACTGGCCGTCGAGAGCCTGCTGCAAGATCGTGATCGCGCGGCGGATCGCGGCGCGCAGTTGTTCGGCCTCGGCGCCCGCGTTCGACTGGATCTGGCGCACGGCGGCGAGGACCTTGCTCTCGATCGAGCCGCTTCCTTCGGGTTCACCGGCGCGCTGGCGGCGTCGCTGCGTGGCAGTGGCTGGCGCCGTCTCGGCCGCGGGTGCGGTCGATGTGGCCGGCGGCTTGTTGAGACCCAGCAGTTCCTTCGCCGCATGCAGCGTACGGCCTCCGACCGGAATCCCGTGCAGCTCCGCCTCGGCGCGGAAGTCGCGCAGCGCGACGTCGGGGTTCTGCTGCAGTTTGTAGATGCAGAACAAGACGCTGTGCTTCTGTCCGGGGTAGCGGCGGCTCAGCGCTTCGAGAATGCCCTCCCAGGTGTCGGTGGTGGGAGGAGCGGCTTCGGGATCCGTCACGGCAAGGGCCTGCGAATTGCAGCAAGCGAGAACAGGGCCAAGCAGCGTCGCGCCCCGCGGCAGCAGCGTCAATGACTATGAAGTACCCCTGTCGCGATTCCGTACGCCGGTAGGGCCGCTCGGGCGCGAGCCACGATTGCGGG